>JANMMJ010000186.1:0-23362 GCA_031373255.1 Hyphomicrobiales bacterium
TGGGACAGAGTCATCGAGAGAAATCAGGCAGCACTCACCCGCATCGTGGCGATGCTTATCGCCATGGTGGAAATGGGAAGTGGTGCCATGGTGGTGCGGCTTCCACCGTCTCTCTACCGCGCGGTGTCGCGCATGTTGCTCCCAACCGAATCGGCGGTGCGCCGCCTGATTGCCATCGCAGCACGCGGGCTCAAGGTGAAACCCGCTCCAGTCCTTCCAATGTCCAAGGGGCTTGCTTTCGTGGGAAAGGGCGGCGGACAGATCGCGTTTCAGCTGTTCGACACGCGCCAGCGGTTCAGCCGCAACAGCCAAAGGCTTGCCGCCGCAAATCCTCGCATCCACGTCTTTGCAGACAGTCCGCTCGTCCCGTTGTTCCAGCCCCGGCCAGTTGAGAGCCCTATCCTCCCGCAGTCGGATGACACTATCGACGCGACGCGACTTGGCCGCCGTCTCGCTGCGGTGAAGATGGCGCTCGACAACCTGCCGCAACAAGCCAGGCGTCTGGCGCGCTGGAAAGCCCGGCGCAACCGGATGCATAAACCGACCTTCTTGTCGCCGTTCCGCCCCGGTCCGCCGCCCGGCCATCGCAAGGAGCCTCGAGAGGAAATCGACTTTGTGCTGCGCGAGTGCCATGGGCTGGCCCGCGACGCGCTCTGCGAAGATACATCCTGATCATATCCATCCTTATTGAGCCGCCTGCAAGACATAGGCAGAACCCGGACGCGAAAACACTTCGCGATCGAGATAGCGCAGTGCCCCGGAGACGATGCCATCGACAATCATGTCGCGGTTCCATGCAGCCACTTCGATTTCGAGGCCGGACCTGAGATCGGCAACGAGTCCTTCGTTCAACCCCTCGTGAATTGCCTCTTCCATCAGCGGAAAGGCCCGCGTTCCGGGACCGGCAAAGAAGATTTTTTCAGGACTGAGCAATGCCACGACCCGGGCGATGCCAAAGCCTAGCGCCAGGCCTGCGTCACGAAATGCTTTGCGAGCCGCCGGCTGCCCAGCCCGTGCTTCATCTTCGATCCGCCGCATGGCGCTGTCCGGCACTGCCGTATGCGGCGCCTCGGCACTTTCAAGACCCGTGGCCGCGCGGTGAATGCCGTAATTGGCCGCGTAGGCCTCGATGCAGCCCTGCTGTCCGCAGCGGCACAGCCGTCCATGGGGCATATGATTCATATGTCCGAATTCGGCCGCCGATCCTCTGCTGCCGCCATAAATCGATCCCCCGATAATCAGCCCCATGCCAATGCCCGGGCCGACATAGACCACCGCCGCGGTGCCGGAAAATCGCGCCAGTTCGCCACTCAACAGGAACTGGGCAATCATATTGGCGTCGTTGGCGAAAGAACATGTGACGCCAAAAGCTTGAAACAGCGGTGCTGCAATTGGAATATTGCGTGCCTTGAAGGCTGGGCTCCACACAATGGTTCCCTGGTTCATATCCGCGAAGCCCTGCACCGCCACGCCGATGTGCCGGAGGCGCTTGCGGTCAATGCCGGCCTTTTCGAGATAAGCCGCTGCTTCCTTGGCGATATGCTGGCCGAACCGTTCACCTTCGGCTTCAAAGGTGGCGATATGAACCACCGAACGATCGAGCACGGTTCCCGAAAAATCCGAAAGAGCGAAATCAATTTCGTCGATCGAAATCTTGATGGCCAGGACCAGTGCGGCATCGGGATTGAGTTCGAGTCGAACCAGCGGCCGTCCGGGGCCGATCTTCGCCAGCTGCTGCAAATCCTCCTCGGAGGCCCGGACGATTTGCTCCTCGATAAGGTCGCTCGAAATCGACGTTATCGTGGCAGGGCTGAGGCCCGTGGCCCGGCCAAGCTCCACCCGCGCCAGCCTGCCGTCCCGGCGCAGCGTTGCCAGGACAAGGCCGCGGTTCTGCCGCCTGATTTGCTCACTGTCGGCTTTCACGCAGTACTGTCGCTCCCATTCGACGAGAAGGATGTTGACTCTTTTTGCCGTATGGAGCAAGATTTTTTCGGACGCCAAAATAAAACAATTTCGATCAACGTCCGCAGCCCAGGAACCGTGTCAGCCAGGTATTTCACCGGAATAAAGTTGGCGTCCCGCGGATCTATAAGCTGTTGAGGAGGACAACACGAATGAAGCGCAGTATTTTCACGATTATGGCGGGCGCCCTGATGCTCGGCATGTCAACTGTGTCAGCCATGGCTGCCGGCAAGACCATCGCGGTATCCTGGAAAACCTTCCAGGAAGAGCGCTGGAAGACCGATGAAGCAGCGATCAAGGCTGTTGTTGAAGCCGCCGGCAACACCTATGTTTCGACCGACGCGCAAACGTCGGCCCAGAAACAGGCTGCCGACATCGAAGGCCTGATCTCGCAGAAGGTCGACGTGATCCTGGTCGTCGCATTCGACTCGGATGCCATCCTGCCGTCGATCAAGGCGATCAACGATGCTGGCATCAAGGCGATTGCCTATGACGTGCAGTTCGAAGATCCAAACGCCCTCTACATCACTTTTGACAACGTCGGTGTCGGCCGCATCATTGCCCAGGAAGTCCAGAAGGCGAAGCCGGAAGGCAACTACGCCTTTATCAAGGGCGACAAGGGCGATCCGAACGCCACCTTCCTGTTCCAGGGCATGATGGAAGTGCTCAAGGAAGCCCTCGACTCCGGCAAGATCAAGAATGTCTGCGAGACATTCACCGACAAATGGGCTCCGGACACTGCCCAGAAGAACATGGAACAGTGCCTGACCTCCACAGGCAACAAGGTCGATGCCGTGGCGGCGGAAAATGACGGTATGGCTTCGGGTGTTGTTGCAGCCTTGACCGCCCAGGGCATGGCCGGCATTCCGGTCGGCGGCCAGGATGGCGATCTCGCCGCCATCAACCGCGTTGCCCTTGGCACCCAGACGGTTTCCGTGTGGAAGAACTCCAAGGACCTCGGCAAGGTTGCCGGTGAAGCTGCCAATGCCCTCGCTGACGGCGCCGACATGGCCTCAATCGCCGGTGTGGCCAAGTTCTCGGGCGGCAAGAAGGGCGTGGAAATGAATTCCATCCTCCTCGCCCCGACACCGATCACCAAGGCCAACATCAATGTCGCCATTGAAGCAGGCCACATCACCAAGGAACAGGCTTGCGCGGGCGTCGCTGCCGGCGCGGTCCCCGGCTGCTGATTTGCGGCAGCTATGATAAAGTCAACCGCGCCGCTTGCAAAAGCGGTGCGGTTTTTCTTTAAGTAGAGGCCGGAAACCGGAGACAGCCATGGCAAACGCATCGAGCAGCAGTCAAAACCCCACCTTGCAGCAGGAAGGCCCGGTGAAGCGTTTCTTCCGCGCTACCGAAATCGATGCCCGCATGCTGGGCATGATCGCGGCGCTGGTGCTCATCTGGTGCGCCTTCGACATCGCCAGCGGCATCTTGCGCGGCAATTTCGGCGGCCTGCTCGGCGGCTCGTTCCTGACTCCTCGGAATCTCTGGACCCTTCTCGTTCAGACATCATCTATCGCTGTTATGTCCACCGGCATGGTGCTGCTGATTGTCATGCGGCAACTCGATCTTTCGGTGGGCTCCATGCTCAGCCTCGTAGCTGTGTCCGGAGCGGTGCTCCAGGTCTTCAAGCTTGTGCCGGTTCTTGGCGTCGGCCATCCGGCCATCTGGATCATTGCCGTTGTGGCCTGCATCGCGCTTGGCACGCTGGTGGGAGCCTTCAACGGAGCGATCACGGCTTACGCAAAGATCCCGGCCTTCATCGTCACGTTGGGCGGTTTGCTCGCTTACAGCGGCCTCGCCTTCTACTTGGCCAAGGGCGAAACTGTCGCTCCCATGGACAAGACCTACGAAATATTCGGTGGCGGTATTCCGATCAGCTGGCTCGGCCCTTTCTGGAGCTGGTTGCTGGCGGCGTTGGTTTGCGCGGCGATCGTGTTTGGCATTTTCAACGGCCGCCGCCAACGCCTTCGTTTCAAGTTTCCACTGCGGCCGGTCTGGGCAGAGATAACTCTTGCAGCGCTCGGCAGCGGGGCGGTCCTCGGAACGACGCTTGTGATGAACTCCTACCCATGGCCCTTTAAGCTCATCGAAAACTATGCGAAGGCAAACAACGTCCCAATACCGCCAGGAGTCGAAAACAAGGATGGTAGCGCCATCTGCACGGCCGGTGAACAGGTGGTGCGCTGTGCCGAGGGCCTGATCTATTACACCGGATATTCCGTCCCGGTCCTGATCGCACTCATTGTCGGCATTCTCATGTCATTCCTCGCTACCCGCACCATGTTCGGGCGCTACGTCTACGCCATCGGCGGCAACCCGGAAGCCGCCGAACTTGCCGGCATAAATACCAAGTTCATGATCGTGAAGTGTTTCGCGCTGATGGGAGCGCTCGTCGGTATCTCGTCCATTATCTCATCGGCCCGCCTCAATGCCGCTACCAACGCGTTGGGGGGTCTGAACGAGCTCTATGTGATTGCCGCCACCGTCATTGGCGGCACGTCGCTGGCGGGTGGTGTCGGCACAATCTACGGCGCCATGATGGGCGCATTGCTGATGCAGTCCATCATATCGGGCATGTCGCTCCTCAACCTGCCCGCGGCTTTTCAGAACATCGTGGTAGGCGTGGTCCTCGTGCTCGCCGTCTATCTTGACCAACTCTATTCCCGCCGCGTGAAGTGAAGGAAGCAGTCATGACAAACACACCGCTTGTCGAGATGCGCGACATCTCCATCGCCTTCGGCGGCATCAAGGCCGTCGACCATGCAAGCTGCGATCTCTTTCCCGGCGAAGTCGTCGGGCTTCTGGGCCACAATGGCGCGGGCAAGTCGACGCTCATCAAGATTCTTTCGGGAGCCTACAAACGCGACCACGGCGACATCATGGTTGCCGGAGAAAAGGCGGAAATCAATAATCCGCGCGATGCCAAGAAGTATGGCATCGAGACGATTTACCAGACGCTGGCGCTCGCCGACAATGTTGATGCCGCGGCGAATCTTTATCTGGGCCGCGAGCTCAAGACTGCTTTTGGCACCTTGGACGATGTCGCCATGGAGGCTGAATGCCGCACCGTGATGCACCGGCTCAACCCGAACTTCCGCCGCTTCAAGGAGCCGGTTTCGAAGCTTTCGGGCGGCCAGCGCCAATCGGTGGCAATCGCCCGGGCCATTCACTTCAACGCCCGCATTCTGATCATGGATGAACCCACCGCTGCACTTGGGCCTCAGGAGACGGCCCAGGTCGGCGAACTCATCAAGCAGCTCAAGGCAGATGGCATTGGCATCTTCCTCATCAGCCATGACATCCACGACGTTTTCGATCTGGCCGATCGAGTTTGCGTAATGAAGAACGGCAAGGTGGTGGGAAGCGCCCATGTCAAGGATGTGACCAAAGACGAAGTTCTTGGCATGATCATCCTCGGCAAATGTCCGCCGGGCGCCACACCCGGCCCGGGAGCTCTGAGCGCTTGACGTCACTCGACGGTCTTGCTGGGTTGAATTTGCTGCGAACAGGTCTGTAGTTTGTCATGCCAAGACGGCGCGTAGGGATCATAGGCTCAGGGCTGATCGGCAGATCCTGGGCAATCGTGTTCCTGCGGGGTGGTTGCGAAGTCCTGCTTCATGACGCCGATGCAGGCCAGACTGAAAAAGCGCTGAAATGGATTGACGAGTCGCTCTCCGACATGGAGCAGGAGGGCCTGATTGGCAACGCCGAATGGCTCCGGGGCTTTGTGAAGCCGGCCGCCACAATGGCTGAGGCGGTCGCATCTGCCGACTATGTGCAGGAAAGTGTCGCCGAACTGATCGAGGTCAAGCATCAGGTTCTGGCGGAGCTTGACCGGCTCACCCCTATTGCTGCTGTGATCGGCAGTTCGACTTCGGCTTTCATGCCGTCGCTGCTCTTTGGCGGTCTGTCGGGACGCCACCGGTTTGTCGTGGCGCATCCGATGAACCCGCCGCATTTGGCACCCGTTGTCGAGATTTGTGGAGCCTCCTTCACCTATCCTGAGACAATCGCCTTGACGCGGGGATTGATGGAGGCGTCAGGACAGGTTCCCGTGATGGTGAACCACGAGATCGACGGCTTCATTCTCAACCGGCTCCAGCTCGCGGTTCTGAATGAAGCATTTCGCTTGGTGTCGGGTGGCTTTGTATCCGCCGACGATCTCGATCAAACCATCAAGAATGGACTGGCGCTGCGCTGGAGCTTCATGGGGCCGCTTGAAACCATCGATTTGAATGCCCCTGGTGGTACAGCTGACTACATTGCCCGTTACGGCGCTGCAATCCGCAGGATTGGCAAGGATATGGCGTCCCAGCCGGATTGGCCCGACGATGTTGCAATCGGATTAAACGACGCCCGGCGCCGCAAGGTTGCCTTGGACAACCTTGAAAATGAAGCACGCTGGCGCGATCGGCGCTTGATGGCCCTGGCTCGCCACAAGCGCGAAGCGGCAGAGAAATTCGGTAAATGAGACCGACGCATCGATGAAAATTCCGCTTGGTTCCGGGCGTGAACTGATCAAAGAAAATTATAGGGATCGACATCGATATCGATCCGGAGTGAGCCGCGCGTTTTGATTCCGGTCAGCCATTGGCGAATGAACGCCTGAACATTGACGTCCCGCTCCGCCCTTATGAGATAACGCCAGCGGTATCGGCCCCTGACAAGATGAATTGGTGCGGGCGCCGGACCAAGAATTTGAACATCGGCGGCAGCGGGTGCCACGCTCCACATCTCACGGGCCAGGCGTTCAGTCTCGGATGCATCAACGCCCGAGACGATAATGGCAGCAAGCCGCCGATAGGGTGGCAATCCGGATTCCTCACGAACCCGCATTTCCTGCGCCAGGAAGCCTTCGCGGTCACCGCGTTTCAGGGCGTTCATCAGCGGATGGCCCGGCATATGGGTTTGAATCAGGGCTTGGCCCGGTTTTTCGCCTCGCCCGCTTCTGCCGGCGACCTGCGCCATGAGTTGCCATGTCCGCTCGCCACTCCGCGGATCACCGGATTCCAGCGCAAGATCGGCATCGACGACCCCCACGGTTACGAGATGCGGAAAGTGATGCCCCTTGGCCACAAGCTGTGTGCCGATGATGAGATTGTATTCGCCACGTTCGATACCGATGAGAGCATCCTTGAGGAAAACGCCGCGCGCCAGATCGCTCGACAAAATGACGATTCGCGCTTCGGGAAATCGCCGCGCGGCCTCCTCCGACAACCGCTCGATACCAGGCCCGCATGGCACAAGCTTGCCTTCCACTCCGCATTTCGGGCACGCATGGGGCATTGGCTCCTGATGGCCGCAGTGGTGACATTGCAGTTGCTTGCGAAAGCGGTGCTCGACAAGCGACGTCGAGCAGTTTGGGCAACTGAGATGATGTCCGCAGGCACGGCAAAGGGTGAGAGGCGCATAGCCACGCCGGTTAAGGAACAGGAGCGCCTGGTCGCCTGCGGTGAGTGATCGGCTGACTTCCTCCACCAGTTCATCTGACAGCCAGTTCTGTGGCGCAATAGGTGCCGTTCGCATGTCAATCAGCGAGGTAGCCGGAAGTTCACTCTCATTGTGTCGTCTTTCCAGCCTTATGTGGCTGTAGCGGCCCCGCTCGGCATTGACGAGGGATTCAAGCGAAGGTGTTGCTGAAGACAGGATGACCGGGAACTTCCCCAGGCTCCCATAGACAACAGCCATGTCGCGGGCATGATAGGCCACACCGTCTTCCTGCTTGTAGGCTGCTTCATGCTCTTCATCGATCACGAAGAGTCCGGGCGACTTCCATGGCAGAAACAGTGCAGAACGTGCACCGACAACAATACGCGCACTGCCTTCCGCAACACCGCGCCACACGCGCTCGCGTTCGCGTGGCCTGACATCGGAATGCCAGTGGGCTGGCTCGACACCAAATCGTCGCTCGACTTTCGCAAGAAATGAACCTGTTAACGCGATTTCCGGCAGCATGAGAAGAACCTGGGAGCCTTGAGCCAAAGCCGCTGCCATTGCCTCAAAATAGACCTCCGTTTTGCCCGAACCCGTAACACCGTCGAGCAATGCAACACTCGACTGCCGGCGCGCCACGATCGCGCAAAGTTCGCGCGCAGCTGTTTCCTGGGCTGGCGAAAGTGTAAGCTGCCCAAAGGTGACATCAGGCTCGGGGAACGGCCGGAACACCGGCAGCGGGCGTGGAACAAGACTGCCATCCTTGACCATCCCCTTGACGACGCTGGCGCCGACGCCGGCCATCTCGGCAAGTTCTCTTGCCTTCAGGATCGGTCCATCCGCAGCCACATTGAGCACCCTCTGGCGTTGAGGTGTCATTCTCCCGGGAATGCGGCCTGTTGCCTGATACCCGAATTGTTCCCGTGCAGGGGCCAGTGCCGACGGCACACGCAATACCATGCGCAGGATGTTTCCGGCGGGTTCGACATAGTAAGCCGCCACCCAATCAACGAATTTCCGGTGCAGTGCAGGCATTGGTGGGGCATCGAGCACTTCGACGAGAGGCCGCAGAGAAATCTCGTTCGGTCCTTTCGAACCGATGGCCCAGACCACCCCGATTACGCTGCGTGATCCCAAAGGCACTATCGCGTAGGCGCCCGGCTCAACACTCAGGCCGTGAGGGATGGTGTAACTATAGGGTCCAGGCAACGCCAAGGGCAGAAGGACCTCGGCAACGGCCATCGATTCGTCGGACATGGAGACCCAATTGCGCCATGAAGGCGCGCCACACAAGTTCAGGATGCAAGCCGCCCGAGCCTCCGCTAACTTGTCATCATGAAGCATATTACGACTGGAAACCACGAGCCGATCTGGCAGGAAATCACCTTCGAGGACCCTGTTTTTGTCGCGCGCCGATTGAGCAGCCGGAGCGGGCTGACCTTCCTGGACAGCGCCATGCCCCATGACTCGCTCGGCCGCTACGCGTATCTCGCCTTCGATCCTGTTGGATCGGTTCTCGCCGCAAATCCCTCGCCTCTTGCGGATGTCGAAGCTACGCTCGCACGGAACAGACTCAACCACGTCGAGGGTCTGCCGCCGTTTCAAGGTGGCTTGGCCGGTTACATCGCCTATGAATTCGGGCGCTTGCTTGAACCCCAACTCGCAGCGAGGATACCCGCGCCCACTGTGCCTCCGCTGCAACTTCAAATTTATGACGTCGTCATTGCGTTCGATCTCAATCAGAAGCATGCCTTCGTCATATCGACTGGATACCCGGAAACCGATGAAGTGGCTCGTCTCGCACGAGCCGGTAAGCGCCTGGACGAAACGTTGCAGCTTTTGGCGGAAAGCGAAGCCGGCCATCCTGCCAAAGCGACCCCCATCAATGAGTTCCGCTCGAATTTCACCAGGCTCGAATACGAGGATGCGATCCGCCGTACTGTCGAATACGTTTTGGCCGGAGATATATTTCAGGCGAACATTGCGCAGAGATTTGCGGCTCCGCTGCCACCGGGTTTTGATGCCTTCGCGTTCTATGAGATTCTCCGGCGCCACAACCCCGCGCCGTTCGCTGCCTACCTGAATTTTGGCGAGATCACGATCTGCTCGAGTTCCCCTGAAAGGCTCACGAGCTACGATGGAGCACGTGCCGAGGCCCGCCCCATCAAGGGCACGCGCCGCCGTGTCAACGATTCCGGGGTGGATGCCATTCTGAAAGCGGACCTCCTGGCCAGTCGCAAGGACCGCGCCGAGAATGTCATGATTGTCGACTTGCTCCGTAACGATCTGTCGCGTGTTTGCAAGCCTGGAAGTGTTGAGGTCCCGGTCCTGTGTGGCCTCGAATCCTACGCTTCGGTCCACCATCTCGTTTCGGTCGTGACCGGAGAGCTGATGGAAGGATTGGGTACCACTGATCTGATTTCGGCTTGCTTTCCGGGTGGATCGATTACCGGGGCTCCAAAGCTACGGGCCATGGAAATCATTGGCGAGCTTGAGGGCGTTCCCCGCAACATCTACTGTGGATCCATCGGATTTATGAGTTTTTCGGGCCGGATGGACTTCAACATCGCGATCCGCACCGTAACCTGCACCGATGGCACAGCAACATTCCATGGCGGCGGCGGAATAACGGCCCGCTCAGATCCCTCAGCGGAATATGATGAAACTCTAGCCAAGGTACAGCGGATCATGGAGGCCTTTCGCGCGTCATGATACTGATCGTCGATAATTATGACAGCTTCGTTCACAATGTGGCGCGTTATGTCCGGGAACTCGGCTTCGATGCGGAGGTTGTCCGTAACGATGCAATCGGCCTAGGCGACATAAAATCCGACGCTCGCGGCATCATCCTTTCACCCGGGCCCTGCACGCCGAACGAAGCAGGCATTTCACTCGACCTCATCCGCCTGTTTTCGGGCCGTCTGCCAATCTTCGGGATCTGTCTCGGCCACCAATGCATCGGCCAGGCATTTGGTGGGCGGGTGGTTCGCGCCAAGCGCCCGATGCACGGCGAGGCATCGGAAATTCATCACAAGGGCGCTGGCGTTTTTGAGGATATGCCGCCGGATTTCAACGCCGGACGCTATCACTCGCTGATCGTCGAACTCGAGGGCGATGAACCTCTCGCAGTCACCGCGCGGTCAGAAGACGGCGAGATCATGGGGATTGAACATAAATCGCATCCTACATTTGGCGTGCAATTCCACCCGGAATCCGTCCTGACCGAACAGGGCCATGATCTCTTGCGCAGTTTCCTGAAACGCACATGAGCACCCTGCTCAAGCCTCTCTGGTTCAACGGAAGTCTTTTGAACGACCCGGTTATCTCCCTCGATCCGGCCGATCGCGGACTACTTTTGGGAGACGGTGCCTTTGAAACGCTCGCAGTATTCAACGGCATAGCTATCGATCTTGAACTCCATGTCGGCCGGCTGATGCAAGCATCGGACCTGCTGAGTTTGAATATCGCCCGCAAGGATGTGGACAGGGGGGTCAAATCCCTTTTGGAAGCCCATGGCGGCATCAATGCCGTAATGCGAATTACGGCTTCCAGAGGTGCTGTTCCACGAGGGTTCGCCGCCGACGGCAACAGTCCGGCTCTGCTCATCACGCTCACATCATGGGCGCTGGGCACGCTCAATCAGCCTGTGAACCTCATGACATCGGCCATTCGCCGCAATGAAACCTCTCCCGGTTCGCGTCTCAAGCTTCTATCCTACGCGGATAACATTCTGGCGGCGCGGGAAGCACACAAGGCGGGCTCCGGCGATGCCCTGCTGCTCAATAGCCGGGGTCTCGTTGCCTGTGCGACCACGGCGAACATCGTCTCTGTGAGAGATGGAAAGCTGCTTACCCCGCCATCCGCAGACGGTGCTTTGCCTGGTATTGTTCTTCGTCATTTGAACACACAATCGAAGTCAATTTTGCCGCATGAACTTGTTGAATCAGATGGTGTGTTTCTAACCAACAGCCTGCGCCTGGTGCGGCCCGTCATCTCTATTGACGGGAAAACTCTCTCAACCAGCGCGGAGACAACGATAGCGGCAATTTTTGCCGAGCAGTGCCGCCGGATCGAAAACCAATGCGGTCGCGATCCTCGTGCCGTGGATGCTGGCGAAATGTAAGGCCTTGTGCGTTTGGCCCGCAGCGACTAGCAAAGGCCACCCAAACGGAGGATTGCCGCCATGAAATTTTTTGTCGATACCGCAGATATCAATGAAATCAAGGATTTGGCTTCAACCGGATTGCTCGACGGCGTCACCACAAACCCAACTCTCATTGCCAAATCGGGCCGTGATTTCAAGGACGTAATCAAGGAAATATGCTCGATTGTGGAAGGTCCGGTCAGCGCCGAAGTGACGGCACTTGACGCCAAGACGATGATCGAGGAGGGCAAGATCCTTCGCAAGATCGGCAAGAACGTAGCCGTCAAGGTACCTTTGACGATTGACGGCTTGAAGGCCTGCAAGGCGCTGTCTTCCGAGGGTACAATGGTGAATGTCACGCTCTGCTTTTCTGCCAATCAGGCCTTGCTTGCGGCCAAGGCCGGCGCCACGTTCATTTCGCCGTTCATTGGCAGGCTTGATGACATTCACGTCGATGGATTGGAACTCATCCGGGAAATTCGCGTGATTTACGATAATTATGGCTTTGAAACCCAGATCCTTGGCGCGTCCATCCGCACCCCCAATCATGTCAGGGAATGTGCGCTGATCGGCGCCGATGTTGTCACGGTCCCGCCCGCCGTTCTCAAGGGCCTTGCGAAACATCCTCTGACAGACAAGGGCATCGAAATGTTCACGGCCGACTGGAAAAAAACCGGCCAGACCATCTGAATGATCGTTGAACATGCCATACTTGAAGTGGCGCCCGAGCGATGCGCTGAGTACGAAGAAAGGTTAAACAAGGCCCTACCATTAATTGCTGCAACGCCAGGCTTTGAAGGGCTTGAGGTCAGGCCGTGTATTGAAATAGTAGGGCGGTATCTTCTGCTTGTACGCTGGCGTGCACTTGAAGATCATACGGTAGGATTCAGGCAGTCCGAGCGCTACCAGCATTGGCGATCTCTGCTGCACGAGTTTTACGCACCATTTCCGGAGGTTCGGCATTATGGTGAGCCCGTCATCAAGGCGTGAAAAGGTGACGACTTGTCAATCCTTAGAACCTAGCTTTGGCGGATGGCAGGTTTCGCCGATTATAGCACGCCTGATGCCGCGAAGTTCATATCTTCTTGGCTACAGCATCTGAAGTCTGAACGCCGCGTAGCTTCGCTTACGCTCGAAGCCTACGCTCGCGATATCGGACAATTCTGCGGCTTCTTGCGAGAGCACCTTGCAGGAACGGTTTCAATTTCGGCCCTTGCGGACATGACTGCGTCGGATTTCAGGGCCTTTATGGCCAGAAGGCGCACGGAAGGGGCATCGAGCCGCTCGCTCGCACGGCAGCTTTCGGCCATTCGAGGCCTGTTCCAGTTCGCCGAGCGAAACGGACAGTTCCGCAACGCGTCGCTATCTGCTGTTCGCTCGCCAAAACTTCCGCACTCCGTACCGAAACCACTTTCGGCCTCTGCGGCAAAGGCCGTTGTCAGGACTGACGCCTTGCAGATCGACAGTACGCCAGCATGGATTGGCGCACGCGACGCTGCCGTTCTCACCTTGCTTTACGCCTGCGGGCTGCGGATCTCGGAGGCATTAGCGCTGACACCAAAGGCCATTGCCGCCGAAACCCTCGCCATAACCGGCAAGGGCGGCAAAACACGGATTGTACCCCTGCTTCCTGTAGTGCGCGAAGCCATTGATCAGTATGTGGCTCTATGCCCAATCCGCCCCTTGCCAGAAGATTTCCTGTTTCGTGGCATAAAAGGCGGACCGCTCAACGCCCGTAATATTCAGCTCCTGATTGAGCGCCTGCGCGGCGCGCTTTCTCTGCCCGATACCGCGACGCCTCACGCACTCCGTCACTCTTTCGCCACCCATCTCTTGGCAAATGGAGCGGATCTGCGAACCATCCAGGAGCTTTTGGGACATGCCAGTCTTTCGACAACGCAGATCTATACCGAAGTTGATCGCTCGCATATCCTCGAGCAGTATCACAGAGCGCATCCAAGGCCGTGAAAACCCGCTGATGCGTTGCTTGTTGATCTTCTTCGCGCTCCTCGCATGTGCGATGCAATCAGCCGCTGCGCCTCCGGCTTGTACCGGCCAGGACATGATTGATGAAATCAAATCTGCGGACGCAACAGCCTACAAGGCGATCCAGCAGGAAGCAGACTCGACGCCAAACGGTGGAGCAATTCTCTGGAAGATTGAGAAGAATGGAACGCCGCCATCTTATCTTTTCGGCACAGCACACCTTGCCGACCCCAGGGTGACCAACATGTCACCGGAGGCCATCGAGGCATTAAACAACGCATCCGTCGTAGCGCTCGAACTGGCCGAAATCAGGGACAAGCAACTCCTTGCCATGTCAATGATGCGCTTTGCCAGATACATGGCCATGCCGACCGGCCAGACCCTCTGGGATGTCATCCCCGACGCCGACGAAGCATTCATCAAGGAAAACCCAAATCTCCCGCCCGGCCGCAGTGCAGTTCTTGGCGCTTATCAGCCATGGGTGGTTGCAGTTATGATTGCTATTCCGCTCTGTGCTCAGCAGCAGATGGCAGCCGGTGCCCCTGCTCTCGACGAAATTATTGCCCATACCGCGGTCGAACGGAGCATCCGGTTGGTCGGCCTTGAATCAATTGGGGATCAGCTGTCGGTTTTCGCCAGCATGCCGATGGCCAAGCAGGCCGAATATCTCGTTGCGACGGCAAAAATGGGTCCAAGGATGGATGACTATTTCGAAACCCTGATCAGCCAGTACGTTCAACGCCGGATAACTTCCCTCATACCATTGTCAAAATACCTGGACTCCAATTCCGGGAACGGCGAGGCGCTTGCCTATATCGAGAGTGAACTTATTGAAAAACGCAATCGCAACATGCACACTGCAGCGCTTGATCTGCTGCAGCAAGGCAACGCCTTTATCGCAGTGGGCGCCCTGCATCTGCCGGGCTCGCATGGTCTGGTGGAACTGATCAGGAGCTCTGGTTATACTGTCTCACCCATCAACTGAAATTGCTTCTTTGCCTCTTCCCGATCACGTTCCATCTGATCCGATGCTGCCCAGGAAAACCGATGTCGTTGTCATCGGTGGGGGAATAATCGGTGTGTCGACGGCGTTGGAACTGGCGGAAAAGGGCGTCAATGTCACGCTGCTGGAAAAGGGCAAAATTGCCGCCGAGCAGTCCAGCCGCAATTGGGGCTGGTGCCGCCAGATGGGACGTGATCCACGGGAAATTCCACTCATCATTGAGTCGCTTCGCGCCTGGCGGGGCATGAATGCGCGCCTTGGCAGCGAAACCGGGTTTCGCCAATGCGGTGTCGTCTACCTCTGCGAGACACCCCAGGAACTGACTGCCCGCGAACGCTGGTACGAGGAGATCGCCAAGCCTTATCGACTTGAAACCCGCATGGTCACTGGCGAAGAAGCCGAGCGCCTGCAGCCTGGCTCGACCCGCAAATGGCGGGGAGCGCTCTACACCCCCGCCGATGGCCGCGCCGAACCGCAATTGGCGGCGTCGGTCATCGCCAACGGTGCCCGGCAGCGTGGTGCAAAAATTGTGACCGGCTGCGCTGCTCGCGGCTTCGAAACATCTGCTGGAAAAATTTCTGCGGTGATCACTGAGAGTGGCCGCATCGATTGCGCCGCAGTTGTACTTGCGGGCGGGGCCTGGTCGCGCCGCTTTCTCGGAAATTTTGGCATCCCGTTTCCACAGTTGACTGTGATCAATTCTGTCATGCGCACCGATCCAATTGAAACCGGGCTTGAAAAATCCTGCTCCGCCGGAAAATTCGCGTTCCGGAAACGTCTGGACGGGGGATACACAATTTCTCATCGGCATCTTTCCGTAGCTGATATCGTTCCGGATTCATTCAGGCAGTTCTTCGATTTTCTTCCCGCACTTCGTCTTGACTGGAACGGATTGAAACTGAGACTGGGCCAGCGCTTCGTTGACGAGGCCCGGTTGAAACGCAAGTGGCGCATGGATGAAATTTCTCCCTTCGAGAAAGTTCGAGTCCTTGATCCTGAACCGGTAGGTTCAATTCTTGATCAAGCTGCGGCGAGCTTGAGGGAGTATTATCCGGTATTTAGGTCCATGCAGGTTGCCGAGCGTTGGGCTGGTGCGATTGACGCAACACCTGATGCCGTGCCTGTGATCTCGCCGATTGATGGAAGTCCAGGTCTATTTCTCGCAAGCGGCTTTTCTGGCCACGGTTTCGGTTTAGGACCGGGCGCCGGTAAACTCATGGCTGAACTGGTTTTGGGGAAGTCACCGTGCGTCGATCCTTCGCCTTTCAGATACGGGCGCTATTTCGACGGCAGCAACCCGCAACCGGTCACGGGGTTTTAACTGAGGTCTATTTCTCTGGCGCGAGTGCTATGCCAGGAACCCAGCAATAGCCTTCGTCGTCCAGCAGCACACACTCGCGGAGACCATGAGGCTTGTCCATCGAGCCCGCGAGGACAGTCCATCCACCACGGCGTGCCAGCACTTCGCATTGATCGGGATCGCTGCCATAGACCCGAAGTTCTACGCCGGCACCGCGGCCCTCGATGCCCTTGACCAATCCCGAGACGGGATTGTCCCGATACGTGTGGTCCGCATGCACCATGAAGTCAGATCCATTGAGCTTGAGTGCCGCAAAGTCTGAGTCAGCATAGGATGCCGTTGCACCAAGTACTGTTTCCAGGAATTTTACCTCCGCTGCAACGTCACGCACCAGAAGACTGATCCCAAGTCCGGGTCTAAGGGATCGGCCAAAGTCCGGAGGCGACATCCATGGGCTCTGGTCCGGCGCTCTTTTCTTCACGCTGCATCCTCAAGCTTGCAGAAGGAGATATTCTTGCGCGGTTTCGTCATCCCACATCACGGTGCAGGGTTGTATATCGTCCGGTGTCAGAACGCCCCTGCTGCGAAGCGTGAGCAAGAAAAGAACCGCCGCATCGGTTACGATCTCGGTCAGGTTCTCAGCCGAGAGATTCTGATCGATGATGCGGGAAAGCCGGGCACCAGCGGCTTTGCTCATGATTGTCAGTTCATCACCGGAAAGTTCCGTCGCCGTCTGCCAGCTTTCAAGGAGATCGAGCCGGTCAACCTCCGCGATAAGTTTTTCGCCAACGATCAGCGGCATATTTCCCCGTGCGTGAATTCCCGCAATATCCATGTCGGGGCTGTCGCGGCCTGGAAGTGTAACGGTAAGCGGTGTGACTGGCATGATGAACCTCTCCGCGAGGACATTGCCGCGTCTTCCTTGCCAAGACGTTAACCATGTTAGCCAGGCAGGTGGCAAACGGCTTCTACATTGTGGCCGTCAGGATCGAGGACAAATGCACCATAGTAATGTTCGTGATAATGCGGCCTGAGACCCGGCCCGCCATTGTCCTGTCCACCTGCGGCTATTGCCGCCTGATAAAAGGCATCCACGGTCGCACGATTGGGCGCTGTAAAAGCGACATGAATACCGGACGCATGTTTGGCTCCCGAGCCAATCCAGAAAAATGGCAGATCCGATCCAAAGCCCACGTAAGAATCTTCACCACCGGTCATTTCAGGCGTGACATCCATAAGGACAGCGATACCAAGTGGTGCGAGTGCCAGCTCGTAAAATTTGCGAGCCTTATCAAGGTCACTCACGGAAAAACCTATATGGTCGATCATCGGAACATCCTCTGGCTGAAGTAAAAAAGCCGAGCTGGTGTACCACATCCGGCGGCATGCACATTCACCCCAACACTTCCGAGCGCCGATGAGAAAGCCGCTTTACAAGACCTCTTGCCCGGGATCTCGTTGTCCGTCGCCGTTAATGAGCGCGCGAAGCCAGGTAAAACCGGACCAAAGCAGGGGTGATTGTTTGACCACGCGCTTAGCATAGGCAACGGTGAAAGCACCCAGCGCCCACGGCGCTCCCCTGAGGGTCACGAAATGTATCGCCTCATGCAAAGGGATAGCCCGGTCTGCCCAGTGCAGCTTGTAGGGTGTATCGCCAGAGGAGAAGTCGAGTTCCTCCAATCCGCTCTGGCAGCATGCTTCGATCATCCGCCGCAGCGCGGCATCACCGGGCGAGTATTTTCGCGCTTCGCCGGAGTTCAAGGAGGAAATGAGCGCCCAGAATGTGCCATGATAAGCACCTCCCAGCATCATCGCTGACAGCTCACCATCAATTGTAAGGTGATACGGAAGCAGTACGCCATCGATGTCGGCAAGCCGGTGAACAAAGTCTCGTTCAGCGGCGCTGAACACGCCGCGAATGCCGTTCTCCGCCAGCCTGAACTCCTGATGTTTGAACATCTGGTCGATAAGCTGATGAGTCTGCTCCCGGGAATCGGGTAGTCCGAAACGGACATCGCCCACCTTTTCAAGCTTGGCATCTCGCTTGCGGTTTCCCCGCCGCGTATCACTGGATCTCTTCTCGGCATAAAGCTCTTCATAACTGGCCCGGAGCGTCATCGCGTAGGACCTATTTGCACCGCTGACCGTTGAAAGATCGCCGAGAGGATGCGGATAGCCATGCAGATTCTCAGGAAGCTCTTTCAAGTGGATCGCGTCAATTTCACCTACGCTATGGAAAATCTGCCAGCCTTGTGTGCCGAACCATTCCTTCGCTGAAGGAAGAAAATCGCGGTCAAAGAGTCCATAGCCATAGTTGATCTGCCTCGATCCTATCCACTCAACGACTTTGATGCCGTTCGTCTGCCGAATTGCAAAGGGGAGGAGAAACATGAGTCTCCCGTCCTCATCCCGCCCGGTGACAATGCAGGCTGCTGCATCCTCTGCGCGTCCGGCGGTCTCGATCCAGGCATGGCACCATTC
Organism: Hyphomicrobiales bacterium; assembly: GCA_031373255.1. Lineage (GTDB taxonomy): Bacteria > Pseudomonadota > Alphaproteobacteria > Rhizobiales > Aestuariivirgaceae > JANMMJ01. Next base: position 18,316 of record JANMMJ010000186.1, read on the forward strand.
GAAGGTCTGATAGAAGGTGCCAACAGCGACGGCCTGAAAATCGCGCCAGTCACGCTCAATCAATTCAATACTATGGTTAACAGCAATCTGCATGGCTTAGCTGTTCACCGAAAGTCCTGGCAAGATCGGATCCTGCGTCCTTTCGCCCGAATTTCCCCCATTACATGCGCGTTTATTGTATCGCGCCGCGCCCATCGCTGGAGTGAAGTAGCAAAACATCTTCAACATTTGCTTGATATTGTGCCCGTCTGTCTGGGAACGATTCAATCCTGCCATGAACCGAGCGGCAATTCTAAAGACAAGTCTTGATGTCTTGTTTTATTCTGGAGCATCTCACGGCCTGAAAAGGGTTCTGGGAGGCCTGGGAGCAATATTCATGCTGCATCACGTCATCCCGGGCGGCGGCCACCAGCGGGGTTTTGCGCCGAACGCCGGACTGGAGATCACGCCCGAGTTCCTTGATGCTGCAATAACCCGGGCCGTGGCTCTGGGTTACGAACTCATCTCCTTGAACGATGCGGTTCAAAGACTGGAAGCAGGCCAAACGGGTAGCCGCCCTTTCGCAGTATTCACCCTTGATGACGCTTATCGCGATAATTTGGAGCACGCCTTACCGGTATTTAGGCGTCACAAATGTCCATTTACCGTCTTCGTTGCGCCCGCGATAGCAAATGGCCATTGCGAACTGTGGTGGCGGGGCCTTGAGGCAATCGTTAACTCTACCCCTCGCCTGAAAGTAAACGTATCCGGGGTCGACTTTGATCTGGTCGCCGAAAGCAAGGTGCAGAAGACCGCTGCCTTTGAGCAGATCTATTGGCCAGTACGCAATTTACCAGAGCATGAACAACGCCGCTGGATTCGCGAGGTATCGCAAACTCATAACATCGATCTCGACGCCATGTGCAGGGGTTTGGCAATGTCGTGGAATGAGCTGCGTGAAGTCGCCTCGGAACCCCTCTGCACTGTCGGCGCCCATACAGTCAACCACTATGCCATCGCCAAGCTGTCTCCTGAGGAAGCGAGGTTTGAGGTGGTTAGCTCGCGAGAACAGATCGAACGTGAACTGGGCCAGCGTATTGATCTGTTTGCCTATCCCTATGGCGATGAGGCGTCGGCTGGCCCGCGTGATTTTGCGATTGTCCAGGATGCCGGTTATCGTGCTGCGGTCACGACGCGCAAGGGCCTTGTCTACAACAAGCACCGCAATCATCTGACCGCCTTGCCGCGCGTCTCTCTCAATGGCGCTTTCCAGAAACTTCGCTATCTCGACGTTTTGCTGTCCGGAACTGCATTTATGATCTGGAACGGTTTTCGGCCCGTCTCCGAGAGCTAGACATTTGGGCCGCTGCTCGACATCCACTTGATAATGGCCATTGCCACCGGAACCCATCCCAGCCCCGCGACCACAAAATAGGCGAGTTCCAGAATCTTCCCTTGCCCCGCAACGTATTGTGCGCCCAAGGCCATCGCCACCAGACTGTAGATCACCATAAAGCCAACAGTCGCGAAGACGCCGACGAGTTTTTTTCCGCGAATGCCCATTCTGAACCTTGCCCGATCCGGACAATCGGGCGCAAGTGCGCATTCGCCGCGGCCAGAGTCTTGATCATTTGGCGGATGGGTTCTATTGCGATCATGATATGGCGGATACCTCATCAACCAAGTCACTCCGGACGGTCCGCGCATGGCTATGGCTGCTCGCACTTCTGGTCTTTTGCATGGTTATCCTGGGTGGAGCAACACGGCTGACCGACAGCGGCCTATCAATTACGGAGTGGCAGCCAATCATGGGAGCCATTCCTCCATTTTCCGCCGCGGACTGGCAGGAAGCCTTTGAGAGGTACAAGCTGATACCCGAGTACACCACTCAAAATATCGGCATGAGCCTGTCGGAGTTTCAGTACATCTACTGGTGGGAGTGGAGTCATCGTTTACTCGGCCGTCTGATCGGCATCGCTTTCTTGTTACCCTTTGTTTATTTCCTGATCACCCGAACGATATCCAGAAAACTTTTTTGGCAATTATCTGCGCTCTCTCTGCTTGGCGCAGCTCAAGGAGCGCTCGGCTGGTATATGGTGCAGTCGGGCTTGGTTGACCGCGTCGACGTGAGCCAGTACCGGCTGGCAGCTCATCTTACTCTGGCGGCAGCGCTGATGGCCGCTCTTATCTGGACAGCACTTGGCATTGAAAACATGCGTCGTTGGCAGCCGCAGCGCGGAACGCGTGGCGCCCTCATCCTTGTGATGATGATCCTGCTACAGATCGCAGCAGGCGGCTTCGTTGCCGGGCTCGACGCTGGAATGGGATACAACACTTGGCCGAAAATGGATGGCCATTGGATTCCATCCGGTCTCCTGTCGATCAGCCCTACATGGCGTAACTTCTTTGAAAGCGCCATGACTGTGCAATTCGATCACCGCGTTCTGGCATATCTGATCGCTGTAATGGCAATCATTCACGCCTGGCGGACATTTTCCATTTCGGCGTTCATCCTGGCCTATCTGATCTTTGTGCAGATCGGCATGGGTATCTTCGCCGTCATTCTGCAGGTTCCGTTTTCATTGGCACTGGCTCACCAGGGCGGCGCGCTCATCGTACTGGCAGCAGCTGTTTGGCATCTGCATCGTAAAGCCTTGGTGAAACAGGTTGAACCTGATCAGCCCAGATCTATCATGCCATCGCTTCTTCCAGATCGGCGATAATATCGTTGACATCTTCAATGCCGAGAGAGAGCCGCACGACATCGTCCCCGGCGCCCGCCGCTTTTCTCTGTTCCGATGAAAGCTGGCTGTGTGTCGTCGACGCCGGATGAATGATCAAAGAGCGCGTGTCGCCTATATTTGCAAGATGTGACAGCAGCCTGGCACTGGAAACCACCTTCACGCCCGCGTCATACCCGCCCTTCAGACCAAAGGTGAAAACCGCACCGGCGCCATTTGGACAGTATTTTTGATGCAGCGCATAGTGCTTGTGATCCTTGAGGCCGGCATAGTTTACCCAGGATACGTTGGGGTGTTTCACCAGCCATTGGGCAACCTTGAGCGCGTTGTCGCAATGCCTCTGGAGCCGCAGGGAAAGTGTTTCCATGCCGGTGAGAATCAGAAACGCGTTAAGGGGTGCAATGGAGGGACCAAGATCGCGCAAACCCAGCACCCGCGCTGCGATCGCAAAGGCTATGCCCCCGAATGTCTCATAGAGTTTAAGTCCATGGTATGAGGCATTAGGTTCCGATAACAGCGGATACTTTCCGCTTTTCGACCAGTCGAAGTTGCCTCCGTCTACGATGATGCCTCCCATCGAATTGCCATGCCCGCCCATGAACTTCGTGAGCGAATGGATGACAATGTTTGCACCATGATCGAATGGCTTGACCAGATAGGGAGTGGCAAGTGTGTTATCGACGATCAGGGGCACGCCGGCTTTTCGGGCAATCTTTGCGACAGCAGCGATATCCATGACCATTCCGCCGGGATTGCAAATCGACTCGATGAAAATCGCTTTGGTTTTCTCGCTGACCGCTTTTTCAATTGATCCAAGATCCTCGCCATCGGCCCACACAACATGCCAGCCGAAGGATTTGAACGAATGATTGAATTGGTTGATGGAGCCGCCGTAAAGTTGGCGAACCGCGACGAATTCATCGCCAGGCTGCATGATTGTGTGGAAAGCAAGCAGTTGGGCGGCATGGCCGGAAGCAACGGCCAACGCAGCCGTGCCCCCTTCCAACGCTGCGACTTTGGATTCGAGAACCGCTTGCGTCGGATTCATGATACGCGTGTAGATGTTTCCAAAGGCCCGCAGCGCGAAGAGATCGGCAGCGTGCTTTACATCTTCAAAGACATAGGCAGTTGTTTGATAGATGGGCGTAACCCGTGCGCCGGTCGCCGGATCAGGCTGGGCCCCTGCGTGGATTGCCAGGGTGTCGAAGCCATAGGTTTTGTCGCTCATTTTATCACTTCCCACTGTTCGGTATTTCAGCGGAAAGATTTACCCCACTCTGGAGGCGACAACAATCAGGAGCTTATCTGTTTATTCGAAGGCCGGTTATGCGGCGAGACTTTCGGCATGATCCATGGCACGGCGCACCGTCCCGATGAGTTTTTCGGGCTCAACGGGTTTTTTCATGAAGTCGAAGAGATTGAGATGAAGAGCCCGAATGGCCGTCGCCTGCTCGACGTCTGCGGTAATCATGACGTAGCAGGCCTTGCATCCCATGGACTGGAGGCTTTCAACCACATCCAGGCCATTCTTCAGGCTGCCGAGACGGTAGTCGAAGAGACCAACAGAAAAAGTCCGGTCGACAGCAAATTCAAGTGCCGAATCTGCGTCGGAGAAACCCCTCACCTTGTAGCCGAAATCAGCTAGAAGTTCCGCCATGCTTGTCAGCAGGTCGATATCGTCATCGACAATCATGATATCGATATGTCGGTTATCGACAGCCATCCGAAGCCTCGCGGTAATAGTTCAATACTGTAACGATTGTTCTAGTCGGGGTTTACAATCAGTTAACAGCCGGGAATCTTGGTACTTTTCACGAGTGTATGGAGCGATTTGCCACCGCAAGTGCAGCCTCCTTGATTGCTTCTGCAATCGTGGGATGCGCATGACAGGTTCTGGCGAGATCCTCGGATGAGCCGCCAAACTCCATCAGGATGGCAATTTCGTGAATCAGCTCGCCGGCACCCTGGCCGACGATATGAGCCCCAAGCACACGATCAGTCGTTGCATCCGCAAGGATTTTCACAAAACCGTCCGTCTGCTGATTCGCCTTTGCCCGTCCATTGGCAAGAAACGGGAATTTTCCTGACTTGTAGGCAATACCAGATTCCTTCAGCTCTTCTTCGGTCTTGCCGACTGCCGCCACCTCGGGGCTGGTATAAACGACCCCTGGAATAACGCCGTAGTTGACGTGCCCGGCCTGGCCAGCAAGCAGCTCGGCGAGTGCGACTCCTTCATCTTCCGCCTTGTGCGCCAGCATCGGCCCCTTGATCACGTCGCCGATGGCATAGATGCCGGAAACACTTGTAGCAAAGTGTTGGTCAACCTC
>JANMMJ010000198.1:0-1788 GCA_031373255.1 Hyphomicrobiales bacterium
CTCGACATCCATGATCGGATTGTCGCCCAGCTTCATGATCGAGCCCTTGCCGAACTGACGCTCGATCTGTGCGAGCGCCGATTCCAGCGCCTTGGCCTTGTCGGCGTCTTTCTTGTCCATATTCCGCTTTCCGTCCAACTCAAACAGGTTTGCCGCTGCCATCTTCATCCCCTTATTTCACAGCCGCAAGATCTCGGCAATCGCCCGAGGTGTTCTCGTTTTGTTGCGCCAACATGGGGGCAAAACAAGAACATTTCAATCAAATTCTGCACAACTCAGCTTTTTCCCATAAGGATTAAGGAATAGTTATCTCAGCAAAGAAAAGTGGGGTTCGGAGAATCTGATGTTGGTGTTCTGGCGGCAAGGACTGGTGTTTCTGGCAACACCAAAGACGGCATCGACCGCGATCGAGACGGCACTCAGCCCGATGGCCGCCGTGATCGTCCTGCGACCGCCACAACTGAAGCATACCAATGCCCAGAAATATCAGCGCCATGTGGCACCCTTTCTGGGTGACGGAAAAGGCGTCAGCTTCGTCACCACGGCCTTGATGCGCGAGCCGGTGGCGTGGCTTGGCAGTTGGTATCGCTACCGCCAGCGCGACGGCGAGGTGCCGGAAAAATCGACCCAAAACCTGAGTTTCAATGACTTCGTGCTGGGTTATTGTCAGCTTGATCAGCCAGAGTTCGCCCGCGTCGGCGCACAGGCGACATTTCTCAAGCCGCAAGGCTTCCGTCCGGTCGACCATATCTTTCGCTACGAGCGCATGGACCAGTTTGTCGGCTTCCTCGAAAAGCGGCTCGGGACTTCGATTGTGCTGCCGGTCGAAAATGTGTCGCCCGCCGGAAACCCCCGGCTTACCCCGCAGGTCGAGGCCACCCTGCGCCAGCACTGTGCCCGCGACTTTGCCATTTACGATGAGTTGATCGGCTGAGGTGAGGCCAGCGCAATTTGCCCCCGAGGGTCATGCCCCGGAGTGCAAGTCCCACGAAACCAACCGCCGTCAGTGCATCTGGCCCTGGACCGTCGCCGTCAGGTCATTCAGCGAGAACGGTTTGGGCAGGAACACCGAATTCGAAATACGCGACTGGGTTTCGGACAGCGCGTCTTCGGCATAGCCAGATACAAAGATCACTTTGACGTTGGGGCGGTCGACCAGCGCACGTTTCACCCAGCTTGGCCCGTCCATGCCCGGCATCACCACGTCGGTGACGAAGACATCGACGGTAAAGTTGGGATCCTCCAGCGTCTTCAGTGCCGCCTCGGCATTTTCCGCCTCCAGGACGGTATAGCCGCGCAGGCGCAGGGCCCGGCTGGCAAAGGCGCGCACCGGGGCTTCGTCTTCGACCAGCAGAACCACGCCTTCGCCTTGCTTGACCACGATCTTGCGCGGCGCAACCTCTGCCACCTCGCTGTCGGCAACCCCGTCATGGATCGGGAAATACAGCTGGAACACACTGCCTTCGCCGACCGTCGAATCGGCAAAGATAAACCCCCCGGACTGTTTCATGATGCCATAAGCCGTCGAAAGGCCGAGGCCAGTGCCCTCGCCGACTTTCTTGGTGGTGAAGAACGGCTCGAAGATCTTTTGCAAATGGTCTTCCGGAATGCCCATGCCGGTGTCCGTTACCCGGATCAGCGCATAGTCGCCAGCGGGCACGGTGGCGCGGTCGCGCACCATCGGCTCGGGCAGCGTCACCGCCTCGCTATCCAGGCGAATCGTGCCTCCTTCCGGCATGGCATCACGGGCGTTGACCACGAGGTTCATCAGCACCTGTTCCAATTGTC
>JANMMJ010000013.1:0-28541 GCA_031373255.1 Hyphomicrobiales bacterium
AGCGTCCGCCCGACAACCGGCAGGCCGATGATTGTCGCGCACTACACCCCGAAGCGATCAGCAGCTAAGACGCCGCATGTGCTCTTCTACGGCCATTATGATGTGCAGCCTGCCGATCCGCTCGATCTGTGGAACACGCCGCCATTTGAAATGCACCGCAAGAAGGGCAGCGATGGCGCCGAGCGCATCTACGGGCGCGGCACGGCCGACGACAAGGGTCAGTTGATGACCTTCGTTGAAGCGGCGAGGGCATGGCTCAAGACCACTGGCGACCTGCCCATTCGCGCCACATTCCTCATCGAAGGCGAAGAGGAATCCGGTTCCCCGAGCCTCATTCCCTTCCTCGAGGCCAATCGCAAGGAACTGTCCTGCGACGCCGCCTTTGTCTGCGACACCAACATGTGGGACGTGAACACTCCGGCCATCACCACAAGGCTGCGCGGCCTCGTGCATGAAGAGATCACCATCACCGGGCCCCGCATCGATCTCCATTCCGGTTCTTATGGCGGACCTGCCATGAACCCGATCCGGGTTCTTTCGAAAGTTCTCGCTTCTCTGCATGACAGGAATGGCAAGGTGACCATTCCCGGTTTCTATGAAGGGGTTTCTGAGCTGTCGAAGCCGGTGAAGAAACAGTGGCAATCCCTGAAATTCTCCGACACCAAATTCCTCCGCGAAGTCGGCCTGTCTCATCCCGCCGGTGAAAAAGGCAAATCCGTGCTTGAGCAGATCTGGGCGCGGCCCACCGCCGAGGTCAACGGCATCTGGGGCGGCTACACCGGTGCTGGCACCAAGACGGTGCTGCCGTCAAAGGCCCATGCCAAGCTGACCTTCCGGCTCGTCGGAAAGCAGAAACCGGAGAAAATCCTGAAAGCCTTCCAAGCCTTCGTGAAAAAGCAGGTACCGAAGGACTGCAAGATAACATTCTCCGGCCACGGCGGCGGCAGCCCGGCCTCGGAAATTTCCGAAAGCAATGACTTCATCCGCAAATCCAGCGCGGCACTCAAGGCCGAGTTCAAGCGCGACGCGGTTCTGAAGGGTTCAGGCGGTTCGATTCCGATCGTGCGGAGCTTCAAGGATATCCTTAATATGGACAGCGTTCTGGTTGGCTTCGGCCTGAACGACGACGCGATCCATTCGCCCAACGAAAAATACAACGTCTCGAGTTTCCATCGCGGCATCAGAAGCTGGGTGAGGATCATGGGCGAACTTGCCGGATGAGCGTCACGCTGATCGATCGCGTGATCGCCTATCATGCCGCAATGAACCGGTTCGATCTCGAAACGGCGGCCGCCATGTTCACATCTGACGCCGAGTATCATTCACCAAGCGTCGGAGCACTTTACGGCCGTCATGCGCTGCTGGCCGCATTCAGGGCCTATTTTGATGAATACCCGGACCAGCGTGCCGTCGATGACCGGCTGTCCTATGCCGGTCCCAATGCTGTGCGCTCCGATTGGCATCTGATTGCGACAAGCAGGTCCACCGGCAGGAAGATCGAAAGAACCGGTTCGGCCATCATGTTCTTCAATCACGGCGGTCTCATTCGCCGTATCGAAGTTATGGGGTAAGGCTCAGCCGGATCACGAAGCCGTGAGCAGGAGGCGCAGTCCTGCAACTTCTCTCTTCAGCCTTCCGTTCCCTTGTCTACCAGGTGGATCAACTGGAAACAGAAGGATGAAGAGATGAACAGAACGAAGACGATGCAGAATTTTGCCGCTGCGATGTTTGGGGGAACTTTGCTGTCGACTGTTGCCTTTGCGGCAAACCCCATGGTTGGTGGCGCTGAAATGTTCCCGGAAAAGAACATTGTCGAGAACGCCGCAAATTCAAAGGATCACACGACACTCGTTGCAGCCGTCAAGGCCGCCGGGCTTGTCGAGACCCTGCAGGGCAAGGGCCCTTTCACGGTGTTCGCACCGACAAACGACGCCTTTGCGGCCCTTCCGGCCGGCACCGTAGACACGCTGCTCAAGCCTGAAAACAAGGACATGCTCGTCAAGATTTTGACCTGCCATGTTGTTGCGGCTGACGCCATGTCGGATGCGATCAAGACGATGATCTCTGACGACAAGGGCGCCCATCCGGTGAAGACGGTTGGCGGCTGCGTGTGGACCGCCAAGATGGAGGGCGACATGATCGCCATCCAGGACGAAAATGGCAACGTGGCCCACGTCACCCAGGCCGATGTCGGCCAGTCGAATGGCGTCATTCACGTCATCGACAAGGTGCTGCTGCCGAAATCCTGATAACCTTGCCGGTCCTTCCCCTCAGCCGGCAATTCAAGCCCCGCGCGCCTGCTTTTTTAGCGCGCGGGCAATTTTTTCAGGATCGCGCCACGCGCATGAAGTTCTGGTAGAGCAGCCGCGCATTGGCAACGAACTGCGGCATCAGCGGCGCTGCTTCCTTTGCCAATCCTTCAAGCGCATTTGGCCCGCGGGTCTTTCCCAGGGCTTCCTCGTAGGCAGGGACACATCCCCATGCGGGGATTGTCTCGGGCTCCAGTTCCACGTGGTACTGTATGGAGTAGGTATGCTTGCCGATGCGCATGGCCTGGATCGGGCAGTCGGCTGACTTTGCCAGCACCACGGCATCGTCCGGAGCCTGCGCCACCCGCACCGAATGCCACTGCAAAGCCTTCACGCGATGCGGCATCGCGCCGAGAACCGGGTCTTTCTTTCCGGCTTCCGTCAACTCGATATCCAGTATGCCGACCTCCGGCGGGCATTGCGGCCCGCACGTGCCATTGAGTGCATCGGCCAGAAGCTGATGCCCGAGACAGACGCCGAGCATCGGCCGTTTCAGATCGCGCACCCATGTGCGTATGGCGCGCTTCTCTGCAATCAGCCAGGGATGATCCTCGATATCCCAGACATCCATAGGCCCGCCCATGACCCACAGCATGTCATAGTCATCGAGTGCCGGAATTGGCTCGCCATGGTCAAGCTCGACAGCCCGCCACGAAATCCCGTCCTCCCTGAGAAACTGCCGGAGAACGCCCGGATGTTCGCAGGGAATGTGCTGGAAAACGAGAAGCTTCATGCTGGTTCCTTCGCCTGCCTTATCCGATCCGGAAGTTCCTTACATGGGCCGGCGGATCGAGTCCCGGCAAATTCCGTTCATCTGCCACGGGTGGAAGAATCTGCGTCTGCACCGGGATGATGCCGGCCCAGATCGGCAATGCATAGTCTTCCTCATCATCGCCCGGCGGACCGTTGCGCACCTTGGCAGAACACTCATCGAGCGACAGCGTCAGCACGGTCGTTGCTTTCAGTTCCTTGGCTGTCATCGGCCGCAGAATATCCCAGCGACCCGGATAGAGGTGCTCCGTGAATGTCCGCAGGTGCTTTTCCTTGGCTGCGGGTTCCTTGATCTTGTGCGCCGTGCCGAGCACCATCACCGAACGGGAATTGCACGAATGATTGAAGGCCGACCGTGCCATCACCATTCCGTCGATGATGCTGACGGTCACGCAGACCTCGGTGCTCTCGCAGGTCTCGAGCATGCGGCTTGCCGATGAACCATGCCAGTAGAGATGGTTTCCCTCGCGCCATTGCAGCGTCGGCGTCACGTAGGGTGATCCCTTGAAAGTGTAGCCCACATAGCAGATGGGCATCACGTCCAGGATGCCGTGTACGGTTTCGGCATCGTATTTTGCGCGCTTGTTCAGGCGCTTGACGCGCGTCCGTTCGCTCGGAGCATGGGTCATGTCTGTCCTCGTCATTGCGCTTTCCTAATGCCCTGAATATGGTATGTATGAAAGTACCAGATTATGAAATTATGAGCAGACCACTTTCACATGTCGCGGCCGACGAAATTGGCATCGATCCCGCCGCCAGAGAACCGATCCAGACACAGATCGCCCGCCAGTTTCGCGCGCTGGTCCTGAGCGGCAGGTTGAGGCCAGGCGCGAAGCTGCCCTCGACGCGCGCGCTTGCGGTTGATTTGCAGGTGGCCCGCGCCACCGTCGTCGAGGCCTATCAGCAACTCCTGAGCGAGGGTTACATGGAGGCCCGGCGCGGTTCTGGATCACGAGTGGCTGCTGAACTCCCGGAAGCATTACTCAAGCTGAAATCGGCCAAGGCAGGATCGCCTGAGCCGGTGCGCAAAATCCGCAACGAGGAAGCACGGGCCTTCCGTTCCGGCCTGGTCGATTGGGAACACTTCCCGCATGACACCTGGGGCAGATTGCTGGGCCGCCACTGGCGCAAACCGCCAAAGGCGCTGCTTGAATGTCACGATCCCTTCGGCTGGCCGGACCTGCGCCAGGCCATCGCCCGCCATCTCTTCGAGTGGCGGGGCATTTCTTGCGATCCCTCCCAGGTCATTGTAACGGCAGGAGGCGTAGATGCGCTCGATCTCGTCAGCCGCTCGGTCCTGCGCCAGCACGACAAGGTCTGGATCGAGGAGCCGGGCTATCCTGCCGCCCGCAAGGTTTTTGCAGCGGCGGGAATTCGCACCATTCCCGTGCCAATTGATGCGGATGGCCTGATTGTTCAGGCCGGCCGGGATGAGGCGCCGGATGCCCGCGCTGCATTCGTAACCCCGGCCCGGCACTATCCCACCGGCGTTACCATGCCTCTGTCGAGACGTCTCGAACTACTGAATTGGGCCGAGGCATCGGGCGCGATCATCATCGAGGACGACTACGACAGTGAATACCGCTACGTCGGCCATCCCTTGCCCGCCCTCATGAGCCTTGGCCATCGGGCCCGGGTAATTTACTGCGGCAGTTTCTCCAAGGTATTCTCGCCGCTGTTGCGCCTGGGCTTTCTCATCGTGCCGGATGCAATGCGCGATGTATTCCGGACCGAACGCCTTGCCCATGGTGCCCCGCCTTCGCTACTGGCGCAGCCCGTCCTGGCAGAATTCATTGGTTCCGGCGAGTTCGCGGTTCATATCCGCCGTATGCGCCGCATCTATGCCGCGCGGCGTGCAGCCCTGATCGAAACACTGAAGCCGGCGGACAACAGGCTCTTCACCATTGACGCCTCGCCATCTGGATTGATGATCCTGCTGCGATTGCCTGAAGGCCAAAGCGATGAGAGAATTGCCGTGTGGCTGTTGCAAGCCGGCATTGAAGTGCAGACACTCTCAAGCCACTATGCCGGGAGCAAGCCGCAGCAGGGATTGTTGCTGAGTTTTGCCGGGTTTGCCGAGCGCGATCTGCGTTCAGCGGCGGCGCGATTGATTGAGAGGCTGGAGCAATGATGGAGGCCAAGAAATCGGCTTTCGGCGTGGTCGATGCGCGCCATGCCGAATGGTCGCAGTGGAATGCCCATATCTGGGATCTCGCCGAAACCGCCTGGCGCGAATATCGCTCAAGTGAATGGTATGTGAAGCGCCTGCGCGCTGAAGGCTTCACCGTTGAGCAAGGTTCTGCCGGCATGCCGACAGCCTTTGCTGCCACCTGGTCCAATGGCAAAGGACCCACCATCATGGCCTATGCCGAGTATGATGCGGTGCCGGGCAACTGCCAGGTGGCCGGCACCTACCGCGCACCCCGCAAGGGCCTGTCGCGCTTTGCGGGCGGCCACACTGACCCTCATTCGGCATTGGGAATGGGTTCGCTTGTCGGTGCGCTTGCGGCAAAAGCCGCGATGGAAAAGCATGGCATCACCGGGACCATCCGCTTCATGGGCGAGCCAGCCGAGAAGGTCCGCGGCTCCAAGCCCATACATTCTGCCGCCGGTTACTATGACGGGCTGGACGCAATCATTTCGTTTCATCCCCACTACATGATGCCCTACTGCAATACCTGCAGGTGGGACACCCATTGCGGACCCTACTGGGCGGCAATTTATGAGTTTTTGTGCGAGGCACCGGAGACCTGGCTGAGCGGCGTCACGCGCGACCAGACAGGGGCGCCCATCCCCGCCGCCCATACCGAAGCTCGCGCACCCGGCGCCAATGATGCCGTGGTGGCGATGTTCCAGCTTTCCAAGCAATTGCGCGATCACATGCTGCCGCACACCGGAACCTGGACGCTCAACGAAACCATCCTTGCCTCTGGACAGGCGACGGCTGACAATCTTGCCGCTCAAATGGCGCTGATCATGTATGCAGCACGCGCCCCAAGCCTCGCCATGCTGCAGAAAATCTATGCTGTACTGGATCACACCGCTGAGACAGCAGCCCGCATGGCGCATTGCACGGTGAAACGGCATTGGGTGTCAAAATCAAAGCCGGGCCTCGCCAATCATGCCATGGCCGAGATCACCTATCGCAATCTCGAACTCGCCGGGGCACCGACATATGGCGCGGAAGCCATTGAAGTAACGCGCCGCCTGCAAAAAGAGCTGGGCCTTGCGCCCGCTGACTATGCATTCTCGGCGGCACTGTCGGAATTGATCACACCCCAGGAAGCCGAGCGCCGGGTGAAGGAAGTGATCCCCGCCTGGCAGACGCACTATACTTCGGACGATTATACCGACATGACTTGGCATGCGCCGGCCGTGCGCTTCTATGTTGGCCGTGCCACATTGGACGGTCCTCCGGGTTATGCCTATCCCGAATGGGCGCTCAATGCCCTGGGCGGCATTCCCTGTGTCATTGACCCGACCGTGCGGACGGCGGCGCGGACCATCGCTGCAACCATCCTCGACCTGATGACGGACAAGGCCAGCCTCTTACGAGCCAGACGCGAATTCGATGAGCGCAAGGCAATGGCAGGTGACCCGGATCCCTGGTGCGACTATCCCCCGCCGCTCGATTTCCCCTGGCCCGAATATGTCGAAACGCCAAGGGGCAGGGCGTGGTGGATACCGGCAAATGCCGCGGATCGTGCCCTCGAGCGCTAGTAACCCAGTGGCCGCAATTCGCGCAGCAGCTTTTCGCGGATGGCGCGGATATAGTCTTCGTAATCCTTTGCCGGTTCGATGAATGCATCGGGTCCGACGATCACATGATCGCGATAGTAGTCGCTGACCCGTCGGTCATCGACTTCGATGGGCAGCCCATTGATCGTGACATACGCTGCCCTGGCCCGCTCCCGTGCATCCTCAAGGCTTGGGCTCGTGTTCTGTTGGCCATCGCCTGAAATATCGATCACCAGCCTGCTGCCCTCGAAGTCGTTCGCTTCTAGCAGGTCGAGGCTGTCGTGAATTCCCGTCGCAATCGAGGTGGAACTGGCGCGGGTCCAGCGCCGCGTTAGTCCGGTCAGGAACCCGAAGGCCTTCGATTCGCGGCCGTTGCTGATATGGGTGAACGGAACGATCACATGCGTATCGCCCGGCCCGCCCCATTGCAGGATTGATACAGCAGCGCCCAGCGGCTTGAGCTGGTCAATGGCCTTGAGGACCTCCTGATCCTGAAAGGCGCGCGCCACACCTTCAAGCTGGAGCTGGAACTCGTCATTGTTGACGCTGGCCGAGGCATCGAGCGCCAGGACCAGTTCGATGATGACGGGAATGCGTTCCGCCGCTAAAACTGGCCCGCAGATCGAAAGCAGGATGAGATACAGCAATACTCTCATCGAACGATCCCCGCCAAATGTGGCTTCCGCTCGCGGAGCGAAATCCGCGAACTGAGCTCGCGCTTCAGCTTCCGCTTGAAGGCTTCGCCATAGGATTCGAAATCATCGGCCGTCACCACGAATGCGCCATGCCCAGACATCACGTTCGCAGCGTAGTAGGATGCGAGGGTTGCCTCGGCGTTGGTGATCGCCAGTCCGTTGATGGTGATGCCATGCATTTCCGCCATGGCGCGCACGGTGCGTGGCTCCGGTCCGGAATTGTTGCGGCCATCTCCGGAGACATCGATCTTCTTGTCGTCACCCTCGAAGCCATTGGACTCGATCAGCTTGATGGCGAAGGTAATGGCATGGCCGATGCCGGTGAAATTGCCGAACTGGCTGCGCGGCGTGTGTTCGATTTCTGCCGCCATGGCCTCGGCACTTGCGCTGTCGTTCAGCAGCCGCCACGGCAGCGGCTTGTTGGAGGCCAGCGTCCCGCTCCACTGGGTCAGTGTCAGAGCCACGCCATGCTCGTGGTTGGCGATCAGGTCCTTTATATCTTTGTCGCGCAGCGCCTCTGCAATGCCACCCATCTGCAGCCGGAACTCAATGTCGTTCACGCTGAGCGACACATCGACGGCGAGCACCAGTTCCAGTGAAACCCGCTGGCCGGCCCAGGCCGGTGCACATGTCGCAAGAAGGGCAAGCAGCCACCGCGACGCTCTGCCGCGCGCAAGCCTCCACAATCCAGCCCAGATTACCTTCGAAACCGGCGCCATGCGTAGACTGACACTTGAAATCGCTGTTGCCACCGCGCTCACCCTCGGCGCCATACTATCGTTAGCTTCCCGCGCCAATGCGAATGACGTGATGGTGAGCGGAGCTTACGCCCGTGCCTCCGCCGTATCCACAGCGAAAGCCGGTTCGGTCTATTTGACTGTAGTCAATCATGGCGCCGAGACGGATCGCCTGGTTGGCGTGCGCAGCGATGCCGCAGAATCCGCGGCAATCCACCAGACCGCCGAAGACAATGGCGTCATGACGATGCGTGAAGTGACCGCGCTGGACCTGGCGCCTGGCGCAACGCAGGAATTTCAACCGGGCGGCACCCACATCATGCTCACCGGCCTCAAGTCGCCCCTGAGGCAGGGGGACATGCTGCATCTGACCCTGGTCTTTGAAAAGACGGGCGAGATTTCGATTGATGTGCCCATCGGCAGCGTTGCGGCAACAGGCAATTGACCTTAGGGGATTAAGGCCGCATGGGCCGCAGCGCTTCTTCCTCGACCTTGATCCGCCAGGCCACCACCAGTGCATTGAGCACGGTAAATATCATTGCAAACCAGAACAGCCCCCAAACCATCGGCAGTATGAAAATCTCCGCTGCAACCACCGCATAGTTGGGGTGCCGGAGGAAGCGGTATGGCCCACTGTCAACCAGGGGTTCATCCGGCAGAACGATGATGCGCGTCGTCCAGCGTTCCCCCAGCGCCGCGATCACCCAGCCACGCGCCGCCTGAAGCGCAAGATAGGCGCCGAGCCATGGCCACGACGCTTCAATTCCCCAGCTGAAATAGACCAGCCCGATGATCCACGCCGCATGCACCAGCACCAGCAACGGGTAATGCGCGGCGCCATGTTCGACCCCGCCGCGCGCCAGAAGCTTTTGCGCGTTGCGCCGCGAGATGACGAGCTCCACCAGCCGCTGCGCAGCGACCAGCACCAGGATGAAAAGGTTGAACCACATCGGTTCAGCATAGCATGGTCAGGAAGCTAGCGGTAAACCCCGGTCCCAGTGCCGAAAGAAATCGCCTGCCCTTGAACGGCGCCTTGAGCGTTTCCGCCAGCACGAACAGCACCGTCGGCGCCGACATGTTGCCATATCCCGCCAGCACCGATCTTTCGTTGGCCAGTTGCCCCGTTTCGAGATCGAAGGCCGATTCGAGCGCGGTAATGACCTTGGCTCCGCCCGGATGGAATACGAACTGGCCGATGTCGCCAATCTCCAGTCCGCTGCGCTTGAGGAAGGCATCTGCCGCCGGCCGCAGATCCTGTGCGGCAAGATCGGGAATGCTGCGCGAGAAGATCGCGCCAAACCCCTGGTCGTCCATCCGCCACCCCATGACGTCGAGCGTACCGGGCCACGTATGCTCGCCGGTATGCTCGATTTCGCCAATCGCATCGGAGGATACCGGCGACAGCACACAGGCCGCGGCACCATCGCCAAACAGGGCGGTAGCCACAATATTGGATTTGGTCATTTCATCGGGCCGGAACGCCAGCGTGCACAGCTCGATCACCACCAGCAGTACCGTCTTTTCTTTGGCCAGTTCTGCCGCCAGCGACATGCCGCTGACACCACCCGCACAGCCCAGCCCAAAAACTGGAGTGCGCCGCACGTTGGGCCGAAACCGCATGTCGTCGAGTACGCGGGCCTCAATTGACGGTGTGGCAATGCCGGTCGAGGAAACGGTCACGATGGAGTCAACCTCGCCGGCCGATATCCCGGCTTTTTCGAGCGCTTCCGCGGCGACTTCGCGGAACAGCGTGGTCGCCCCGTCGATGAACGCTTCCGTCCGTTCCGGCCAGCCCTGATCGGCGCGGAACCAGCTATAGGGCCGCACCGAGTAGCGTGTGTCGATACCCGTATTGGCAAACACCGGCATGAGCCGCTGGAAGTCCTGGTGCCGGCCGGCGAAAATCGAAGTGGCTTCCGCTATGACATCCGCCGTCCTGAGCACGTGCGGCGGCACGGCGGTCGTCAGGCTCTTTAGATATGCCGGCATTGCGTAACTCCAGTCTGCGCCTTTCATATACGCTTGCCGCCGCTGATTTGTTCAAATCTTCGGGACGGAATCGCTGATGGACATTTTGAATGCGCTCCTGCTCTTTGCAGGCGGTGTTGTGGCGGGCGTGATCAATGTCATGGCGGGCGGCGCCGGCTTCATGACATTCCCCTTGCTCGTCGCCTCTGGCATGACCGAAATGGAAGCCAACGCCTCGAATTTCGTGGCCGTTCTGCCCGCCAATATTGTCGGCACCTATGTTTATCGCCAGGAATTGACGGCTGTGCGCCGGCACCTGGTATCGCGCTTGCTGATCGCGGCTGCCGGTGGAACGCTGGGCTCGTACCTGCTGGTCAGCCTGGGCGAGGCGTCGTTCCATTCGGCCATTCCCTGGCTCCTGACTGTCGCCACGCTGTGCTTTGCTCTTGGTCCCTATGTGAAGCGCTGGCTGTCGGATGTCTACGCCTTCGACGGATCGAAGTGGCTCTGGCTGTCGTTTCTGCTGGAGTTCGTCGTTTACGTCTATGGCGGCTATTTCGGGCTTGGCATGGGAATCATTCTTTTCGCCATCTATTCCCTGTTCAGCCACATGGACATTCACCAGTCGAATGCGCTGCGCAACATCACCATCACCCTGATGACTGTCATTGGCATCGTGATTTTCGCAAGTTCCGGACTGATCCGCTGGCTGCCCTCGCTCATCATGATGGCGGGCGCCATGACCGGCGGCTACGGCATGGTGAGTGTTGCGCGGAAGCTGCCGCCGCATCTGGTGCGAAGCGGCATTCTCGTCTGGGCTATCCTGCTGACTGCATACGCATTCTGGCGATACGATTGAGCCTCGCCTCGCGATGCGCAGCGTAGATACCCGAAACCACAATGAGCACGATACCCGCCACAGCCCACGCGTCAGGCAGTTCATGGAACACCACGACGCCGGAAATGATGGCGAAGATCACGATGGAAAAACGGAAGGGTGCGGTTGCGGAAAGCTCGCCTGTGCGCAACGTCATCACCATGAACACATAGCCCAGACCCAGAAACATGGCCGCGATGGCCAGCGTTCCAATCTGCACTGCACTCATTGGCTTGAAGCCCTCGATCGTTCCGAGGCAAAGCCCGCCTGCGGTAACGAAGCCCGCATTGGCAAGCGCCACAATCAACGAAGGAATGTGGCGCGGGATGCGCCGGGTAATGATATCGCGCACCGCCAGCGAGAACACGATGGTAAGCGCGAAGGCCTCGTAGATCGTGAACGTGCTGGGTGATGGCTTGACGATCAGCGCCACGCCGATGAGACCGCCGGCAATGGCAAGCGACCGCCGCCAGCCCACCCGCTCGCCCAGGAACACCGCCGCGAACAGCGCTACGACCAGGGGAACTGCCTGCATGATTGAGGTGAGGTTGGCAATCGGCATGTGCATGAGTGCCGTGATGAACAGCAAGGTGCCGATCAGGTCGAGGATGGCGCGCGAAAACACATGTTTGCTGAGAATATGCGGCACACTTCCAAGGACACCTTGCCACTGGCAGATCAGCACGATCAGGATGGTGGCAAAAAAGCCGCGAACAGCCACGACTTCGCCAACTGGCAGCACCCCACCCAGCGATTTGACCAGTGTGTCGTTGGTGACGAAAGACGCCATCGCCAGCACCATGAAGGCGCCGGCGCGAAGCGAATTGTGGCTGGAAGCCGTTGAATCGGACATATCCCGCCGCTTATTCGGTGCCGCCGGTCACCTGTCCAGTCGCGAATATGTATGCCTGATATGCAGGCAGGCCCGGCAGGCTCAGCCGCCGGTGACACTCATGTGGCGCGACACGGCCGGCTTGTTGTGGCGCCGGTCGATGATGAAATCATGCCCCTTGGGCTTCCGCCCGATAGCCTCGTCAATGGCCGCATTGAGAAGTTCATTGCCTTCCGAAGCGCGCAGCGGCGAGCGGAGGTCGGCGGCATCCTCTTGTCCGAGGCACATGTACAGCGTTCCCGTGCATGTCAGCCGCACTCGGTTGCAGCTTTCGCAGAAATTATGGGTAAGGGGCGTGATGAAGCCCAGCCGTCCGCCCGTCTCCCTGACCTTCACATAACGCGCCGGCCCACCGGTCTTGTACGGAATGTCCTCCAGCGTGAACTGGTCGAACAGCGCTGCGCGCACCACTGACAGCGGCAAATACTGGTCGGTACGGTCGCCGTCGATATCGCCCAGCGGCATCGTTTCGATAAGCGTCAGGTCCATGCCTTCGCCATGGGCCCAGCGGATCATCTCTGGAATTTCCGCGTCGTTGACGCCTTTGAGTGCCACGGCATTGATCTTGATGGCAAGACCGGCAGCCTGGGCCCCCCGGATGCCATCCTTCACCTTGCCGAGATCGCCCCAGCGCGTGATGGTCTTGAACTTGACGTCATCCAGCGTATCGACAGATACATTGATGCGGCGCACACCATGCGCCACCAGTTCGTTGGCATATTTTGCCAGTTGGCTGCCATTGGTCGTCAGCGTAAGCTCTTCCAGCGCGCCGGAGCGGATGTGCCGTCCGAGGCTCTCGACCAGCGTCATGATGCCCTTGCGCACCAGCGGCTCGCCGCCCGTCAGTCTGATCTTGCGCACACCCTTTTCGATAAAGGCCGTGCACAGCCGGTCAAGCTCTTCGAGGCTCAGGAGGTCCCGCTTGGGCAGGAAGGTCATGTCCTCGGCCATGCAATAGACACAGCGAAAATCACACCGGTCCGTCACCGAAACCCGCAAATAGCTCACATGTCGGCCAAATGGGTCGATCAAGGCAGGGGCCGGCTCGACGATAGGGCGCAGAACTTCGCTCATGGCGTTATATGTGATGATGTATGGCGAATGGTCAAGGCATACCGTGGCACTATGATTTCACCGCCATACGCGCCGCTTCAATTGACTGGGTGAACACCGCCGGTGATCGGGGCGCTCCCCGAAAATCCCACCCGCACCTCATAGTTGGCGATTGCCGCATCGTTGCTCGCCCGGTCCACCACGACTGTCTCGTCGAAACGCGTGAGTGCTGCCTCAAGGGCTTGTCCATACGCTTCTGCATCGATCCCAACAGACTGCTTTTTCACTGTGGGAAGTGCCACCCGCACTGTGGGGAGCGGTGAACGGACGGGAGCCTGCGGAGCTGTGGCAACGTCGCGGCTGTCGCTGGCAAAGTGCCAGAGAATGGCGAAGAAAGCCGCCGCTGCCGCAACAGCCAGCAAGGCGTAGGGAAGCGCTGCCCGCCACGTCTGCGTGCCGACGGCATCCCTTCGCCGGATCAACCGCGGAACATAGCCGCCGGAGGGCAATTCAATGGCAATGGCCTCGTCGGCCCCTTCGCCATTGAAATGCAGCGCAAGCGCCTTGCGCAGCCTCCCGGCCTGGATCCGGACGATAGGATCGGATTGCGGATCGAAATCTGCCGCCCGGCCAAGCGCTTCAACCGCGATGCTGTAGGCTTTGAGACGGTCTCCCCGGCCATCAAGTGTCTCCTCGACGACATATTTCAGGAAGGTTGCGAGCGCCGGTGCTGCCTTGAACTGCGCGCCATCCAGAACCCGCTCCAGCGTTTCGCGGATGTCCTGCGGTTCAAAGCCATCATGGGAAGTGTCGGACGCCATCGGTATCCTGGAAATGGGTGTTCTGCTCGGCAGGCGCGGTGTTTGTAGCTGAGTTACCGGTATGTTTCTCCCTGTTACGTCAATTCGTCAAATGAGCTGTTAACTGAGGGTTGTCAGGCGGCACCAAATTCCAACGCAGGGTGTCATTTAATCGCCCCCGGTCGATGACACTCACGTGGTAGGCCGACGAAGCACCGTACCCCTTCGCCGGCCGATCCTCATGGCCAGAGATAATGCGCCCATGCATTATAGCGCAATGCAGCTTCGCGGCATCAACCGCAAGCCCGCCGCGTCCTGGACGGATGGATGGGTTCAGGATGTGTCTTCGTAGAGCGCATCCCGCGCCAGCCCATGGCACTCGCGCAGCACAAAGTCGATTTCCTCTAGAGGCTCCTTGCGATGGCCGGGCGGGGGACCGGGGCGGAATGGCGACAAGAAAGTGGGTTTTTGCATCCTGTCACGCCGGGCTTTCCAGCGCGCCAGACGCCTGGCTTGTTGCGGCAGGTTGTCGAGCGCCATCTTCACCGCGGCAAGACGGCGGCCGAGGCGCGTCGCGTCGATGGTGTCATCCGGCGGCTCAGGGATGGGATTCTCGGCCGGCCGCCGGGGCTGGAACAACGGGATAAGCGGACTGTCGGCAAAGACGTGAATGCGCGGAATGGCCGTGGCAGAAGCACGCCGTCGGCTGTTGCGGCTGAACCGCTGGCGCGTGTCGAACAGCTGAAACGCGATCTGTCCTCCAACCTTTCCAGCGAAAGCAAGCCCCCTGGGCATCGGACGGACTGGAGAAGGTTTCACCTTGAGCCCACGCGCCGCGATGGCAATCAGGCGGCGCACCGCCGATTCCGTGGGGAGCAACATCCGCGACACCGCCCGGTAGAGCGACGGCGGAAGCAACGCCACCATGCTGCCGCTTCCCATTTCCACCATGGCAATGAGCATCGCCACGATACGGATGAGTGCTGCCAGATTACGCTCGATGACCCTGGCCCAGTCCATGTGTCGGTCAATGTCCTCCTCCGACCTCGCTAGAACAAACAAAGAACATTGTCAACAGCTTTTCGCCAGCGATTTGCATCCCGCCGTCGCCAGAATGCTGACCAGTGCTGAATGAGGCTGTTTGGGCTCCGGGACAAAAACCCCACAGGGCGTGGGGGGACGTGTTGGTTTCGAAAAACGCGTTCCGGTCTAGGTCCGCGACGTCTGCAGCAGCCACTCCTTGAAGCTGTTGGCGGCACTGGCGTTGCCAATGGGCGCTGAAGCCGGTTCGACGATGTAGTAGGCGCGGTCCTCGGCAATCGCTGTCGGAAATAGCTGCACCAGCCGTCCGGACGCGAAGTCATCTGCGATCAGGGGCGCCGGACAGATTGCAATGCCGCTGCCGGCCAGTGCAGCGGAGCGCAGCAGGTTGAAATCCTCAAATGTCGGCCCGGGCTGCGGATCGGTGTGGGCGAGCCCCGCGGCGCGAAACCACGTCTGCCACCCGGTCTGGTCGGTATCGTGCAGGAGGCTGGCTTGCAGCAGGTCCTTGGGCTCGGGAAAGGGTCCGTATTTCTCAAGAAAACCGGTGTTGCACACCGCCACTGAATCGCCGCCGAGAAACTTCGTGCACCGGGCGTTTTCCCATTCGCCGCGGCCGTAGAGAATGGCCAGATCGGTGACGCCGAAATCGACCGGATTGCCATGGAAGGCGTAGGTCAGGCTGACCTCGATTTCCGGATGCTGGCGCAGGAACAGGGGCAGGCGTGGTATGAGCCAGATTGTTGCTATGGAGGGGATTGCGGCGATCGCCAGGGGCGGCTTGCTATCGGTCTGTGCCGCTCGCCGGCAGGCCGTTGCAATGATCCCGAAGGCATCGGCCAGCGACCGCGCCAGTTCTTCCGCTTTTGGGGTTGGTGACGTATGCCGGCCTAGCCTGTCAAACAATTGAAATCCAAACCATTCTTCCAGTTGTCTGATCTGGTGGCTGACCGCCGATTGGGTAACGTGAAGTTCCTCGGCGGCGCGCGAGAAACTGCCCGAGCGGGCGGCGGCTTCGAAACATTTGAGCGCATTCAGCGGGGGCATGCGTGACATGGGGGCTCCATGAGTCATTCTCATGTATTATGTGAGTGAACATCGGTTGACACAAGGGCTTTCGTAAACGAAATCATGCGCCCTCAAGAGGTGAATGATGAATGCTTTGGAACGGCCGCGCCTGGTCGATTATTGCAACAATGGAAGAAAGCCCAGGCCGACGTTTTCGGCCGGCGAAATGCAGCGCCGCCAGGACAACATCCGCCGCTGGATGGCTGAAACCAGCGTCGATGCCTGCCTGTTCACGTCCTACCACAACATCTGTTACCTCGCCGATTTCCTCTATTGCTATTTCGGCCGGAAATACGCGCTGGTCGTCACGCAGAAGGCCGCGACATCCGTCACTGCCGCCATTGACGGCGGTCAGCCGGCACGCCGCACCATTGGCAGCAATGTCACCTATACGGACTGGTCGAGGGACAACTACTTCCGCGCGGTTCAGGACCTGACACATGGCGCGAAACGCATCGGAATTGAGTTTGACCATGTGAATCTGGATTTCCGCAAGGAGCTGGAAGCAGCGCTCCCAGGAGTCGAATTTGTCGACGTGGCTGCCCCCGCAATGCGCCAGCGCATGATCAAATCCGCCGAGGAGATCCGCCATATCACAAAAATGGCGAAGATCGCCGACCTTGGTGGCGCTGCCGTTCTGGATGCTGTCGCCGTGGGTGTTCCCGAGCATGAAGTAGCCCTCCACGCCACGCAGGCCATGGTGCGTGAAATCGCAAAGGTTTGGCCTCATGCCGAGTTGATGGACACCTGGACGTGGCTCCAGTCCGGCGTGAATACCGATGGCGCCCACAATCCGGTCACCAGCCGCAAGATCAGGCGCGGCGACATTCTGAGCTTGAACTGCTTCCCGATGGTTGCCGGTTATTACGTGGCGCTGGAGCGGACTCTCTTCGCCGAAACCGCCTCAAAGGAACATCTGCGGCTTTGGGAAATCAATTGCCACGTGCATGACGAAGGCAAGAAGCTCCTCGTTCCGGGCGCAAAGTGCTCGGACGTGGCAAAGTCGCTGAATGCCATCTATGCCGGCCATGATCTGCTGAAATACCGCACCTTCGGTTACGGCCATTCCTTCGGTGTCCTCTGCCACTATTACGGCCGCGAAGGCGGCCTCGAACTGCGGGAAGACTGCGATACCGTACTTGAGCCGGGAATGGTCGTTTCGATGGAACCGATGATCATGATTCCCGAGGGCCAAAAGGGTGCGGGCGGCTATCGCGAACACGACATTCTGGTCATTTCCGGGAAGGGAAACAGGAACATCACCGGTTTCCCCTATGGCCCCGAACACCTGATTGTGCCGGCGCGCCGCAAGGCCCGGAAAAAGCCGGCAGCAAAGCGCCGCGGATCGCCTTGAGTGCCGCTGGGGGAGGGGGGCGAGAGAAAGCTTCCCTCTCCGCCCTGGGCGCAATAGTATGCCGCGCAGCAACCACCAATCCATAGCGGTGAAGGCAACTGGGGAATGACCGAAAAGACAACCGACGGCAACGCCATGGTGCGTTTCGTCAACGTCCAGAAAAGCTATGACGGCGAAACGCTCGTCGTCAAGAATCTCAACCTCGACATCGCCAAGGGCGAATTCCTGACCATGCTTGGACCATCCGGTTCCGGCAAGACGACGACGCTGATGATGCTTGCCGGATTTGAGCCCGCAACCCACGGCGAAATCTACCTGAAGGGCCAGCCGATCAACAATGTGCCGCCGCACAAGCGCGGGATCGGCATGGTGTTCCAGAATTACGCGCTGTTTCCCCACATGACGGTGAACGAGAACCTGGCTTTTCCGCTGCAGGTGCGAAACGTCGGCAAGGCCGAAACCGAAGAGCGCGTCGCCAAGGTCTTGAGAATGGTGGAACTGCCCAACATGGGTAATCGCCGGCCGGGGCAATTGTCGGGCGGCCAACAGCAGCGTATCGCCGTGGCGCGCGCTTTGGTGTTCGAGCCCGATCTGGTGCTGATGGATGAGCCTCTCGGCGCGCTCGACAAGCAGCTTCGCGAACAGATGCAGTATGAGATCAAGCATATTCACGAGCGTCTTGGCGTGACCGTCGTTTACGTCACCCACGACCAGGCCGAAGCGCTGACCATGTCGAACCGGATCGCCGTGTTCAACGATGGCATCGTCCAGCAGCTCTCAAGCCCCGACGAATTGTATGAACGGCCGCAGAATTCCTTCGTGGCCCAGTTCATCGGTGAAAATAACAAGTTGCGCGGCACCATTGCCGAAGTCGGCAAGGACAATGTTGCCACGGTGAGGCTTGAATCGGGCGACGTGGTCAAGGCGCTGGCGGTTACCACCTCTGGTAAAGGAGCCCGCACCCTGCTGTCTCTCCGGCCCGAGCGGGTTGACATCAATCCAACAGCCAAAGGCGCTGATACGACTCTGAAGGGCCGCATCGCCGAACTGATTTACCTGGGCGATCACATCCGTGCCCGGCTCGAAGTCGCCGGTCACGACAATTTCATAGTCAAACTGCCAAACAAGTCCGGCTCCGACATGCTGAGCCGGGGCAAAGAGGTTAAGGTGGGTTGGCAGGCAAAGGACTGCCGCGCGCTCGATTACATGGAACTGTAACTCAACATGTGAGGAACTGGTCATGCGGCATGCAAGGAGATGGTTTCTGTGCAGTGCCGCCGTGGGGTTGGGCCTTGGCGCTTCAGTACTTTCGCCCTTGGTGGCGCCCGCGCAGGAGCCCGGTGTGGACCTGGCCCTGGTTCTTGCCGTCGATTGTTCGTTCAGCGTTGATTCACGCGAATTTCGCCTGCAGATGGAAGGCGTAGGGCGGGCGTTCATGAGCCCCGAGGTCAAACTAGCAATAGCCGCCGGCAACAAGCAGCGTATTGCAGTCACGGCTGTTCAGTGGTCGGATGAATTCAACCAGATGGTCGTGGTGCCCTGGACGATAGTTGCCGGAGATGCTGACGCCGACGAACTGGGGCGTATACTCGCCGCCATGCCGCGCCGTCTGGCCGAGGGCGGCACCTCGATTTCCACTGCCCTGAATTTCTCCGCGGCACTTTTCAATTCGGCACCGTCGGCCGATCGCAGGGTGATCGACATGTCGTCCGACGGCCGCAACAATATCGGTCCGCCCGTCAATCTCGCAAGAGACCAGGTCGTGGCGCAGGGCATCACCATCAACGGCATTGTCATCCTCAATGAATGGCCGACCCTCGATACCTATTTTGAGAACCACGTCGTCGGTGGCCAGGGGCATTTCATCATTCCCTCGGCGGATTACGCCGCTTATGCCGAGGCCATTCACCGCAAACTGGTGCGCGAAATCACCGGTCCCGGCATTTCGTGACGTTGCTGGTTCGCCGTGTCGCTGGCAGGCATGATCGCGTCCGCGGATGACATTGCCGCCGTCCGCCGCTGGTTTATAACCATCACGTGACCAGCCTTGAAGCCGCCTTTGCATGACATACGCGCTGTCCCCAGAACCCGGTGAAACACCGGGCCGGGAGCGGCGGCGTTCCGGCAGCCATCGCCGCAGCAAGGCGATTGCCCAACTGCCATGGCGGCAACTCTCCAATCCCTATCCGCGCGCCACGCTGATATCCGATGACGAGATCGAAGCCATCCACGAGGCATCGCTTGATGTCCTGGAATCAATCGGTGCGCGCATCTATTCAAGTGAAGCGCTTGAGATTTTCGCCAGGGCAGGCGCTATAGTCGATATGGCCAATCAACGGGTGCGCCTCGGCCGCGATATTGTCCTCAATGCCATCAGAACCTTTGTGAGCGAAGTCCGGCTGACGCCGCGAAATCCCGATCGCACCGTCATGATCGGTGGCGACAATCTGGCATTTGCCACGGTTCTGGGGCCGCCTTACTGCACCGACATTGAACGCGGCCGCCGCAACGGCAATCTGGCGGACTACTGCGACTTTATCCGCCTCGCGCACCATTTCAACATCATCCACATGATCGGCTCGCCGGTCGAGCCCGTCGAGATTCCAGTGCCGGAACGGCATCTCGACATGGCGCTGCAAACATTGCTGCTCACCGACAAGGTGCCCTATGTTTTCTGTCAGAGCCGCGAGCGCATTCACGATGCATTCAACCTGTTCGCCATCGCGCGCGGCGAAACGCTTGAGGAATTTGGTAATCGCCCCGGCACCTATTCCATCATCAACACCAACACCCCGCTGCAATTCGATACGCCGATGGCGACCGGCATTATCGAGATGGCGCGCTTCAATCAGCCGGTCATCATCACCCCGTTCTCGCTTGCGGGGGCCACAACACCGGTGACGCTTGCGTCTTGCGCGCTTCTCGCCAATGCGGAGATTCTTTTTGGCGCGACACTCTCCCAATTGGTCCGGCCCGGCGCGCCACTGTTCTATGGTGCGCACATCAAGAACATCGATCTCAAAACCGGGGCACCCGCCTATGGCATGCCGGAATCGCTCAAGGGTAACCAGATCGCCGGGCAGCTTGCTCGCTTCTATGGACTTCCCTACCGGTCCTCGAATTTCAATTCGTCAAACGCCGCGGACGCCGCTGCCGCATATGAATCCCAGGCGACGACATTTGCCGCCATCACCGGCGGTGCCAACCTGCTGATGCATGCTGCGGGGTGGCTTGAAGGCGGCCTCTGTTCGTCCTTCGACAAGTTTGTTCTCGATATCGAGATTCTTCAGGGCATGGCCTGCTATCTCGATCCCGTCCGCGTCGATGCCGATACGCTCGCATTCGACGAAATCGCCGAGGTTGGTCCCGGCGGTCATTTCTTTGGCACGCCTCGCACAGTGGCAACTTATGAATCGGCTTTTTACTCGCCGCTGGTCTCCACCACGCAGAATTACGGCGCCTGGAAAGAGGCCGGAGCAATTGACGCCACTGCGCGCGCCCACAGGATATACAAGCAGGCCCTGGCGGAATACGAACAGCCGGCCCTCGATCCGGCCATCCGCGAGGCGCTGGAGAGTTTCGTGACCAGGCGCAGGCAAGAAGGCGGCGCACCGCTCAACTGAGGAAATCCGAACAAATGTCAGAACAGTTTCCTGCCCTGTTTCAGCCATTGCAATTGCGCCACAAGACCTTGCGCAACCGCATCGTCTTCGGTTCGCATACGGCCAACATGTCGGATATGGGCATGCCTGGCGAACGCCATCGCGGCTACTACGAGGAGCGCGCCCGCGGCGGCGCCGCCATGATCGTGGTCGAACCCGTGCCGGTGCACCGAACCGCAGTGCTCACGCGCGGCAATTTCCTGCATGAATCCGATGCGGTCATTCCGGGCTTCCGCAAGATCACCGACGCGGTCCATGAGCACGGCGCCGTCATCTGCAACCAGCTTTACCATGTCGGCCAGCATGGCGATTTTGATAATTCATACGAGCCCAATTGGTCACCCTCGGGGCTTCCGTCATTCCATGATTCCGACGGAAGCCATGCCATGAATGAAAGTGAAATTGAGGAAATCATCGAAAGCTTCGTTCAGGCTGCCCGTCGCGCTCAGGCGGCGGGCTTCGATGGTATCGAGCTTTTTGCCGCCTACAACGCCATCATCGATCAGTTCTGGCTGCCCTTCAACAACCGGCGCGATGACCGCTGGGGCGGTTCATTTGAAAACCGCATGCGCTTTTCCCGCACCATCATGGAGCGCATCCGCAAGATGGCGGGTGAAGATTTCATCATCGGCCTGGCTGTCAACATGGACCCTGATGTGGCGGTCTCCCAATCGATCGAGCAGTTGCAGGAAATTGTGGCCTGGCACGATCAGCGCCAGCTCATGGACTACGTAACCTGCGGCACCGGCAGCTACTTCACCTTCGGCGGCATTATTCCGAGCGTGTTCTTTGCCGACAAGCTTGGCGCACCACATGCCGAGGCACTGAAACAGGTGGTCAAGTTCGCCAAGGTGCAATGTGAGAGCCATATCCGCACGCCGGAAAATGCCAATTATGTCATCGCATCCGGCCAGGCAGACACTGTTTCGATTGTCCGCGGACAGATCGCCGATCCGCACCTCGCCAACAAGGCGAAGGCTGGCCGGGCGGAAGATGTTCGCCCCTGCCTGTCATGCAACCAGATGTGCTGGGGCCGCCGTTCGCGCGACTACTGGATATCGTGCCTGATCAATCCCAGTGCCGGCCGCGAATTTGAATGGGGTGGCGACCGCTTTGTTGCGGCGAAGAAACCGAAGAAGGTCCTGGTTGTCGGCGGGGGCGTTGCCGGCCTGGAAGCCGCGCGTGTTGCAGCCGAACGCGGCCACCAGGTGACGCTCGTCGAAGCCTCGGACAAGCTCGGCGGGCAGTTCCGCCTGGCCGGACTCCAGCCACGCCGCCATCAGATTATCGACTACCTCGACTGGTTCGAGCGCCAGTTGACCAGGCTTCAGGTGCGGGTATTGCTGAACACGCCGATGGACAGCGAGGAAGTCAAAGCCTTCGGTGCCGATGAAGTCATCGTGGCGACGGGGTCGCAGCCCGATGGCAAGGGCTTCCAGCGCGCCTTGCCGGAACTTGACGAACTGCCTGGCCTGTCGCGCGGCAATGCCTGGACTGCCGAGGATGTCATGAGCCGCGCTGCGAAATTGGGCAAGCGCGTCTTGGTGCTTGATGAGACAGCGAATTGGAAGGGCGCGGGCACCGCACTCCATCTTGCCGAGGCTGGCCACGAAGTCACAATCGTGACACCGGCTCTTGCGGTAATGGCGGAAATGGCAAGGACCAATGCCGATCCGCTCCTCCGCACGAGACTTCGCCAACTTGGCGTGCAGATGGTCGTCGAGTCAGTGGTAATCGAATGGCACGGCGACGGCGCAACGATCCGGCAAAGCGGTGGCAAGCCCGAGCGCATTGCTGCCGACAGTCTGGTGATCGCCGCCACCAATGTGCCGGAGCGCACCATTGCCGACGACCTGCAACTTCCTTCGATTGGCGATGCCACTGCCGCGCGCAATGCGGCCATGGCGATCTATGAAGGGCGCAAATACGCCATGAACCTTTGACTGGTGAAGATTGCTCACGCTTGACCCTTGTTTTTCAAAGACTTAAGCGAAGAAATCTTCAACAGTGGAATAGCTCATGCAAGCCTTCGTTTTAAGCCGAATCCCCGAAATTTGCTTTGGCGCCGGCCGCCTTTCCGATCTTGCAGGCAAGGTCGAGGGCCTGGCTGGCAAGCAGGCTTCCGTAATGCTCGTCTCCGATCCGGCGTTGAACGGATTGGGGATCACCGCCCGCGCCGTGAAACTTCTTCAGGACGGCGGTCACGCGGTCAGTCTCTATGAAGGCTTCAAGGGCGAGCCCAAGGCTTCTGACGTTGATACAGCTTCGGCCATCGCCCAGGCTGCAAAGGCAACAGCCGTTGTGGGGATCGGCGGGGGCTCGGCCCTCGATACCGCGAAACTGGTTGCCTGCTGCGTTGCGGCGGGAAAGCCTGCGTCAGCCTATGAGCTTTGCAAGACGCCGCTGCCAGCTAATCGCTTGCCCATCATTGCAATTCCAACGACCGCAGGCACCGGTTCCGAAGTCACGCGCGTCTCGGTCTTCGCCAATGTTGATCGGATCAAGGTCTGGGCCTGGGGCGAGGAATTGAAACCCGACGTGGCGATCCTCGATCCTGAACTCACCGTGGCGGTGCCCCCGCATGTTACGGCTGCCACGGGCCTTGATGCGCTGGTCCATGCCATTGAAGCCTGCACCAACAAGCACCGCACCGATGGCAATGATCTTTACTGCCACAAGGCCATCGCCCTGATATCGGCAAATCTCGAAAAGGCTGTCCTGAATCCGGGTGATATCGAAGCCCGTGGCGCCATGCTGCTTGGCTCCTGCTATGGCGGCATCGGTATCGACAATTGCGGCACGGCACTCGCGCACAATATTTCACACGCCATGGCGGACCTGGCGCCCATCCCGCACGGCCGCGCCACCGGTCTTGCCATGCTGGCAACCATCGACTGGGTGGCGGAAGGCGCTGCTGAGGCATTTGCGAAGGTTGCGGCTTCCATGGGTGGAAAGGCCGATCCATCGGCTGCGATTTCGCGGTTCAACCAGTTGGTTCGCGCCACCGGCATCAAGGTCTCGCTGGCTGGCGATGGCCTTGATCTCGATCGACCCGAGATCCTGGCCGAACATATGGCACTGACGGCCAACGCACCGATGCGGAAATCTACCGCACGCTATCCCGCCGATGCCGATCTGCTGGAGCTGGCGCGCCGGGTCTACGCACTTTCATGATTGCACTCATCGCTGCAGGCGAAAGCAGGTAATGGGCTGTTCTCACGCCATTCGCTCCCTTGTTCACGAATCGGAGCGCTATCTCGCGCGCTTTGCCCATCCCCGCATCGCTGAAATTCGCAACGACGTTGCACGTCTGGGTTCTGGGCCGATCAATCAACTGGTGCCGCAAGCTCCTGCCTGCGGATTTCTCAATGAAGCCATTGCCGCCATCGCCGACGCCGATAGTCTCCGCGATGCCCTGCGCATCGCGCAGCCATTCCTGCATTGGGTGACTTATGACGCCTATCCGGCAACGGAGATTGGCCCCGGATTCCCGAAGGCCCATGCCTTTGCCAGCATCATTGGCGGGCAGGGCTTCATTCATGCCAGTGATTGGGAACTCGGCCTCTTTGTCATTGCTCCAGGGATTCTTTACCGTGATCACCATCATGCAGCACCCGAACTCTATGCGCCGCTGACTGGCCCGCATCGCTGGCGTTTCGGCGTAAATGATACGTGGCAGGAAAAACCGCCGCATGAGCCGGTGTGGAATGAACCCTGGGCCGTTCATGCAACGCTTACCGGTGACGTGCCATTCCTTTGCCTCTTCGTGTGGACGCACGATGTTGACCTCCCGGCAAAAGTCGTCCACGCAGAAGACTGGCATCTTCTTGAGAGTTGAGTTTTGCAGCAGGAAATATTCGAGTGCGCGATGTGGTCGGTACGGTCCATTTCGCGCGGACTTGCCCAGTGCGGCGGCGAGGGCGTTGAAGAAGTCCTCAAGCGCCTTCAGCATCAGGTACTGACTGAAGACACACTCACCATTCCTGAACCCGCCAGAAAACCCGCCTGCCGTCATCTACCGCAAACGGTGGCCGAAACAGCGCTGCTCGATAGCGATCTGGCCGCGGCGTTGGCGGCCCTCGATGAGCACCTGAATTGGCGCCAGACGGCGGCCTATAGCGATGCACTCCTTGGCGCGGGGTTCATGGAAAACTACGCCCATTGCGAGATCATAGGGCCCAACGGATTTTTCCAGGGCGATGATTTCCTTCTTGGCCTGATCCTGCTGGGCCCGCATCGCCACTACAAGGATCACTATCATCCGGCTCCCGAGCTCTATTGGCCGCTGACCGGCCCTTCCGACTGGAAGCGCGGCGCCGGTGGATTCGTGTTGCGTCAGGCCGGCGAGACAATCTGGCACCGGCCGTTTATCGTTCATGCCACCGCCACCCAGGAAACGCCCTTGCTTGCCGTCTGGTGCTGGACCAGTGATACGGCAACCTCCGCAAAACTGGTCGGCACGTGATTCTGCTGCGCTACGCGGCAATCCTCGGCATCGTAGCCTATCTGGCTATTGCTGCGGCCATGTTCCTCCTGCAGCGAAGCTTGCTCTACTTTCCCACTAACAATGGGCTGACCCCTGAGGGTCTCGGCATCACGGGCGTCACCGTCAATCGGCTCACTACGTCTGACGGCGAGACGATTATCGTCTGGTACGCAGCTGCACCCGCCGGGCGGCCCACCATCCAGTTTTTTCACGGCAATGCCGGCGAGATCGGTGAACGCGACGGGCGATTGAAGTTCTACCAGGCCAATGGATTCGGCATCTGCTTTGTGTCTTATCGAGGATATGGCGGTTCCACTGGCACGCCAACCGAGGCGGGTCTCATGACCGACGCCGCCACCGCTTATGATTGGCTGCGGGGTCAGGGTATCGCTGCAAAGCAGATCGCACTTGTGGGAGAATCGCTCGGCACCGGCATTGCCATTCAGACAGCGGCACGCTCCGAGGTCGGCGCGCTGGCTCTCGAAGCGCCATACACATCGGCAGTTGATGTCGCATCACCAGTCTATTGGTGGCTTCCGGTGCGTTGGCTGATGCTCGATCAGTTGCGCTCCATCGACTATGTGGCGAGCATAAAAGCGCCGGTCCTTCTGATGCATGGCGACGCGGATACCATCATCCCATTTTCCCTTGGCGCGCGCCTTTACGAGGCTCTTCCAGGCATCAAGGAATTGAACCGTGTTGCGGGTGGCACCCATGATGCAATCCATGACGAAGCAACCTGGGCCCGCGAAGTGGAATTCTTCAATCGCATGATTGGCAAATAAAAGCCCCACGGAGTTCTCCGCGGGGCGCCAATTGCATAAGTATGACGATATCAGGCCGGCGTGACCCCCAGGGTTTCGCCGAAGATGTAGAGCGTGGGATGCACCGCGAAGCCCTTCACCCGCTTGTCGTAGGCCGCATAGACCGAGCGCCACAGCGGCTGCGTGATCGGGCCATCCTCCTGCATGATCTTCTCGAGCTCGCCGAGGATTTCGCGGCGGGCGTCGATGTCAAGCGTGCCTTCCGCCTTGGTCAGCAACTCATCGAACTTGGCGTTCGAATAGGCCGACTCGTTCCACGGCACGCCGGTCCGGTAGGCCAGCGCCAGCACCATGAATCCAAGCGGACGATGGGTCCATTCCGTGAAGCCGAAAGGCACCTTGTCCCAGACTTCCCAGAACTTGTTTGACGGCATGACGTTGATCTTGGCGCGGATGCCGGCTTCCTTCCATTGTTCGGCCATGGCTTCCACCGCCGCCTGCTCCCATGACGGATCGGGCTTGCAGACGATTTCGATGTCGATGCCATCGGCGAAACCTGCTTCCGCCAGAAGCTTCTTCGCTTCATCGACATTGCGCGCCATCGGCTCGAGCTTCTTGTAGTCGGGATGGACTTCGCAGACATGATGATGCTCGGCCGCCTGGCCAACGCCCTTATGCGCAATCTGCAAGGTCTTGGCCGCATCGGTTGCGAGGCGCACGGCCTTGCGGACCTGCGGCTTGTCGAATGGAGGATGGTCAAGACGCATGCGGGCAACACCGGTTTGCGCCGTTACCGCCTCGAAGATGTCGACATGTGCCATGCCCTTGTAGAGATCGATCTGCTCGACGTTGCCCTGGTAGACGCCATCGACCTGCTTGGAGGCAAGTGCGGCGGCCACGGCGGCCGGGTTGTCACCAAGGTCGATGAAATGCAGTTCATCGACATAGCCGGGTGAATCTTTCCGGCGCTTCAGGACGGCTTTGCGGCCCACTTCGAGTTCGGCAAGTTCGAAGGACTCGGTTCCGTTCGAGCCTTGTCCGAAGGCGCCATTTTCGGCTGGGTCGAGCATCAGGAAGGGATAGTGGAACAGATGCTCCGGCACGGCCACCTGGGCTTCCTTGAGGTTCAGCACCAGTGTCTTGGCATCCTTGATCTCGATCGCGTTGGCATCCCACAGTTCCGTGGTCATCACCGCGCCGCCCTTGTCGTCCTTGGTGCCGGTATCGACATCTTTCAACATATAGCCCTTCATCAGGCCGACTACCGACGAGCCGACTTTCGGATCGAGGCAGTGCTTGATGTTCCAGGCCGCATGTTCGGCGGTGAAATCGCCGCCCTTGTGCCACTTGGCATCGGCCATGGTCAGCGTCCAGGTCTTGAGGTCCTCGGAAGCTTCCCACTTCGAGCAAAGATGCGGGCGGGTTACGTTGTCGGTGCCGGTGCGGGTCAGGTAACCGCAGGTCTGGCGCACCACGTTTGAGTCGTAGACCCACGAGAACGTATGCGGATTTTCCAGCTTGGGAACGCGCATCGCAATCTTGAGGATGCCGCCCATCGGCATGTCTTCGGCGCGGGCTTGGGACACGAAACCTTCGCCCGAAATCTTGCCGGCCCACATATAAGCTGTGGGTACGGCCATGCCGAGCAGTGCCGCGTAACGGACGAACTCGCGGCGGTCGATCTTCTTGTCCGAGAGTTGCTGTTTCAGTTTTCCAATAAGAACGTGTTCTTTGTCAGACATGTGAGATAAATCCTCCCTGGATTTTTTTCAAAGCGTGGCCGCTGGGCCATTGACGTAACAAGCATTCGGAGCCTGTTGCGATCTGGTGGAGAGCCTATCACCCCCGGCCCAAACTGCAATAGCATGGCGAGGGTAGAGGCCTGTGGCGGGGGCAGTTGCGTAAAATCGCCGTTTGAGAGTTGCGGAGCGCCATGGTGAAGGTTTTTCACCGTGACCGGCTATAGCGCAATGCCGCTTCGCGGCATCAACCGCGAACCTGCTTCCTCCTTGATGGTAGGATGCGATCAGGATGTGTCTTCATATAGCGCGTCCCTCGCCAGCCCATGGCACTCGCGCAGCACAAAGTCGATTTCCTCTATGGCCTCCTTGCGATGGCCGGGCGGCGGACCGGGGCGGAACGGCGACAAGAACGTGGGTTTCTGCATCCGGTTGCGCCGGGCTTTCCAGCGCGCCAGGCGCATGGCCTGCTGCGGCAGGTTGTCGAGCGCCATCCTGACCGCGGCGAGACGGCGGCCGAGGCGCGTCGCGTCGATGGTGTCATCCGGCTCCGGGAGGATAGGGCTCTCAACCGGCCGCCGGGGCTG
>JANMMJ010000243.1:0-51208 GCA_031373255.1 Hyphomicrobiales bacterium
TCTTCCCCCTGCGGATTACAAGCCCAGCGAAGACCGAGCGCAGGATCCGCACATCCTGCGCGCGCTCGGCCGCGCATGGGCTTGGCGGCGCAAACTCAAATCGGGTTCACGATCCACGACATCGCCAACGCCGAGAAGGTGACGGGGCGGTTCGTAAGTCGCATTATGCGGCTGGCGTACTTGTCACCGGATGTGCTGGAGCGCCTGCTGCTCCGGCGCGAACCGCCCGCCGGGTCGGTGAACGATCTCATCGATGCGACGTATCTGCCGTGGGCAGAGCAGATCAGAAAAGTGTTTCACGACCGGCCATGCAGTTGGGACCGGTCTTAACCCTCAAATTTGCATAAACTCAGACGCCGGTGGCAGCAAAGAAGCATCGTATACCCTTTTTAATACCCCGGCCTTGCGAAACAATATCCGAAGAAAAGCAAGTCCAGTAACTGTCATCATTGCTGGGTAGAGCTCGGGAACTTTCCACGAAGATTTCATGGTCTACCAAAAAACCTCCCTCCACTCTCTCTACTCTCATGCGGTCGATGGGACCGCAGTCTATTTCATTGCAATACCAGTCTCCCGACTTCGGATCGACATATCGGAAACGTGAAATCCAGGTGTCATGTGCGAGAGCGAAATCATCTTTCTGCTCGTGCGCGTAGCGGTGAGGGAAGTGATGCCTCTTCATCTCCGACTGTATCTTCCCCGCGATGTAAAGCACTGCCGATAGGAATGATCCTCTTTCCGGTTCACTCACCTGTGGCGCCAAATCTCCGAGACCATGGCGGTCGGTCAGATAGAGCATTAGCGCCGCAACCTCGTAGAGAATATCGCCCTCAGGCGTGATCAGGACTGGGACAAGGCCCGCGGGATTGAGGGACAAGTATTCTGCTGACCGGTTTTCCCCTTGCAGGAGGTTTATTCTGCGGAACTCGTACTGAATGCCAGCTTCTTCAAGTAGCCATTGAACGAGCGATGCTCGCGTGTAGTCGCCGCCATAGAGAACATACACTGAAATCTCCTGCAGTTCCGTTGTACTGGCTCTCATTTTCCGCAATCACTATACCACCCACGGGCACCCCAGAGAAATCGTTTTCAAGTATCGGTTGCAAGAGCTTACCGATGAGGGGGCAAGCGTTGACGACGTCTGCCGCAAGGCCGGCGTATCCCAGCAGACCTATTATTGATGGCGGAAGAAGTATGGGGGACTGCACGACCTTGAATACGACGGAATTCCGCCCTGTCTGCCGGCCACTGCGATGCAAGCAGCCCCACAAATAGCACTCAGACAAAGGCGAGCGCGCCGTTAGTCCACGGGCTTGACGCCAGGATTGAATTAGATGACTTTGATGTCTATCGGCAGGCCACTTGGGGAATGTCGGTTAGGGGGATTTCCGTCATGCCCAAACTAATCGTTACCCACGAAGTTGATGATGTCGCTCACTGGCTCGCGTCGCCGAAGAGAGAAGAGGTCTTCGCCGGTGTGGTCACGAACATCATCACATTCGTCCACCCCAACGACCCTAATCGTGTTGCGCTCTCGATGGAAGTTGCCGACATGGCGGCCTTCGACAGGGTCATGAAAAGTGAGGCGGGTGCAGCTGCTATGAAGTACGACGGGGTCCGACCGCAAACAATCGTCATGTTTTTGGAAGGCTGATGTGACCTAGTGGCCGTCCGGCGCACGCCTTTTGGTGCCGCCCATGCCCTTGCATGACTTCCGCTCTGGGCTCACCTGGGGATACGGCGCTCAGCAGCCTTTCGAGTGCTTTCTGTACGCTCATGTGGCGAGCACGCACCCCGTTCATCATGGAATGTGGTTTCGATGCGGCTGGAGCGATGTTCAAGCACCTTCACGCATGGGCTGAACGTGGCCAACCGACTGCACGGAAAACTCCTCGCACACATGATCATGCCTTTCCCTGTTCACGTGGGTCGGCACATAGGATTCGAACTCCACCGAAATGTGCCCTTAACAATATCAACGGCTTGCGAGCAGAGAGCGTTGGATTTCAGACCCTTTCCCTCCGCCATTTATCTCAAGATAAGCTCAATAAAATCAGCAACTTAAACCGCATATCAGTTTGCGTGACAGTTTTCTACCCACATTCTACCCATCATTTTTTCCGGCTTACCGGGTCACTTTTCCATGTCACGAATGGCCTGATCCACCATCTGTTCAAGCTTCACGACTTGCCGAACGATCTTCTTTGATCCGAATTCATCCGCCGCACGGCGGGCGTATTTCGAGAAATTTCGCGAGCCCACGGGTTGGAAGCGTTTGCGAAGCCGTTTGGTGAAAATCTTGGTCGCGTGCCCTTCAGCGATGGCTTGTTCGCCGATCCGCTTCGTCTTCTTGATGCTGCGCTTCGCTTTGCGCCATTGCCGCGCCAAGGATGACGGACGAATGGTTGCACCGTCTTGTGCCACGTTAAAGCCGAGGTACTGGAAAACGTCTTCGCTTCCCGGTTCGAACCTAGCGCGTTCGGTCTTTTCGTCCTTGATTTCCAGCTTGTGGGCAGAAACCGCCGCCTTAAGCGCGGCGGTGATTTCGGTTTCTTGTTCAGGCGGACAAATCACAAGGATATCGTCGGAATAGCGCTGATAAAGTCCGCCGATCTTGGCGCACGCTTCGACCATCACCGCGTCAACGTCCATCATGTAAAGGTTCGACATAGCGCTACTGATCGGCGTGCCTTGCGGAATGCCAAACTTGTTCGGGTTGGCTGTGATCGCGATTCCTGCCTTGTGCAGTTCGGCAATTGTGGCGATTGGTTCCCGCGACGCCTCTTTCATGCGCTTGGCAAAATCTTCGTTGGCGTCAAGATCGGCGCGTTCGACCTTGCTGTATTTGGTGACGTGGCGGAAAACCGCGTACCAGTCATCCGGCAGTTCATCGACGGCAAGAAGCCGCTTCAGGCGGTTCTTCAGAATGGCGTGATCCAGATTGTCGAAAAATCCGGTGATATCGAAGCAAAGAACGACGCAAGGCGCATGGTCCTTTGCGAAACGATAGGCGTCGGCTGAAAAATGGTAGTTGGCGCGGCCAAGCTTCCGATAAGCAATGACGTGTTTGTCCAAGCCGGATTGGACGTAGTGCTTATCCAGCAAGCCGCCCAAATCGAACGTATATTTGCCTAGAATGCAGGCGTCACGGTGCGACGCGAACATAATCGACCGATCTTTGTAAACGGTCTTCTTTTCCAGCTTCTTGTAACGCTTGATGCGCTTTACGTAGTGGATCAGTGGAAGCCACGCGTGTTTGGCGACGAAGTGCGGATCGCAAACCTTGTCGGCATATGCCGCTGCAACCGGCGCGTCGAAGTGGCGGTATCCCCGCGTTTGAACCAAGCGTGCTTCAATGGCACTCCATTTTGCAGTGTTTAGGGGCCTAGCTTGAACCCTAAGCCTTGGCTTTCGCCAAACGCCCCCTAAACGCACGCCTCAATCCGTCAGCTTGTTCCTGTTGTCATTGACAGGCATTCCCCCAACGCGGGTCTCAAAAACGCAAGGCGATATAGTGTCGTCGTAGGAGTGAACGCTCTGCTCACAGTCTCATGGTCATGCGTCGCGCAAGCAGCAATGACATTCGTCATCATTGTAATGGCGATCATGTTTCCAGTTGACAGTCCAAACAACCGTGCCGAATGGCCAATTCCAGCGGCGAAATTTAGATGGGAGCTTCCCGTCGCATTTACAAGGGGTGTTCTTCTTTTGTACACAGCGTCGTAGCATGGGTCGAATCGACGAAAACCCGTCGCAGGGAATCTTGCTACTATGGCTTCGAATCACAAAACGAAACGGGCGAACCGATGTTCGAACCCTTCAAACGTGCGAACAGGATATTGAATGCCCACACTGGATTGGATCGGGAAAAAGGCGGTGGTGAACCACCATGGCGAAGTGCCGTTTCGGCTGATCCATTGAGACAAGGACAGAAGCGTCGGCGATTCGGAAGCGGGCAATTTGTTGGTGCAGGGGGACAACCTTGAAGCCTTGAAGGCGCTGCTTCCCTATTATGCGGGCAAGGTGAAGTGCAGCGGAATCGGTGCCAGTGCCTTTAATTACTTGCCAACGACCAGTTCTTGTTATGAGGCGTAGGTCAGAAATCACACGTCCAATTAAATGCACTGGTACCGGCGCCTCTACACCGGATAGATGCGCCTGGTGTTCTGGGATGCGATTAGCGATACGATCTCATCCGCATCGGCATCCGAGCAGAAATCTTCCGCGATCCAGCGGTCAAGCACGCGCGAGATGGCCCTCCTGAAAAGGAAGGCGCCGAGATAGTAGAGTTCGGGCAGGCCGAAGGCGTCCGACGAATAGAGCATCTTGGAGAACTTGCCCATCTCCAGGGCCTCGGAGAGAATAATTTCAGACTGCGGGGCGGCGAAGTTCAGCGTGAAGCCCACGTCGTAATAGACATTTCGGAACACTTCCGAGAGCCAGCATGCCTCGCGCATGAACGGGAAACAGTGGAGCAGCGTGATGGGAACGTCCCACTCGTCCATTGCCGCGATGAACGGCGTGAAATGCGTGGGATCGCAGGCATGCATCAGGATGTCGGCATCGCCCACGCCCACATGCACCTGGAGAGGGAAGTTCCGTTCGCGGCAGACCTCGCCCGCAGTCCACAGCAGGTAGCGGATGATGGTGGCGTCGTCGAGCCGCCATTTACCGGAGGTTTCAGAGCGTTTCATCCATTGGCCCACAGCGTGGCTCACCGCCTCATGCGACGGGCGGCTGTAGTCGATGGCGAAAGTCGTCCGGTAGGCGACGATGGTCTTGAGTCCCACGGCGTTGCGCGACCGCACCCGCAACCTTTCGGCAAAGGCCTTGGGGAAGGCATCGGCGGCGATGCCGCCGCGCATGATCTCTTCCGCCAGCGCCTCGATGCGGACGACTTCAAAGGCCGGAACATCCGCAACCTTTGCCATCGCGGGCACATCGAGAATAATACTCGCGCGGTGACCTGTATCGATAAGCAAATGCGACAGCCCGCAAGCGCGCATGAGACGGCGGTTGACCTCATCTGACCCGAGTTCTTGCCGGCGACGCACATATTCGGCGCCCGAAATGCCTTTCTCCAGATCCAGCACCGGGGCGCAGAAGCGACGGACGGCGAGGCCCACCGGTTTCTGGAAATCGCTCGTGCCATCCGGCGGCGGCCGGTAGCTTTCGGATATGAACTTCTGGAAACTGACGTAGTCGAGGTCATTGCCGGTGATGCCGTGGCAATGATGGTCGATCAGCGGGATTGACTGCGCCAGTTCAATAGGCATCGCGATATCTCGCGCAAATTTCTTCCGGTGACTTACCTTCCATCATGGCGATCTCCTTGCGTTTGACCGAGACATAGGACGACAGGAACACAGGCGACATCCAGCTTCTGATAGCGGGGCTCTGCTCGAGCCGCGCCAGCGCCTCCTCAAGGCTTGCAGGCAGCGCCACAACGCCCAGTGATTTCATTTCCTCAGGCGTCAGCTCGCTGGGATCGCGGTCGATGGGCGTGGGCATCGGCAGCTTCGCCTTGATGCCTTCGAGGCCCGCGCGCAGGATGGCGCCAACGACCATGTAAGGGCTCGCTGTGGCGTCAGGTGCCCGCAGCTCCATGTTGAATCCGGACTGCCGTCTTGCAGGATCGGCATCCGGCGACGGGCAGATGCGGACGGCGGCCTCGCGGTTCTGCACGCCGAAGCTCGCATAGCCACAGGACCAGTGATGGGGTCCCAGCCGATAATATGACACCGGGCTTCCCGCAACGAGCGCGCAGATGTCGGGCAGGTGACGCACAAGGCCCGCCACGAAATGCTGCGCGACCTGCGACGCTTCCGCCTTGCCGTTGCCGTCAAAGGCGGCATTCCTTCCACCTGAATCGAGGAAGCTGAAATGCACATGCGCGCCGTTGCCTACCGCGTTCGGAGCGGGCTTGGGCGTGAAGGTAGCTCGGTAGCCATGCCGCCGCGCCACCTCGCGGATCACCTCGCGTGTCAGTACGGCGCGGTCTCCGGCCATTGTGCCGGCTGCTGGGCTGGTCGACACTTCATACTGGTTGATGCCGTATTCGGGCTCGACGGTTTGCGGTCCGAGCCCCGCCGCTTCCAGAGCCTCCGCCAGCGCCCCGGTAAATCCGGCCGCGACGCGCATCGCCTCGAGCGAAAAGGGCGTCGCCAACGGCAGGCCAGTGCTGCAGAGCAGGAATTCGTGCTCGAAAGCGGCCGTGAAGCGCAGTCCTGTCTCCGCCTCAAAATCCGCCAGTGCCTTCTTCATGAAGCCGCGCGTGCAGCACTCCCAGTTCATGCCATCGTTGATATTCGAATCGCACATCAGGATGTGGAAGGGAGGCGTGCCCGGCCACAAATCCAGCAGCACCTCGGTCTCGGGCCGAGGCGTCTGCCGCACCTCCGTCATCGGACCCCAGGGATTATCGGCGATGTCGTCGAAAGGGGTCAGCGCCTGGCCCGCTGCGGCCCATCCCAGACCCTTCTCCATGCGCTTCGGCAGATCGGCCGCCGGCACGCCGCGGCAGCGCGTGATGCCGACATAGTCGCTCCAACAGAGATAGGCGACATCGGTCGAAGGCATACTCATGCTTGTCTCCACGCTTTCATTCAGGCGGCAGCTGATTTCAACAGCGCCTCGATCTCGGAAATCATCTCGTCGGTTGTGCGCGTCCGGCAATAGTGGCCGCGCATTTGCTCGATCGACACGTCATGGCGGCGTTCTTCGACGGCGGAGCAGGCATCCTCGATCTGTGTGACAAGGAAGCCGCGGTCGGCGGCGTCGCGGATGGCGCATTCGACGCACTGATCTGTGCAAATCCCGTAAATCACCAGGTATTCGATGCCGAGATTGCGCAGAACATACTCGATGTTGGTGGAATTGAAGATGCCCGATGCGGTCTTGGGGATGACGATGTCGTTGGGCTCCGGCCCCACCTCCGAGATCACCCGGGCTTCCCACGAACCCTTCGGGCAAAACAGATTTGAAATCTTGTGGTCGAGACTGCGCTCGCGCCCGTCGAGCGTATAGCTTTCGATCGTCGTGTAGATCACTTCGATGTGGGCTTTCCGCGCCGCCGCCTGAAGCTTCCGCTGGTTTGGAATAAGCTGCTTCTCGATCTTCTCCATGATCGAGAGGTAGGGCGCTTCCGGCGAACCCGGAACACGCGCCCGTTCCATCCGGCCGGGATTCCACTCGGCATTCTGCATGTCGACGGAAAGCAGCGCCGTCTTGGAGGGCTTGATGGGACGCTCGCGATAGGCACCGCCGGGGGCGTCTATGGCTGGGATCAGCTGGAGTGGCA
The DNA here is from genome assembly GCA_031373255.1 of Hyphomicrobiales bacterium. GTDB lineage: Bacteria > Pseudomonadota > Alphaproteobacteria > Rhizobiales > Aestuariivirgaceae > JANMMJ01. The sequence goes on from JANMMJ010000243.1 coordinate 7,301, forward strand.
TGGATCGGGTCCTTTCACGGCAATTTGGGATTGCTGGCGTCGCGCCGCAGGGTTTCGAGCATGGCCATGCGCCGGTTGGCCTGTGCTCCCAGCTTTCTGACGAGCCGCGCGAGCAGCGCGTCCGTCGCCGCAATCGCCACTGCCAGAGTTTCTAGCGGCGATGTGCTTTCGACGGTGACTGGAATGACGACATCGGCGATATCGGCAATGGGCGAGAGATCGAGATCGGTGAACAGCACCAGCCGCACGCCCCGCTGTTTCGCCGTCTGGCAGAAGGCAATTGTCTCGGGCTGATAGCGCCGGAAATCGTAGGCGACCAGCACATCGCGGCGGACGAAATCGGCGATGCGGTCCTCGCGCAATCCTGAAGCCTGCGGCGCCAGCACATGAACCTCGCCGCGCAAACTCGTCAGCTGGAATGCGGCGTACTGCGCGGCCGCCGAACTCCAGCGCCCGCCGAAAAGGTAGATGCGCGCTCTTGCATCGCCCAAGACCTCGGCGGCCCTGTTGAGTGCGCGTTGGGTTGGCGTATCGAGCAGTTTTTCGAGCGACTCCGACATCTGTTCGACCATCAGCCGGTCCGAATTGGCGCGCTTCAGTGGCCGGCTCTGATGCTTCCGGAAAAGTGCCAGCGGTGATACCTCGCTGTCCTGTACCTCGAGCCGGATGGCGCGCTGGAAATCTGCAAACCGCTTGAAGCCCAAGCGCTTGATGAACCGCGTCACCGTGGGCGCGCTGACTCTGGACTGGCGCGCGATGTCCTCAATACCGCCCAAGGCGCTCACCGGATACTTTTCCAGGATCGAGCGCGCGACGCGGGTGTCGCTGGCGCTGAATTCGGCCAAGTGCCGGTCGATGAGCGAACGCACGGTCATGGGCTAGCTGCGATTGACGTTCGGCGCGGGCCTTAAACCGTCCGGCCGCAGAACCAGAAGACCAATGATGATCGACAATGAAATCGCCTCGCGATAAGGCGCCACGGATTCCGGCAGATAGCCCTGCAGGAACACTTCGACGATGCCCACCACGAAGCCGCCCAGGACCGCGCCGGACAGGGATCCCAACCCACCCAGCACCGTAGCGATGAAGGCCTTGAGGACGGGAGCAGCCCCCATCAGCGGATCGACCGAACCGCGCTGCGCCACCCAGAGCACGGCGGCAACACCCGCCAGCACGCCGGAAATCGCGAAGGCGAGCGCCACCACATGATTGGCCTTGATGCCGACGATGCGTACAACAGGAAAATCCTCCGCCGCGGCACGCATGGCAACGCCCAGGGTCGTGCGGGTGAGGATGAGCGTCAACGCAATCAGGGAGATGACCACCACCAGAATCGAGGTCACCGACATGACGGAGATGGTAAGGAAGCCGAAGTTCAGGCTTCCCGACATCCAGGCGGGCAACACTATGGGCACGGGCCTGGCCGAGATGCCGTTCTGGAAGAGAACCTTGATGATCTCGCTGACCGCGAAGGAAGTAATGAGCAGCGATGTGACGCTCGCCCCACGCATGGCGCGGAAAGCCACGCGTTCCATGGCGATCGAGGCGAGCATTGCGACTGCGATACCCATGATGATGGCAGCCGCCACGGGGACGGACGAGAGGAGCGCCAGCCAGATCGCATAGCCTGCGATGGTCATTACCTCGCCATGGGCGAAGTTGATCAGCCGCACGATGGAGAACACGACGGCAAGGCCAAGCGCCAGGAGCGCATAGATGCCACCGAGGCTAATGGCGTTGACACATTGCTGCAGGAAAACGTCCATGCCCGTCAAGCAGCCAGATAGGCGTTTGCAACGCCGCTGTTGCGCAGAAGATCGGCACCTGAGCCCTCGACCGCGATGCGGCCGTTGGCCAGCACGATGCCCCAATCTGCAATTTCGAGCGACATGGGCACGTTCTGCTCCACAAGGAGGATTGTGAGGCCCTCCTTGCGCAGCGACGCGATGAGGTCGAAGACCTTCTCGACCATTTGCGGTGCGAGCCCCAGGGATGGTTCATCGAGCAGCAGAAGCTTCGGCTTCGTCATCAGTGCGCGGGCGATGGCGAGCATCTGTTGTTCGCCGCCCGAAAGAAGTCCCGCCTTCTGGCGGATGCGCTCGCGTAAGATCGGAAACCGCTCTTCCATCTCGTGCTGCAGCTGTTGGCGCTCGCCCTTGGTGTTGTGGGCAGCACCGCCGAGCCACAGGTTCTCGGCGACAGTCAGGCTTGCGAAAATGCGCCGGCCTTCGGGTACGAGCCCGATACCGGCGCGTGACAATGTCTCGGGCGGCAGGCCGTTGACCGGCCGGCCGTCGTAGTCGATCCTGCCGGTGGCTGGCTTCACCAGCCCCGCTATTGCGGCGAGCGTCGAACTCTTTCCCGCACCATTGGCCCCAAGCAGCGCGAAGACCTTTCCTCGTTCTACCTTGAAGCCAATGCCGCGCACGGCCTCGATCGGCCCATAGCGCACGGCAAGTCCTTCGACGCTCAGCATGCTTGCCTTAGGGCTTCGGCATGGAAGCCGGGTCCGCCGTTTCGCGGCGGACGAAGATCTTCTGTCCGTTCTCGATCCGCGCCAGCACAACCGCGCGTATGGGCATCCGGTCGGTTCCGGCGAAGGTGAAATTGCTCATTATGCCTGGCGAATCCGCGAGGTTCGCCAGCGCGTCGCGCACCACCTTCGGATCGGCCGAGCCGGCGGCGGTTACCGCCGCGTCGATCATCAGCGCGATGTCACATCCGTTCACCACATAGTTGGTGTCGGCTTCCATGCCGGTCGCGGCCTTGAAGCGGGCATTGAAGTCCGCATGCTTCGATCCTTCTTCGGGAAAGCCGCCCGAAGTGTGGATGATGCCGTTCACGACGTCGCCCAGGCCGCGCACTGTCGGCGTGTCGAGCACGTCGGCGCCCATCACGGGTGTCGTCACACCGGCGCCGCGCAGCGCCTTTATGAAAGCGGGGAAATCCGGCTCCCAGGCCCAGGTCGCGATTACGTCGGGCTGTGGGTCGAGCGCCTTGATCGTGGTCACAATCGCTGAAAAGTCCGGCTGGTTGAGCGTGAATGACCCTTCGCCGATGACCTTGCCGCCCTTCGCTGCGAAGACCTGACCAAAGTACTCCGGGCCTTTCATGGTGTAGGACGAGTCGGGCGACTTCAGGAGCCAGGCTGTCTTGTAGCCCAATTCAGCGGCATATGCGCCGAGCACTGCGGCCTGCTGGTTGTCGCCCGGATAGCTGCCGAACACGAATTCGCCGACGGAGGTGAGGACAGGGGCCGTGCCGGCGAAGGTCATGGTCGGAATGCCGGCGGGGCTGGTGATCTGCCCCATGGCCATGGTCGGGTCACCGTCGGCGGGCGAGACGATGAAGTTCACCTTCTTGTCTACGAATTCCTGCGCCACCTTCACGGCCTCGGCCGTATCCGAGCGCGTGTCGCGCACGTCGATGACCGCCTTGTATTTGCCCCCGAGACCGCCTTTCGCGTTGAGATCATCGATGCAGAACTTGAAGCCAGCATAGGAAGGCTGATCATAGGTTGCGAGCCAGCCCGACTGCGCGGCAGTGACCCCGATGACGAAGTCCTCGGCCAGGGCGGGTGATGTGAGCAGCGTCGTGCCAAACAGAACGGCCCCGAGTTTCGCTGTAAGCTTGGTCATTGTGTCGTCTCCCTTGGGTTTGTTGTGGCGGCTTCCTCCAAATCCCGTTGCGCGGACACGCGGGAAGCGCGCGTGCCGGTGTAAGCTTCGATGACGGCTGGATTCTTCTGTACCCCGGCCGACGTATCGTCTGCGATGAGGCGGCCGCGGTTGAGTACTACCACGCGGTCGCAAAGCGACATCACGAACTTCAAATCATGGTCGATGAGCAACAGCCCGAGACCGCGCTGCCGGGGAAGGCTTTTCAGGCGGTTCGCCAAATCGTCAGTCTCTTCGGGGTTCATGCCCGCGGCCGGCTCGTCGAGCATCAGGAACCGCGGCTCCGTGGCGAGCGCCCGGGCGATCTCCAGCCGCCGCCGCGCGCCGTAGGCGAGGCTGTCGGCGTTCCTTTGCCCCGAGCCTTCAAGGCCGACGAAGGCAAGTTCCTGATGAGCAGCGGCAAAGGCCTCGGAAACGCTCGCGCCCCTTGCCAGCGCGGCGACAGCGACGTTCTCCGCGGCGCTGAGCCCGGTGAAAAGCCGGATGTTTTGAAAGGTACGTGAGACGCCTGCGCTGGCGGTGGCATGGGGTGCAAGGGCGTCGATCCTCTGCGCACCGATCGAAACCAAACCGGAAGTCAGCGGATAAAGCCCAGTGATGGCGTTGACGAGTGTCGACTTTCCCGCGCCATTGGGGCCGATCAGTCCCGTCACCCGGCCGCGCTCAACCGCGAAGCTGACATCGTCCAGCGCCGTCAGGCCAGCGAAGGACTTCGTGGCCTTTTGGACCCGCATCGGCTCCGCCCCGTCATCCGCCGGTTGTCGGGGTGTTTGCGGTACCCGCAGTTGGCCGAACCAGCCCTGCGCGAATTCTTTATGGCCAACGAGGCCGGAGGGCCTCAGCCATAGCACCAGAAGTATGGCAAGGCTCACACCGACGATCGGCAGGCCGAAGATTTCGGGTATGTGGAGCGGCCCCAGAGTAAAACCCCGTTCGAACTCCTGCAGGATCTCCTGCAGGAACATCACGAGGCCTACGCCCAGGACCGCACCAGTCACGGTCCCCATGCCGCCTAAGATGAGCATGGCCACATAGGTGAAGGCCATGTGGAAATAGAAGTCCTTGGGCGTGAAGGCGCCGAGCATGTGGCCGTAGAGAGCGCCCACCAGCGCCGCGAGCCCGCCCGAAACGATCCAGGCCACGAACCGCATGCGCTGCGGGCTGACGCCCACGGCGAGCGCGGCCGTCTCGTTGTCGCGGACGGCGCGCATCATCAACCCGTAGCGGCTGTCCTTGTAGAGCCGCGCCACCAGAATGGAGAAGCAGGCGAAGATCAGCGCGAGTGTGATGTCGGTCGCTCGCGGCACGCCGTAGAAGGCCTGGTTGCCGCGCGTGAAGTCGCGCGCTGCGGCGAGAATCGAATAGACGATAATGAGAAAGCCCAGCGTCGCGATTGCAGCGGAGGCACCGTTTAGGCGCGCAATCGGTAGTCCCGAAACCGCGGCCAGCACGACGCCAACGATCAGGACAATGACCAGCGCGAGCGGAACCCCCAGTTCCCACCCCGCCATCCATATCGGAAAATTGGGCAGTGCGGTGCGCTGCAAGGCAAACGGCATGGTAAACCACGCCGACACATAGGCGCCCACGCCCATGAAAGCCGTATGCCCGAACGACACGACGCCGGAATTGCCGCTGAACAGTTGGAAAGCAAGAACGGCGCAGAGATTGACACAGTAGAGAGTCATGAAGCGCTGTCCGGAGAGGCCCAGCGCCAGCACCAGCGCCGCCGTGACGGCGCACAGCAACGCGGCAAGCGCTGCCGCTTCCAAGCTCGGCTTCAGCAATGGGTGCAAACCCTTCATGGCGGCGCGCTTCATCCTGTGCGGCTGAAAGACCGCTGACGGGAGGAAAGTTCAACAGAGCAATATTGCCATGTCAACAGAATTTCTTTAGTCGGAGTAGCTGCGCTAGGGTGAAAACATCCGTTCAGCGTCAGGCGACATCAAGTCCGGAGTTTTGTCTTGGACAGTTCTCAGCAGCTTCTGCGAGCGCAGGATCCGCGGCCCGTCGGCGAGGAGCGCCTGCAGGGCGCCAGTCCGTTCCTACTGATTGCAGACCATGCCGGAAACGCCGTGCCCGAGAGTCTGGGAGACCTCGGCATTTCGGTCGAGGATCTCAATCGCCACATCGGCATCGATATCGGCATCCATGGCGTTTCGCGACGGCTCTCCGAGATGTTGAACGCACCCTATCTTTTCCAGCGCTACTCGCGCCTAGTCATCGACTGCAATCGTCCGCCAGGCCATCCGACTTCGATCGCGTCGCTAAGCGACGCAACGCGAGTTCCCGCTAACCTCGGTCTTTCTAGCGCTCAGACGCAGCTGCGCGAACAGGAGATTTTCTGGCCCTATCAGCAGGCCATCGCCGGGCAGATCGCCCGGATGCGGCTGACCGGCAATGCTCCCGTCGTCATAGCCATGCACAGCTTCACGCCCCGGCACGGCGACTACCCCGCGCCACGGCCCTGGCATATCGGCGTTCTTTTCAATCGCGACTGCCGGCTGGCGCGGCCCCTGATCGCGCTTCTCAAGACGGAAGGTGATCTGATGGTGGGCATCAACGAACCCTATGCCGTCGATGACAGCGGCGACTACGCTGTTCCGGTGCATTGCGAGAAGGGCGGCCTGCTGCATGTGGAGCTCGAAATCAGGCAAGACCTGATTGGAACCGAGCAGAACCAGTTCGTCTGGGCCGGGCGTCTGGCGCGATTGCTGCCCAAGGCCCTGCAGGCTGCCGAGGCAGCTGGCATGGACAGCAGGGCGGAGTGAGTGCCGTCGGGGAACAGCGCTTCCCTGTTTCTAGGCCACCAGGATCTGTCTGGCCTGTTGCGCGGCAGGTCGGTGCCGAAAGAACGGCACAAGCAGACGATAGCAAACGGCCTTCCCTGGGTGCCCGCGAACTATTCGATCGGGCCCACCAATGTGCTGCCGCCCGACAACCCTTTTGGCCCTATCGGCGAGATTAGGCTCGTGCCCGATCCCACTGCCAGCATTACGCTTCCCGACTACGGCGACAAACCCACCTTCGAAATCGTGCTATGCGACGCGCGACAGATGGACAGAGAACCCTGGCTCTATTGTCCACGTGGCGCACTCAAGGCCGCGGTGAAGCGCCTCGCGAAGGAGGCCGGGCTCACCTTGCAGGTTGCATTCGAACATGAGTTCTCGGTCACGGGGTTGAACCAGGTGGCACATCGGGCCTTCTCGGCATCTTCCGGCCGAGCCGTGTCGCATCTCGCCGCCCATGTGATGCTGATGCATACACTGGCGAAATCCGGTATCAGATTGGAGCAGTTGCAGGCTGAATACGGGACGGATCAGTTCGAGATATCCTCCGTGCCGGCGGAACCTCTCACCGACGCGGACCGCGTGGTGCTGACCCAGGAGGCAATCCGCGATGGCGCCTGCCGGTTCGGACTCCATGCGAGTTTCCTGCCCAAGCCTGCGCCCAATGCCGCAGGCAATGGTGTGCACATTCATTTCAGTCTTCACCGTGATGGCCAGCCGGTAACGGCTGAGAGGGACTGGCTGACCGAGGTCTCCGCGCCTTTCGTGCAGGGCATACTGGACCACGCCGAAACCGCCGTGCTGTTCAACTGTCCTTCGGCCAATTCCTACCTCCGGCTGCGCCCCAACAATTGGGTGGGGCCCTATGTCTGCGCTGGCCTGAGAAACCGCGAGGCGATGATCCGCGTGGTGCCGCGACAGGCCGACGCTGATGGCCGACACCCGCATGCCTAGCTAGAGTATCGCACCTCCGACGGCACGGCCAATGCGTACCTGGCGCTTGCCGCACTGATCGGGGCTGGGCTTGACGGGCTCAAGCGGCAGAAGGCTCCCATCGATATCGGGAAGAACCCGGAGCTTCTGGGCGTCAGGGAACACGAGCGGCTGGGACTTCGCCTGTTGCCGCAATCGTTGCCCGCCGCCCTGACTGCGTTCGACTCGGAGATCGCAGCATGTTGGATGGAAGCGGCGCTCGTCGAAGCCTATCTGGCCTGCCGGCGTGAAGACGCACGACAGTTCTGCACTATCGGCGACGAGGCAGCGGCAAGCATTCTGCAGCGCATCTATTGAGTCGGCGGGTCGTCGGCGAGGCCCCGTGAGTTGGACCTCCTCAACATGACTGCTTATGAGGATCAGTTCATCTTGCTGGCCACCTGGGTCGCGAAACCTGAGGTCACTGTACGCCTCCCGAAGCAGGATTGTTCACCGCGCAACACCTGAAGTTTTCGTGCCCCGGTCAACGCTTTGCTCCAGATGTGGATTGACAGTGATCAGTCACCGGCAGGTGTTTAAGGTATCACGCTCATGCACGCTTGAAAGCAAATGCTTATGAGTGTTCACAGCAGAGATCGTTTGATTTCAAGCCCCTTCCCTCCGTCACTATCAGAGATCGACCAAACTCACGACGCTTTCGCCCTGCTTGCGCCGCCCTGGTTCAGGTCAGGTCCGAAACTCCGGATTCCGTCCGGATGACCTTGCCATCCTTCTTGAGGTTGACGATTATCGCTCCCTCCCGCGATCCGCTTTGAAACTTCATACGCGTGTGAATCACCAGTATGTCGTCGTTCTCATGGATGCGCCGTATGGCTTCGATGGTCCGGTTTCCGTTGCCACATCCTTGCGAAGCAGCGCCGCCATCTGATCGCGGTGCAGGGTATCGTTGGACTTGTGCCTGACATACTGAAAATCGTCATCGAGAAGTGCCATGTATCGGTCGACATCGTCGGCCTGCATCGCGGCGGCCATTTCGGTATAGATATCCATTGTTCAGCTTTCCACGTCGGTTACTGGCGATGAAGGCAGGGTATGACGGCACAGGACATGCCGTCTATGCCCAGTGGAGCAAGCGCGGCTTGCAGATCTGCGCAAGCGGCCGGTTTGGCAGAATCATGCATGGGACAACCCTGCCCAAAGCGGCATCTATTGACTTGGCCTGGGGGTGGCCCGACTATCCCCTATTCAGATTTTAGGCAGTCCGCTTCATGCACGGCGTTGTCGAAAAGCCCGCGATTTATCCGAGCCTGGAAGGTCGCAGCATATTCATAACGGGCGGTGGAAGCGGCATCGGCGCGAGCCTGGTGGAACACTTCTGTGCGCAAGGCGCACGCGTCTGCTTCGCCGATATTGCAGACGATGCATCGCACAGTCTCGTCGTCAACCTGAAAAACCAGGGTGTTGCAGCACCGCACTATATTCATTGCGATCTGCGCAATATCGAGGCCTTGCGGCAGACGATTGCCGAAGCCCGCGATCGCCACGGCCCAATTCGTGTCCTCGTTAACAATGCCGGAAACGATGACCGCCACACCACCGAGAGCGTGACGGTCGAGTACTGGGACAATCGCATGCAGGTGAACCTGCGCCATCAGTTCTTCGCTGCCCAGGCGGTGCGCCCGCACATGCGAGACGCCGGCGGCGGCTCGATCATCAATTTCGGGTCGATCACCTGGCTGGTTGGCGACCCGGATTGCCCTGCCTATGTCACGGCCAAGGCCGCAATCGGCGGACTGACACGCGCCCTCGCCCGTGAACTTGGGCCCGAAAACATCAGGGTCAACTGTGTTCTTCCCGGCTGGGTCATGACCGAAAGACAAGTGAAGCTCTGGCTGGACGAAGCCGGCGAGCAGCAAATAGCCACCCGCCAATGCCTGAAAGACAAGCTCTACCCATCCGATATTGCCCGCATGGTGCTGTTTCTCGCCGCCGACGACAGCCGCATGTGCACCTCACAAAACTATATCGTTGATGGCGGCTGGGTTTGAACCTGCAAGAAATCAAAATGGAGGAGACGTCGATGAAAACGAAAATGAACAGGCGCACCGCTCTTGGCCTGGCTTTGGCCGCCCCGGCCATTCTGCGTTCCAGCCGCGCCTTTGCCGCGAAAGAGCTGAGGGTCATGGCCTGGCAGGGTTATGCCGATGATGACTGGGTCAAGGAGTTCGAGGAACAATCTGGCGCCAAGGCCTATATCGTGTTCATCGGAACCGACGATGAAATCTGGGCCAAGATCAAGGGCAGCGAAGGCAAGGACTTCGATGTCTTCGCGGTGAATACCGCCCAGCTGCAGCGCTACATCGAAGCCGGCCTCACCACGCCGCATGACCTGTCGAAAGTTCCAAACCAGAAGGATGTCCTGCCGCGCTTCCGCGACCTTTCGCAGGTCAAGGGCGTGATGCGCGACGGCAAGGTTCATTCCATTCCATTCTGCTTCGATTCGATCGGCATAATCTACGACAAGGACAAGGTGAACCCGCCCCCCGACAGTTTCGAGACCTTCTGGGATCCGAAATACAAGGGCAAGATCCTCGCCTATGACAATGGCGAACACAATTTTTCCTTTACCGCACTCACCCTCGGCATCGCCGATCCGTTCCACCTGTCGGAGGAACAGATGGGAAAAATCAAGGAAAAGCTCATTGCCCTCAAGCAGAATGTCCTGAGTTTCTACACGACGCCGGACGAGGCCCTGCAGCTCTACAAGACAAATGATGTCGCACTGATCTGGGCCAACTATGGCCAGCAGCAGGTCAAGGCCATGAAGGACGCCGGCGCCAACATCGAATATGTCAATCCCAAGGAAGGAGCGCTGGCCTGGCTCGATACATGGGCGATGACCAGCGGCGTCCAGGATGTCGATCTTGCCGAAGCCTGGGTGAACTTCCTGCTTCAGAAGAAAATCGGCCAGCAGCTTTCCGAACGCACCGGCTTCGGCAACACCGTCGTCGAAACCGGAAGTGCCGGCGCAAATGACAAGCTCGTATGGCTCGATTTCGTCGAAGACCCGACAAAACGCTCCGATCTCTGGAATGAAGTCAAGGCGCAGCCCTGAACGTGACGGATTAATTCGAGACCCGGCCGGTGATCTGGCCGGGTCTTGCCTTGCGCGGAAAGTGGAACAGCAATGCTGTTTGTAGGGAGTGCACAGACTGGGGTGTGGCCGCGCCTGCTGGCAGCCTTCGCTTATTGTTTGCCGCTCGTGTTCATCGTCGCACCGCTGCTGAGTTTCCTGAGTTACAGTTTCTTCAGTATGGAAAATGGCCAGATCATCCATGATCTCAGCCTTCTGAACTACAAGCGTTTCTTCACCGATGCGATTTTCCTTCCGGTACTCTGGCAGACCTGCCTTCTCTGTCTCGCTGTCGCCACCCTGTCCACGATGCTCGGTTTTCCCGTCGCATTTCTGCTCGCCAATCTGAAAGGGCGCCGCCGCTACATCCTTCTCCTGATGGTACTGGTGCCGCTGCTGATGAGCTATATCATCAAGATCTATGCGATCCGCAGCATCCTCGGCGGCAATGGATTTCTCAACCGGTTCCTGTTGTGGACCGGGTTGATCGCAGAGCCCCTCTCGCTCTTCGTGTTCAATCTCAACGCCGTATTGCTGACCCTCACGGTGCTGCTCATTCCATTTGCAATATTGCCCATCTTTCTGTCGCTCGAACGCATACCCAGAAGCCTGATCGAGGCATCGAGCGATCTCGGCGCATCGGGCATGCAGACCTTCATCCGGATCGTGCTGCCACTCAGTCTCCCGGGCATCGTTACGTCGGCGACATTTGTATTCGTGCTGGCAATCGGTGACTTTCTCACGCCACAAATGGTGGGCGGGCAAAGCGGCTTCACCTTCGGACGGATCGTCTACAGCCAGTTCGGCACGGCCTTCAACTGGCCATTCGGTTCGGCACTCTCGGCAATTCTGGCGATTGTCGTGATATCGGTCATTGCGGCAGGCAACTGGCTGGAGTTCCGCCGGAGATGATGCGGCTGTCCAATCTGGCGATCGGCATTCTGTCAGCAATAACGGCAGTGGTGTTTCTGCTGCTCTACGGCCCCTTGTTCATTCCCATCATTTCGTCGTTCTTCAGCATTTCGCATGGCGGCGTGCAGTGGAACGATCCGTCACTCTCCTCGTATTCGGCATTGCTGGAAAACCAAGGCATCCTCAAGGCGGTGGGCAACACGCTGATTGTCGGTTTCTCGGCGACACTGCTGTCGCTCGTCTCCGGTACTCTGCTGGCGCTGCACTATTGCGGCGGCAAATCGCTGGCCCGCGAGGCCATGCAGTTCGCCGTGTTCCTGCCATTCCTCATGCCGCCGATCATTACCGGCCTTTCACTCCTGATCTTCTTTCGCGAGGTTGGCATTCCGCGCTCCCTATTGACGGTGATCGTAGGGCACACCGTATTCGTGCAGACACTGGCCTATCGCGTCATTGTGGTGCGCCTGCAATCGATGGGACCCAGCATGATCGAAGCATCCATCGACCTCGGCGCATCGGCCACGCAAACCTTCATACACATCATTCTGCCAAATCTGCGCAGCACCCTGATTGGCGCCGGCGTGCTGAGCTTTGCGCTGTCCTTCGATGAAACCCTGATCACGCTTCTGGTGACGGGAACCGACAGTACATTGCCGATCCGCCTATGGGCGATGATGCGGCTGGGCTTCACACCCGATATCAATGCCCTCGTCGCCATTATCCTCGCGTTGACAGTATTGCTGTGTCTTCTGGCCGTGCATCAGCTGCTGCCCGCCGAAGTGAATCCCGATGAATGATCGAATCCGGAGCGGTTTGCCCATGTGAAACATCATGTGCCGGACTTCAAAGGATATTATCCGCTGCCGTGACACGATACGCGACATCAGGACTACAGGCACCGGCAACACCGCTGGGGCCATCTCGTTCCTGCACAAGGGTGAGGTGCGTCATGCGAAGAAGTCCGGTGGACCTCCTCGATCGCCGAACGCCCGCAGCGCAAGGCCGGTGAGCTCGGCTCGATCCGCGCCGTCTCCGGCATGACGGCAGCCACCTCCACCCATGCCTACCGCCCCTATGGCAGGCCGGTCGCCGCCACGCCCTCCAGCGTCATCTCCGGCAAGAGCTATATCGGCGAACAGTACGACAGTGAACTCGGCGCCGAGATCGGCCTGTCGTACCTGCATGCCCGCTATTACGACCCCAACCTCGGCCGCTTTCTCTCCCCCGATACTTACGACCCCACCGTGTCTGGCGTCGGCATCAACCGCTACGCCTATGCCGGCAACGATCCCATCAACATGAGCGATGCCTCCGGCCACAGCTATGAGGACAGCCATCAAGGCGAATCCTTCGGCAGCCGCTTTGGCGGCGGCAATTTTTCCGGCGGCGGCAGTGGTGGAGGACTCAGCGGCGGTTTCGGCGGTGGTCTTGGCGGAAGCAGCGACAACTACACCGCCTACGACCGCATGATGGGCCTGCCGCGTTCCAACACCTTAACGTTTGGAAACTGGATCGGCGCGGAAGTCTATGTGCCGGGCATGGGCCAGATCAACACCACCGGCTATACCGCCTACCAGATCATGGCCGTCAGAACCGCGCTCAAGTGGGGCTATGAGGTTCCGGCCTTCACTACCTCTATTGGGCAATTGGTGAGTTTCTCCGATGAGACCAATACGGTGGTCAATGGGCTTGTTGTATTGGAGGTGCCGTGGGTTACAATTCTTGCGCGACCACCAATTATATTTCGAGGGGGACATAAAATCCCTCCGGGCGTTGTGTCACAACTTAACCGGATTTTTGGCAGAAACTTAACGCGAGATCAGTGGAGACGCGCAGTGGAAGGAATCAAGCGCGATGGAATGTTACCCTCCGATTATCACGGGCCAATTGATGCTCGAGGGAACTATATTGGACCAGGGGGAGAACCAATCGGAAATCTCGGAGATTATTTGCCAAGTGGAATAATAACGGTTGATCCTGACGGTTCAGTATTCTGCAATGGTAAACCATGCGCCTAATGGCGGCCTTGGAGATCAGATAATGCACCATATGTGCCCCAATAAGTTCAATGATCCACAAACACAGCGGATCAACCTCTCTCTTTGTGTATACTCCAATCTTATTCCTTCGGAGATATCCTCTCGACTCAATTTGTTGCCCGATAGGTCCAGTGAAACACCGCGTAAGAGTAAGCCGAAGGATGTGTTGTGGAAGAACCACTTAGGTCTGTACGTTTGGATCTGGGAAACAGAAGACAAAACACCGTCTAAAGATATTCGGGATCATATCGACATGTTGTGCGATGCTCTAAGACCGGCCCAGTCCGAGCTTGCAAAACTTCAGTCGGAAGATAACATGACGATCACGGTAATGGCCTCGGTCTGGACATCAGGGGGAGTTGTCCTCTGGCCAGAACAGATGAAGGCACTTTCCGAACTAGATCTTGAGCTGCAATTTGCCGTAATTGATTACACTCCAGAGGACGACGTTGATAGCATCACTGGCTGAATAGAGGGCAAATCGGGGAATTTCGAATTTCGTGTGCGCGCGCTAAACTCAGACTAACTGTGTGTTCCTCAATAATCACCCAGATCGTGGCGCCAGCCGGAAGCAAGCAGAACTGGACCTACACCTACAGCAGTTTCGGCGAACTCACCGCCGCCACCAATGCCGAAGACAATACGCTGAGCCAGACCTGGACCTACGACAGCGCCGGCAACATGACATACAATTCGAAGCTCTGCGGCGGCTCTCCCAACATCGTCTATCCCGATGCCAATGGCGCTGCCGCCGGCCAGGGCATCGCCTTCAACTCTGGCCTATGCCCCGGTGTCGATCTGCGGCGTTGTCCTTGCCAGCCTGACGCCCGCGGCTACTCCCGCTTACGACGCCAACGGCAACACCATCAAGATGCCGCGCTGTGCGGCGGTGGGAACGGTCGGAGCCGGTCTGCGCCAATGCAGCTACGACTGCGAGAATCATCCCACCAAGATCGCCGATGCCGTGGCGGTCCTCTTCGACCATGGCCCCGATGGAGTACCGCGAGGGCGCGATCTCCGCTCAGCGCACACCGGTGTGCGCAGCGAGCGCTGCGCCGATCAGGTCGGCATCTGCTCCCAGCGCGGACTGCAAAATATTGGCCCGGGTGTCGAGTCCTCGCCAAAGCGAAAGATCGATCTGTTCGCGGAGCATTTCCCAGTAGAAACCGGGCGCGCTGCCCAGCCCGCCGCCAACGATGATTGTTTCAGGATCGAGGCAATTGGCAAGTTGGCCGATGGCGTTGCCCAGCAGGGCTGTCGCTCGCGCGATCACTTGCATGGCCTTTGCGTCGCCTCTAGCCGCAGCCGACAGCACCGCGCGGGCATCGTCGAACGATGCGCCCGAATAGGCCCGCGCCAGCGCCGGTCCCGACGCAATGTCTTCAAGCACATAGCGTGACTCCACCCCGCAGCCGTCGCAAATTGCAACGCGTGGCGCCGATGATAGAACAAGGGCTGCGCCACTTGCACCGGCATAAGGTATGCCATCGATCAGCAGCACCGAGGCAATGCCGGTGCCGATCGATACATAGAGCGCATGTTTCAAGCCCCTGGCGCTGCCGAAGGCCGCTTCCGCAAGCGCTGCCGCGCGGACATCGGATACGAGATGCGCCGGCACCTGAATGCGCCGCCAGTCGACCAGCGAGGTGCTGCGCACCTGGCCTGCTCCATCGATGATCTCGCAGATGCCAAGGCCGGTGCCTCCTACAATCAGACCCTCCAGCTTCGCCGTCGCTTCAAGCGATGCAATCACGCCTGTGACCGACTGTATCAAAGCCGCGCCGCCGCGCTCCGGCTGTGTTGGTATCTCCATACGCCAATGAACCAGGCCGGATTGGATGTCGACGATCCCGCCGGCAATCTTCGTTCCGCCGACATCGACGCCAATCAGATGATGGGGTTGCACGCCCAGCGCCACGTCAGCAACTACGAACTGCTTCGCGGCAGGTAGTTTGGCGCCACGCCGAACAGCACCTCGCAAGGGAGCGTGCCCATGTTGCAAAGGCGGTAGCGCGTCCCTTCCGGCAGGTAAAAGCCATCGCCAGGCGATAATTCAAACCACGATTGGGTCATTTCAGTATCGACGAGCTGGATGTTCAGCCGTCCGCTCTCGGCATAGACGCCCATGTCGCCGCCATGCTCAAGCACGTCGCTGCGGCCGCCCGGCGCCAGATTGACCTTGCCGGCTGTCAGCTGCGGCGTCGAAGCGATGATGCCGATGAGAACGCGAGGATCGCCATTGCTGAATGACCACAACCGGTCCGCTTCCCGCAGCACCGTGAAATGGCCACGGGCCGCCGCTTCCGCGCGCGACGCCGGCCACTGACCGATCAGTTCGCGGCGCTCAAATTTCGGTGCACTCACATAGGGCTTGGACTGGGCGTACTTGCCCGACGTGCCGGTGGAAGGCGGTGGCGCGAAATACTCCAGGACGCGCAGCTCCTCGCCCGGCATGGCCCAGGCGTTGTGCCAGGTATCCTTGCTGAAAAACACGGATTCCCCCTTGCGGATGACTTGCACCTCGCCCGTTTCAGGGTTGGCAATGATCATGCCGCCTTGCAGCACATAGAGAACTTCATCGGCACCAAAGACCGTTCGGAAGGATTCGGAGTGGCGAAAGCCGTCGCCGGCCGGAAAGCCGAAGATCAACTGATGGATCTTGCTGCTCGACAGATAGATCCAGTCGTTGACCAGTCCGGACTCCGTGTCGCCCCACAGGTAGCGTGTAACATCATCATAACGAATGAGCGTCGGTTCGCTGAAGGTGGGCCGTGGAGAGGACTTGTAAGCCATGGTTGTAAGGTTTCCTGTTCAGGTGAGGATCAATGGATTGTGGGCGGTGCGCTGCGCTGAAAGATCGGCTGCGGCATGAATTGGCGGCGCAATGAAGGAGCTTTGCACGTCTTCCATTCTACGGCTGCGCACTGAGGCGAGCGCCTGGTCGATGATCTCCAGCACGTGCGAGGCATGGCTCGGATGAATTTCTGGCTGCTTTTCGGAAAGAATCGAGGCACAAAACGCGCGCACGCCATCGGTCCATGGCCACGCAAATGGCGTTTCGTAAGATTTCCAGCAGCCGCTGTCCTGCGTCCAGACATCGAGACCTTGAGGGTCCCAGTCCTGCCCGGCAAATTGTAGCGTTCCCTTGCTGCCATAAACTTCGACGCCGGGCGTCCTGTATTTTTGCAGTCCAAACCCCGTGGTCAGCACGCCGATGCACCCACTGGCGAAAGCGAGCGTTACGTGCAGGTTGACGGGTGCTGCGCCGTCTTGGCGCGGCGGCTGACCAAGCGCAAAGACGCTCCGCACCGGCCCCAGAAGTCCGGTCAATGTCGTTAACCCGTAAACACCGAGGTCGCGAAGTGCCCCCGCATCCGTTTCATGGAACCATGGCGCCCAGTCCGGACCGGCCCAGCCATAGAGCGCGCGGCAGCTGTTGATGGTGCCGATCTCGCCGGATGAAATGCGCCGATGGGCATCTCGGAAAACCGGGCTCAACACGGTGAAAGGCGCCGACGTGAGGCAGAGATGCCGATCTTCCGCGAGATTCACCAGAGCCCTTGCCTCGCTTGCTGTTCCAGCCATCGTCTTCTCCACCAGCACGTGCTTTCCTGCCTGCAGGGCCAGGCGCACATGTTCTTCGTGGCTTTGCATGGGTGTCAGGATGACGACGCCATCAATGTCATCGCTCGCTAGTAGTGCGGAAAAATCCGTGCCATGGCGGGCGATGCCAAATCGTGCCGCCAGCTGTGCCGCGGGCTCGGCACGCCGGCCACAGATTGCGACCAGTTCCACATTAACGCCATCCTCGCGCAAACGGCGAATTTGGCGAATGTAGCTTTCGGCTACATTCCCCGCTCCGAGAATTGAAAGTCTGAGTGATGGCATGTTGGTTCCTGCTCGCAGGTCAATTTGCCGGGCGCAGGGAACCGCGACAGCGCCGCGATTCCCTGCCCTCCGCAGATGCTACTTCACGCCCTTGAGCCAGACTCCCTCGACGGTATCCTTGTTGGCGGCAATCCATGTGCTGGCCACCTCTTCGACCGGCTTCTTGTCGACTTCCATGGAGAGGATCCATTGATTGACCACATCGGCATCCAGCACCACCTGCTTGAGGAACTGCGAAATCTGCGGTGCGCGGTCGGCAAGCGCCTTGGAGTGGGCGATGTTCACATGCGTCGGCGGCTGACCGCAGGAGATTGAAGACGCGTCCAGCCAGTCATTGCGCTCGGCCGGCTGATAGAACGTGTAACAGCCCTTTGGATTGTAGCGTTCGCTGTCCTTGGCGCTTTCGGCCGCATAGCCGTCGAACTCCGGCTCTTGCAGTTTGGTCAGCTTGTAAGCCGCATGAATCCATTCGGGCGTCCAGTAATAGAACGCGATGGGCTTCTTGTTGTCGTAGGCGTCCTTGAGCTGCGCCAGGAACACGGCCTGCTCGACGGTGGTGTATTCCATCGTCTTGTCAAATCCGTAGGTCTTGCCGCGCACCTCGGTGTGATTGGTCGATTCCCAGCCGACCGCACCGGCCCACATTTCGCCCTTGCCGTTGCCATCGCTGTCAAACAGCTTGGCGATCTCGGGCTTGGCCAGGTCTGCCAGCGCCTTCACGCCGTTTTCCTCGGACACATAACTCGGCACGAATATTCCTTCCGTCCCGAGATAGGGCGTGGCGTTGAGAATGATCGATTGCTTGCCGCCGGGCATGACATAGTTCTTCATCTGCTGCGGCAGGTGGTCGGTCCACATGTCGGCCACGACGTCAACCGAGTTGTCACCCTTGTCGAGAGCTTCATAGAGCGCTTCCTGGGCAGCAGCTATGGTGCCGACTTCGGCATCGAGATGAGTTTCCATCACCTGCTTCAGCACTTGCTCGATGGCCGTCGATCCGGGCCAGTCGAGTTCGCCGATGGTCACCTTCGTCTTGGCTTCTGCAAATGCCGACACCGCCGTAAGCGCAATCGCAGCAACACTCGTCACCTTAAGGTATTTCATCATGTCTTCCTCCTTGTCTGGTTTTCATTTTCTGCCGGACGGTCTTCCCGGCTGCTTTCCGCGCACCATGCGGTCAAGGGCCATGGCGCACAAAACGATTGCGAGACCGGCGAGAAACCCCTGGCCGGTCTTCAAATGCTGAAGCGACCGGATCACGTCGAGGCCAAGCCCGCCGGCCCCGATCATCGCCGCGACCACAACCATCGACAGCGACATCATGATTGTCTGGTTGATGCCAAGTCTGATCGAAGGCAGCGCCAGCGGCAGTTCCACCTTCATCAGCTTCTGCATCGGCCGCGCACCGAAGGCATCGGCGGCTTCGCGCACCACGGCCGGAACCTGCTCGATGCCAAGTGCTGTCAGCCGCACCATGGAGGGAAGCGCGAAGATCACCGTGGCGATGACGCCCGGCGGCTTGCCAATCGAGAAGAAGGCGACCGCTGGAATGAGATAGACAAAGGTTGGCAGCGTCTGCATCACATCCATGACCGGCTCCAGCAGGCGCTTGGAGCGAGCGCTCTTGGCGCAGAGGATGCCAAGCGGCAGGCCAACCGCCACGCAGATCAACACCGAGGCGGCAACCAGTGCCAGTGTCGACATGCTCTTCTCCCAGAAACCGAAGAGGCCAAGATAAGCCAGGCAGACAGCGGTAAAGATCGCTGCCCGGGGCCCTGAAAGCCGCCAGGCGGTAAGGAGCGCGAATGCCGAAGTGAGCGGCCAGGGCGTTGACACCAGGGCCCGCTCGATGACGGTCAGAATGGTGCGGAGGATCAGGGTGAAAACATCGAAGAAGTCGACCCACTGCTTCTTCATCCAGCCGACGGCATCGTCGATCACCAGCGCGGCCGCATTGTCGAGGCCCTTTGGCGCGGGGAATTTGGTGAGCCAATCAGGCAGGGCGAGCGGCACAAGCCACCAGGCGGCGGCGATCGCCAGTATGGCAAAGAGGGCCACGGGCAGCACCCGCGTATTGTGCTCGGGACTAGTTTTCCGCATGGAGCCCTCGCCCGGACAGTGCCCCGAGAATATCGGGAATTCGCAGCACGCCGATCATGGCGCCGCTGTCATCCCTCACCGGAATGTCGCGCTTTTCCCGGGCCACCGTGCGGGCGGCTTCCGACAGGATCGTGTCCGGCGCCACGCCCTTCACCCGGGCCAGAGCTTTTGCCTCGGCGGGCTTCGCCGCGGTCATGATATGCTTGGCGCTCAGGGTATCCTTGGACGAGACATCGCGCACGAAGGCCGCAACATGTGGATCGGCCGGGCCCAGGATGATCTCATGCGGCGCGCCCACCTGCAGGATGCGGCCGTCGCGCATGATGGCGATGCGGCTGCCGATGCGCATCGCCTCATCGAGGTCATGCGTGATGAATACCGCTGTCTTCTTCAGGCCCCTGCACAAGGTGAGGAACTGATCCTGCAATTGCCGCCGGATCAACGGGTCGAGGGCGCCAAAGGGCTCGTCCATCAGCAGGATGTCGGGATCTCCGGCGAGCGCGCGCGCCAGGCCAACGCGCTGCTGCATGCCGCCAGAGAGTTCGCTGATCGGCGCCTCCGCCCAGGCTTCGAGTTGCACAGCCTTGAGCATCTCGTGCGCCCGCGCGTTCCGCTCCGGCCTTTCAACGCCGCGCAATTCCAGTCCGAAGGCAACATTCTCAATCACGCTGCGGTGCGGCAGCAGCGCGAAATTCTGGAAAACCATGCCGATCTTGCGCGCCCGCAAGCTCCGAAGCTGCGCCATCGGCAATATCGCGATGTCCTCGCCATCGATCAGCACCTGGCCTGATGTGGGTGCAATCAGGCCGTTGATGTGGCGCAGCAATGTCGACTTGCCGCTCCCCGAGAGTCCCATGATGCAGAAGATCTCGCCTGCTTCCACGGAGAAATTGGCATCGGCCACGGCGATGACACAGCCGTTCTCCTTCTGTATTTCGTCCTTGCTAGCCCCGCCCTGCCTGATCCTGTCGAAATCTCCAAGCGTCAGCGGGCCAAAGACTTTCCAGACATTTCTGCAGTCAATGACGGGACCCGGCATTACCACACCCCGCCGAGTGCCACTGTGACAGCCTCGCCATTGATTCCCGCCGCTGCATCGCTGGTGAGATAGGAGATCGTATCTGCGACTTCGCTCGCCGAAAGTACCCGTTTGCGCGGATAAGACCGGTCGCGCTGCTGCCACACCTCCGCAACGGATATGCCCTGCTTCGCCGCATCCTGGACAGCGTTCTGCTCGGCCATCTCGGTGCGCACCCACCCGGGGCAAACGGCATTGGCCGTCGCATTGAAGGCGCCGATATCCCAGGCAACCGATCGCATGAGGCCGATCAACCCGTGCTTGGAGGCGCAATAGGGCGCCATCGCCGCAGCACCCACCTGCCCCGCAGTCGAACTTACATAGACGATGCGCCCCCAGTTCTGGCTTTCGATCAGGGGGGCGATGGCCTTCGACATGAGGAATGGCGAATCCAGATTGACCAGCATGGTCTCGCGCCAATCCTCGTAGGATTGCGCTCCGATCGGCTGGTCGATGTAGCCGGGCCGCCCGGCCGAACAGATGAGAATGGTGGGTACGCCATGTTCGGCGGCCGTGCGAAACACGTGATCTGTCGCCGAAGCATCCATGAGATCGGCCACGCAGGGTACGATCCGCGCCTGCTTCTCCGCCAGCGCCTGAAGCCGTTCACGGTTGCGTCCGGTAGCGATAACCCTGGCGCCGCGCCGCGCCAGCGCGAGAGCGGTGGCCTCGCCAATGCCGCTGCTCGCACCTGTGACGATGGCAATCCGTCCATCGAGATCCTGTGCGAAGGGGGCAGTATTCACCTGCAATCATCCTTGTCTTTGCCAATACCGCCCCGGCGTTCGCGATCTTTCATTCATCCGCCTCGGGCGTAAACATGATTTTCAGTCCGGAGAAGCCCTGGCGCGACACAAGCGCCTGTTCGAGCGTGCCGAAGGTACAGGTGGAGGTCACCAGACTGTCAAACGGAACACGCGCGTCGAGCAGGAATTCAAGCGCCTCGTCATAGCGGTGGCGGCGCTGGTTTGGTGGCGTGCCGATCCATTCGCTGCCCATCAGTTCGATCTCGCGGTAGTGGATGTCATTGAGATCGAGCACCGCCTCCCGGCGGTTCCCGAACCCGGCAAACAGCACAACGCGCCCGCCTTGTGTTGCGGCGCGAATGCACGGCATAACCAGATCCGGATTGCCCACCGTCAGGATCACGGCATCGGCCCCTTTTCCGCTCGTCCAGGCCGCAACGTCTTCAGCCCAGTTGTCCGGCGAAACGGTGATGCTCGCGCCGAACTGCTGCGCAACTTTGCGGCGTTCAGGCAACGGCTCGACGGCCATGACCACGCAGCCGAGCCGGACGGCATCGGCTATGATCTTGAGCCCCATAACACCGGCCGCGATGACCACAAGTTTCTGCCCGGGCTCGAGCCGCGCCTGATCGCGAACCGCATGAATGCAGTCGGCCAGCGGCTCGATGAAGATGGCGCGCCGCCTGTCGAGCGTCTTGGGCAGGTGCATGGGACCGCGCGACCAGTCGATGGGATCGACACGGATGGTGGCATAATCGGCATAGCCGCCATAGGTATCGCCATAGACCCGGTCGCCGGCGTTGAACCCGGTGACCCCTGCCCCGACTTCTGAAACCTCGCCCAGCCATTCATGGCCGGGATTGAACGGATAGTGCCCATCGTTCACGCCGATCTCGTACTTGCGCGAATCCGTGGCACACACACCGCAGGCTTCGATCTTCACCTGTATTTCTCCGGCCTGGGGCCTCACCACGGGCACGTGGTCGATCTGCATCTTCCGGATGCCGGTCAGGTGTGCCGATCGCATTGACTGGTTCAAGATGCTTTTCTCCCCAGCGCCGTTACCCGCGATATCTCGCCCATCAGCGGCCTGATGGCTTGGTACACTTGCCGGTAGACGCGAAGTTTCTCCATGTAGGCGCGATGCATCGCGGGATCGCCGCGCCATCGCCGCACAATGGGCAATCGCACGCCGGCGCCGCAGCAGCGCGCGGCAAGGAGCGCCGGTCCGATATTGTGATCGGCGCCGCGGACCACGCTGAGCCGCGCCCCCAGCGCATCGGCAAGGGCCGCCATGAGCAGCGGGTTTCGGCTTCCGCCTCCCGTCACCGTCCATCTGCGGATCGCACCGCATTCGGCTGCGAGCCGGCTGGCGATATCGGCGGCAGAAAGTGCCACGCCCTGCACAAAGGCCGCCCGGAGATCCGTCGCCGATGTTGCGGCCGTCAGCCCGGCAATAACTCCAGTGGCCTGCCGCGACCACACAGGAGCCCGTTCTCCGGCGAAATAGGGGAGCAGCAGCGGCGTGGCCGCCGGGTGTCCCTTACCGCCCTTTGCCACCAGCCGCTCGGCGAGGCCAAGACTCGTTCCAGCACTATTTGTCCAGCCGCCGGAGAACCACCCGGTTCCAAGATGCGGCATCGAGCGCAAGGTGCCATCGCGCAACCGATGCTTCGTCAGTGTACCGATGACCAGTGTCGATCCGGCGATGATCACGGCCTTGCGTTCGCGGCCAAAACCGGCGGCTGCCAGATCGGCAACACTGTCGTAGGTCCCCGCCGCCACCGGAATGCCGGGCGAAAGACCGAGCCGCCGCGCCGCCGAAGCTGTAAGCCCGCCCGCTTCATCCTGCGCCGCAAGGCGCGCTGGCAATGCAATGTGGCGCGGCAGGGAAAGGCGCCCATAATCCTCCGCCGTGACATGATCCATCACAAGGCGTCCCGTCAGGCGCGACACCAGATAGCCGGTCAGGTCGCACACCAGCCAGGCCTTTGCAAAAAGCCGCGGCTCTGCCCGGCGGAACGTCTTGACGCGAAGCGCCAGGTCGTCATCCTCCGGTTCTTCTCCGCCTGCGCCCCGCTGCGGCGGCTGTGCAGAAAACAGGGCCAGATGCTTGAGCACCTTTCCCTCGGCGTCGAGAAAAACCGGCGTTGGACCGAAGGCGCACACGGCAATTCCGGCAATCGCCACATCTGGACCTGTGGATAGCGCGCGCCGGACCGTGTGAACCATCAGGCTGGAAAGGCGCTGCGGCGTAAGGTTCCCGTTGGCCTGCGGGATCGACGCGTGCGCCAGCAGTCTGCCGCGCCGCGATATGACCGCCGCCCTGGCACCGGAAAGCCCGATGTCGATCCCGAGATAACCGGCCGTCATCGCAGCTCCGCTTTCAGTGTAGTGAGAAAGCGGTAGCGATCGCCCCGGAATACCGTCTTGCTGATTTCCACAGGAGCCGCATTGACGTCGCGGGCAACGGCATTTGCGGCAAGCAGCGCAGTCCCGGGTGCGACGCGCAACAGGCGGGCATGCTCGGCGCTCGCCGAAACCGCCGACAGCACATAGTCGGCAACCGCCGGTCCGGCCCCTGCTTCGCGCAAGGCTGCATAAAGCGATCCATGAACCAGGTCCGCGTCTTGAAGCTGAGGCGCGCGCTGGCACGGAATGACGCTTGTTTCAATGCCGACGGGTTCGCCGGAGAGGATGCGCACCCGCTCCAGGTCGAACACTTTTGCGCCGGCCGTCATGCGCAGGATTTCGGTTTCTTCGAAGCTGCCCAGCCGCACCGCCTTGCGCACCACCTGCGCGCTGCTCACAAGGCCCCGCGCCGCGGCCATTTCGGTGAAGCTGCGCAGCACATTCTGCTCGCTGACACTCGGCGGCGCCACGAACCAGCCCTTGGATTCGTCCGAAACCAGTATGCCCCGGTCCTTGAGTTCGCCAAGCGCGCGCCGCAGCGTCACCCGGCTGATACTTAGTACTTTGGCAAGTTCGCGCTCGCCCAGGATGCGGCTGCCGGCCGCGATCTGCCCATCGCGGATCTGCTGCTCGATGCGCCGCGCCGCAGCACTGTAGCGGTGCATCTGCTGGACAATCGCTTCCCCCGGGGAGACGCCATTCATGCAGACCAGAATAATACCAGAATCAAACCAGTCAACACTCCTTGATGGTCACCCGGACAAACTGCCCACAAGCACAACACTCATCTTGGAGGTGTTGCGCTTAACCGGCTCCCGGTTACGCGAAAGAGTCAGGCGTAAAATTCAACGCTGCGGATGCACATTGAAACCGGAATTTGTGAAACGCTCATACATCTATAGGCTGGGTGATCTCATCCTGATCAACCCGGTCGCGCGCGCACTCAATGGATTGGGCGTCGGCTTGCCCGAGGTAATTGCTGTTCGGTCGGTCGATCCGGAAGTTATTGGCAAGAGGCTCTTGGAAGCCCTCGACAAATCTTTCGACGATCTTCCCGATCAGGATTTAGACACCAGGGCAAGCCTTAAGAAAATTCTGTCGATCACCAAGATCAGGTCGTGGCGCACCTTCCACAACAATGCCAAGCTCGTTGTCGCAGAATTCGGTGACAGTGCATTCAAAGATTCGAATTCGGTGACAGTGCATTCAATTATCTCGAACGGCGTTGAAGCAGGCGGTGGTTAATTGAATGCACTGCCACCGTATCTCAGTATCTCCGAAAATGGGAAATCATGGTTTTGGCGCGATTTCGGCACTGCGGCTCAAATCGCCGGCGGACTTTCCCCCGCCTCTTTCAGCAGGCGCGCCAGGCGCGCGTCCAGTGACAGTTTTGCGGCGGCCGCCCATCCCTTGTCCGACATCTTTAGGGCGGTCTTGGCCAGAATGGCGCACACCTTGCCATCGTCATGCTTGGCAATGAAAGCCGGCGCCTCGAATGCCAGGAACACCAGGCAGACCACGTCTTCCAGCGCCTGTGCCTCGGGATCCTGTTTCAGGCGCTCCTTGCGGAGCAGCGACGCCACCCGGCCGATCGCGGCCTCGTCATAGCCCTCCTGCCGCATGATCTGGCCGGTTCGCAGGGCATGATGCTTCTGCAGGTCCTTGCGCCATGTCAGGTAGCCGATACGGCCTTCCGGATAGGCCTGCCGCGCAATGGTCCAGCGCTCGATATGCTGGGCTCGCGCCGCAATCGCCAGATACTCGCTCGGATGGATGACAAAGCTGTCGAGCCCGGCCGACATCCGCCGCCCATAGACCACCGCCTGCGCCAGTTCCTCGCCATCGTGCCAAACCCTTGCCGGATCAAGCCCGTTGGCCGCATCGACGGCTTGCAGGACCCGCTGCAGCCGGGCGTTCATTCGTCTCTCCCTCCGCCCTGCTCCGCAAATGTGCGTAGCCTCGCCACGTCCTCGACGATTGCCTTGTTCTGTTCGATGTGAATGCCGGACGGTTTGAGCTTGGCGAAAGCCCGCGACAGGCTCTCCGGCTGCATGCCGAGCCGTCCTGCGATCAACACCTTGTCGTAAGGCAGGTTGATCGTGCAGCCGCCTGACGCAACCTGACACAGCGAGCCAAGGAACTCGGCAACCCGCTGCGCTCCCGTGTGCGATTTCAATTGCTCGATCTGCTGCACCAGCATGTGCAGATGCATCGATGTCGAAGCCAGCATGGCGAGGCCGATTTCGGGATTCTCGCGAATGAGCCGCAGCAGGTCGGAACTGTTCAGGCGCAGCAGCCGCCCATCGGTGACGGCCTCGCAGCTTGCGGGAAATCGACCGCCGGTAAAGGCGGCCGCCTCGGCAAAGCTCTGCCCGCGCGTAAAAACCGCAACCACGGCCTCATTCCCCGAAGGCGTCAGCCGGAAGATCTTGATCCACCCGTCCAGCACCACGAAGACCGCCGACGCAGGATCGCCCTGAACGAACAGAAGCTCTCCCCGCTT
The DNA here is from genome assembly GCA_031373255.1 of Hyphomicrobiales bacterium. Classification (GTDB taxonomy): domain Bacteria; phylum Pseudomonadota; class Alphaproteobacteria; order Rhizobiales; family Aestuariivirgaceae; genus JANMMJ01. The sequence continues at coordinate 33,511 of JANMMJ010000243.1, forward strand.
CACCGATTTGATCGTGGCGCCGGCAATCAGTGCGTCAAAGGCGGCAACCGGCAGCCCTGAGAATATTGGAGCAGTCCGGACTGCGGCGATGTCGCCAGCGTCGAGCAGCACAGGCATGTTTCTCCCTTCGGAGGGTCCACCTTCCTCCAGCACGGCAGGTTTGTCCAATTGATGAGGCCGCTAGGACCGGCTGAGGATCAAACCTGGACCCATCCCTGTTGCTTCGAAGATTGTGCGAAAGCGTGAATCACCCGCTCGATTGCCAGTCCCCTGGAAAAATCGACGGCAGCAGAAGAACGTCCCTGGATGGCGCGAAGAATTTCGCTGAGCTCAATCACCTTGAGCTCGTTAAAGCCCAGGCCATGCCCGGGCGCCGGGCAAAACTGGCCATATCCCGGATGATCGGGCGAAGACAGGATCCGGCGAAACCCGCGCTGCGCCAATGGTCCTTCGGCAAGATAGAGGTTAAGCTCGTTCATCCGCTCATTGTCGAGCCAGAGCATGCCTTTCGAGCCATGGACCTCGACCTTCAGGCCATTCTTCCGCCCATGCGCCACGCGGCTCGACACCAGGACGCCCCGCGCCCCGTTGCGATAGCGCACCAGACCGTGCGCGATATCGTCATTCTCGACGCGCGCTTGCCTCTCCGACGCATCGCGCAACGGCCGCGTACCATGCACGACATCGACCATGGCGCAGACATCGCCGATCTCTCCCACCAGCTCATGCGCCAGCGAAACCAGATGGCAGGTGAGATCGCCCAGCGTGCCGAGCCCGGCGTCTTTCTGTGTCAGCCGCCACGACCATGGCAGGGCCGGATCGGCCATGTAGTCTTCATCGACGCTGCCGCGAAAGTCGAAGACTTCGCCAATAGCGCCATCGCTGATCAGTTGCCTTGCATGCTGCAGCGCCGGGTTTCGCAGGTAGCCATAGCCCAGCGCCGTGACCTTGCCATGGGCCTTGCCCGCCGCAGCCTGCATCGCCTCGGCATCGGCGAGCGTCAGGGCCATGGGCTTTTCGCACCAGACATGCTTGCCGGCTTCCAGCGCAGCCACCGCCATCTCGCGGTGCAATCCATTGGGAGACGTAACTGAAATCAAGTCGATCGCCGGATTGGCCAGCAGGTCCCGCCAATTGCTTGTGGATTGGGTGAACCCAAATTCAGCTGCCGATTTCCGCGCCTGCGCCGCATCGGCGTCACACAGCGCAATCCTGTCTATGCTGGGAACGTCGCCATAGACGGCCTTCACCGCGCCATAGGCCATGGCATGGCACTTGCCCATGAAGCCGGTTCCGATCAGGGCAACGCCGACACGCTCCACGTTCAAATCTTTCCCTGCACGCCTGACACGCCGGCACCCAAACCGAGCTTGGCAATCTCCTGTTCGAGATCGACAAGTTCACGCCCGCCCGCCATGAGATTGAGCAGCCTGTCGCGCTCAATGTCGCTTTTCAGGTACGTGCCGCTGCTTTTCCCGCGCTTCAGGATGGTGAACCTGTCTCCGACGACATAGGCATGATGCACGTTGTGCGAGATGAAGATTACGCCAATGCCCCGCGCTTTTGACTGCACGATGAGTTTCAGGACCACCGAAGCCTGGTGAACCCCCAGCGCCGAAGTGGGCTCGTCGAGGATCAGCACCTTGGCGCCGAAATAGATCGCCCGCGCAATGGCGAGGCATTGCCGCTCCCCGCCCGACAGCGTCCCGACCGGCTGTTCGGGATTGCGCAACTGAATGCCCATTTCCGAAAGCTCGCGGTAAGCCGTGCTGTTGGCATAGGCCACATCGAACTGCTTGATCGGGCCGGTGCGTTTGAGCGGCTCGCGCCCCAGGAAGAAATTGCGCGCCACACTCATCAAGGGAACCAGCGCCAAGTCCTGGTAGACCGTGGCTATCCCGATATCAAGCGCCTCCCGGGGTGAAGTAAATTTTGCCGGTACGCCAGAAACCAGCATTTCCCCCTGGTCCGGCGCATATACGCCGGACAGCACCTTGATCAGCGTCGATTTGCCGGCGCCATTGTCGCCCAGCAGGCAATGGACTTCTCCCGCCTGGACATCGAAGGACACGTCATTGAGAGCAACCACGCTGCCGAAATATTTGCTGACGGACTTCAGTTCGATCAGGGGCGCGCTCATCAGCGGCTCCGCATGGCGCGGACGCGCACGAAATTGTTGAAGAGCACGGCGATCACCAGCATCGCTCCCATGAACAGCTTGAACCAGTCCGTATCGATCCCGGTGTAGAAAATCCCCATCTGGACGACACCAAAGATCAGCGCGCCGAACATGGCGCCAATGGCCGAGCCGTAGCCGCCGGTCAGCAGCGTGCCGCCAATGACGACGGCAATGATGGCCTCGAATTCCTTGAGGTTGCCGCGCAGCGTATCGGCAGAACCGGTATTGAGCACCTGTATGGCGGCGAACAGCGTTGCCGCCATCGCGCTCATTACAAACAGTGTGATCTTGGTCCGCGCCACCGGCACGCCCACATTGCGGGCCGCATTGGGCTCACCGCCGGCGGCGAATATCCAGTTGCCGAATCGCGTACGCATGAGGAGCCAGGTGCACAGGATCGTCAATGCAATCCACCATATGATCGATACCGGAATGCCACTGATCAAAGGCAGCCCGTCAGCGCGTTTTCCGATAACGCCAAGCTCCGATAGCCAGCGGACCGGCGCCTGAAAGACCTGTCCGGCAAAGAGCGGCGTTATCCAATCATCCTTGGAATATTCGTGGATGCCCGAAGCCTGGGTGCGGCCGGTAACGCCGCGCATGATGCCAAGCGTCAGTCCGCGCAACATGAACAGGCTGCCAAGCGTCACAATGAAGGAAGGAAGGCCGGTTCGCACCACGAGAAGCCCGTTGAGGTAACCCACGAACCCGCAAAGACAGAAGGCGAGCAGCACCGCCGCCCACACCGGCCAGCCCCAAACGATGATGGGAATGGCGATCACAATCCCGGCAAAGCCGATCATCGAGCCGATGGAAAGATCGAACTCCCCGCCGATCATCAGGAGGGCGACGGGAGCCGCAAGTATGCCAAGCTGGGCCGATACCTCGAGAAAATTGACGATCCCCTTGGCACTGAACAGGCCGCTGCCACCGGCGGCAATTGCGAAGAACGCAAATACAAGCAATGCCCCGGCGATGGCGCCGAGTTCAGGCCGGCCGAGCAAGCGGCCCAGAAAGGGTACCGAGCGCACCCTTTCGTCTTTGGTTTCGGACGTCATGCCTGTCGCTCCAAGCTTAAAACAGGCGGCCGGGACAATGCCGGCCGCCCGTGCATGTCAGCGCTTGCCCTGCTTGGCGAGATCGATCACCGAGGCAGCCGTTTCCTTGGTGACGAAGCCGGGGCCCGTGGGATAATCGGCAATTGGCGCGATCTTGTACTTCTTCCACAGATCGAACATCACCACCGGAATATAGCCCATGGCGTACTGCTGGGCATCGATGCCCCATTCCATCTTGCCATCGGCAGTGGCCTGCAGAATGGTCGGCGAAAGATCGAACGTCCCGATCTTCACCTTGCCGGTCAGGCCCATTTCGTCGAGCGCGGCGAGGCCCGGTTCTGCGCCACCGATGCCGACGGTCAACAGGAACTGCGTGTCCGCATTGGTGTTGAAGAAGGCAATGATGCGGTTCTTCATTTCGGTGGGATCCATGACGCCGTTGAGCACCGGCACATCAACCCCGAGGCCCTTGGCAAAACCGGCACAGCGGTCGTCAAGGCTGACATTGCCGACCTCATGGTTGGCGCAGACCGCCTTGGTGAGGCCGAGCTTTTTGATCCGCTCGCCGGCCATGACCCCTGCCTCATATTCGCTCTGGCCCAGGTAGAGCAGGCCGCCGAGTTCGCGCGTAAGTTTCGATCCGCCGGAGTCGATCACAATGACCGGAATACCGGCAGCGACGGCATTCTTGACTGGGCCGCTGAGCGCGGCCGGATCGGCAATCGAGACCACCAGTCCATCCGGGTTCGAAGCCGCGGCGGCGTCGATCATCTGCGCCATCTTCGCCATGTCGAAGGTCTCCGGCGCGAGGTATTCGGCTTTCACGCCAAGCGCCTTGGCAGCGTCATCCATTCCATTCTTGACGACCGACCAGTATGGGTCGCCACTTTGACCATGTGTAACGAAAACCACGCGGGTTTCATCCGCCGCGGCGATACCCGATGCCGCGGACAACAGCGTAAGACCGGCCAACAGGCCGATGATCGGTTTCATAATCCTAGCAAACCAGAACATGTTTCCTCCTGTACGTTGCTTCTGCGCTTGGCTTCCGCCTTGCGCAGACCATGTGCCATTGCCGCTTCTAGGCAGCCTTTCGGCACTGGTTCCTTTGCCGGGAGCTTGGGCGCACCAGCGCCGCGGCTCCCAATCAATTCTCGACCGTAAACCCCGCCTCGCGCGCCAGGCGCGCCAGGTTCTTGAATCCCATCGTTGCATAGGTCAGCGGATGCGCCTTTTTCGGGTCCTGCTCGGCCTCGACGACCAGCCAACCGGCGTATCCCGCTTGCGCAAGCACGCCCAGGATCGCAGCGTAGTCGATACAGCCATCGCCTGGAACGGTGAAAATTCCCTCCATCACCGCGCCCATGAAGCTCATGTCCTCCTGCCTTGCCCGCTCCAGCACGGCCTTGCGCGCGTCCTTGCAATGCACATGGACAATCCGGCCGGCGTGGGATTTGACAAGTTGCAGCGGATCGCCGCCCGAAAAGATCGAATGCCCGGTATCATAGAGAAGCCCCACCGCTTCGCCGGTATGGCGCATCAGGAGTCCGACATCCGCGTCGGTTTCGACGATTGTCCCCATGTGATGATGAAACGCCATGCGCACGCCAAAATCCGCCATGCGTTCGGCAAGTTGGGTCAGCTTCCGGCCGTACGCTGGCCATTCGTCGGCAGCAAGTGCAGGCCTCTGGGAGATGGGATTCCAGATCGCGCCATGCCGGCCGCGCGAGGTATCGGCATAGACGACGTGCCGGGCGCCCATGGCCTTGAGAAGCTGCAGATGCGGTCCGATGGACTCCATCTCCGCGCTAATGTCCTTTTCGTCACATCGCCCGTCATACCAGCCCGAAATGATCGCGAGACCATGGCGCTGCATGATTGGTTTCAGCACCGCCGAATCGCGCGGAAACTTTCCGCCAAGTTCGGTTCCCGCATATCCGGCCGCTTTGGTTTCGCTGAGACACACCTCAAGCGGCGTATCGCCGCCAAGCTCCGGCACGTCATCATTGGTCCAGGTAATCGGATTGATGCCAATGCGAACTTTCATCGAATGCCTCCCTGAATGCCACTAACCGGGTGCGACGCATGCCATTGCGCGAGGCCGCAGAGCAACGCCATGTCGCATCGCGCCTCTTCGGCGCTATTGCGAAGCTTGCTGCCCTGGACAACAGCCGCCCAAAATCCCTTGAGTTCCTCGACGAAGGCCTCCTCGTATCCGGAATGGATATCCTCGCAATGAAGCCGGTGGCCTTCACTGTGCTTGATGGTCAGTTTTGTCGGATGATGGTTGAGCCATGGCGATGGAAAAACCAGTTCAAGCGAGGCATCGTCGAAGTAGAATGTGATCCGCTCACGGTATTCGGCCAGGGCCGGAACGGCAAGATGCACCATGTTCCACATGGCCTGTCCGCCAAGCAGACAGACTGCCCCCTGCCCGCCATCGCCTGCGGCGAAAAGCTGGGCTCCGGCAATGTCGCCGGCAGGAACGTCCATCGCATCCAGCAGGCCATGCACCGCGTTCACATCATGCACCAGCGCTGAGCAATACGCGTTGCAGAACCCTCGAAAGGCATGGTCATCCAGTTGCATAGATACGGCCCGCGCCACCTGCTCTTTTTGCTTCTGGCGCGTGGCCTGGATCACGTCATCCGCAACATCATCGCCACGCACGAAGGCGTGATGGCGGATGAAGGGCCATGCATCGGGATCGCTGACTTCCACCGAAACATAGCGGAGCGTTTCGGCCTTCCCGGGAAGTCTTTCGAGCGCCGCTTCATAGCTCGGGTCGAAGCGCTTCATGTAGCCGGCCTGGAGCACCTTGCCCGCCTGGTCCCTCGCCGCGATGATCCGGTCGATATCGGTCGGCGCATAACAAAGCGGCTTTTCGCAGAAGACGTGCAGCCCCTGTTGAAACGCGGCCAGGATATGCTCCAGATGGAGTGCATCAGGTGACGCGATGACCACGGCATCCATGGGAACCGACAGCAGGTCCTCGAGACTTTCGAAAACTGAGAGCCGGAATTGCTCCCGCATGAAGTTGCGGGCCTTTGCCGAAGGATCGAACACGCCAGTGATCTCGAAATGCCGGTTGAGCTTCAGCAGGTTTGGCACGTGCTCGATCTGGGCAATCCCGCCTGCCCCGATGATGCCGACCCTCACCCGCTGCATATTCCTGTTCCCGGATTCGACGCTTGTCGCCACGATGCGGTTCAGCCTACAACGGCAATGGTTCCAACGTGAGAACCAGAAATACATCATTTTCAGGAACCAGTTTGACCGCCAGTCTGCTCCTCGATGGTATTGCTGTAGATCGCGATACGGCTGCCAACCTGCCACGCCAGGTCTATGAGCAACTCAGATCGCTGATCGAGCAACGGGCGCTGCCGAGTGGCTCGGCACTTCCCTCGACCCGCGCTTTGGCCAGGGATTTGGGTATTGGGCGCAACGGGATCATCGCCGCCTATGATCAACTTGTACTCGAAGGATATCTCAACACTCGCCGCGGGGCCCCACCGTTGGTCAAGGACCTGCCGGCAAGCCCGGTCACAGCGAAAGACGTGCCGCCGAACACCGGCAGCGGCATCTCCGAGCGCGGCAAGGTCATGTCGGCCCAGCCCTATCACCATGGCTCGCCGGACGTGCTGGCCTTCCATCCGGGCCTTCCCGATCCGGGAAATTTTCCTTTCGACACATGGTCACGTCTGCTGACGCGGCGCGCCCGGCTGGCCCGGCATGACCTTTTCGGCACCTACTACGTAACCGGATACCCGGCCCTGCGTGAAGCTATCTCGCGCTACCTCATCGCTTCACGTGGCGTCCGCTGCACGCCTGACCAGATCGTCATCACCAACGGCGCTCAATCCGCCTTCGATCTTCTTGCCCGCATCCTGATTGATCCGGGCGATACAGTGTGGATGGAGGAGCCGGGCTATTATGGCGCGGGCGCCGCTTTCCTTTCGGCCGGGGCGAGGCTTGCCCCGCTGGACGTCAGTGACGCCGGATGGGATCTCGTTCCGCCTGACCAGCGCCCGCGCTTGATCTTTGTGACACCCTCCTGCCATCACCCGCTCGGCATAACCATGCCGATGCAGCAAAGGCTGAACCTGATCCGCATTGCCGAAGCGTCGAACTCATGGGTCATCGAGGATGATTATGACAGCGAATATCGTTTCCAGGGCCAGCCCATCCCGGCACTTCAGGGCATCAGCTCATCGACCCGCGTCGTCTATGTAGGCACCTTTGCCAAGGTGCTGTTCCCGGCCATGCGGCTTGGCTTCATGGTGGTGCCTGAAGCCATCCATGAAAGCGTTGTCGCGGCACTCAGCGTCACCGGCCAGTTTGCCCCGTTGCTGACCCAGGCGGCCCTCGCCGATTTCATCAACGATGGCCATTTGACCCTGCATTTGCGCAAGATGCGGCGGCTCTATGCCGCACGCCGCCAGTATTTCTTGGAGGCCTGCAACGAATTCCTTAGCGAGTGGATATCGTTGCGAAGGACTGAAGCCGGAATCCAGCTTGTCGGCCTGTTTCGCACACCTTTGGATGATCACATGGTCGCCGAAGCCGCAAGGCGTGCCGGTGTCAATGTCTCGCCCCTGTCGATCCAGTATCGCCACACTTCAAAAATTCAGGGGCTTGTCATGGGCTTTGCGGCGGTGGATGAGAAGACGACACGGGCAGGCATGATCAAACTGCGCCAGGTTTTCAATCAGCTAACGGCGTGATCAAACGCAAACCCCAATGGCCCGTCTGGCTTTGGCGCCACAATGCTGCTTATCTTGTGCGCAGCTTCGAGGAGAGAGTGAACTGTGCAATTCATCATTCCCCAACCCGCCCAGGCAATCCTCCCGGTAAGGGGATCCCATTCCGTTTTCCCGGTGCACCGCATCTATTGCGTCGGACGGAACTATGCGTCGCATGCCATCGAAATGGGTGGAGATCCGGATCGCGAGCCGCCGTTCTTCTTTCAGAAGAACCCCGATAACCTGGTCCTGGATGGATCATTTCCCTATCCGCCCGCCTCAAACGACGTGCATCATGAAATCGAAATGGTTGTCGCTCTGAGGGCCGGTGGAAAGGATATTCCGCCTGACCAGTCCCTCAATTGCGTCTTTGGCTATGCCGTGGGGTTGGACATGACCCGCCGCGATCTGCAGGCAAAAGCCAGGGACGCAGGCCGTTCATGGGAGGTCGGCAAGGCGTTTGAAGCTTCTGCCCCGTGTAGCCCTCTTGTGCCAGCCAGCGCAATTGGCCATCCCGCGGCAGGAGCGATCTGGCTCGACGTAAACGGCAAGCGCCGGCAGACCGGCGACCTGAAGCAGATGACCTGGAAGGTGCCGGAAATCATCAGCATTCTTTCAGGCCTGTTCACCCTCATGCCGGGCGACATCATTTTCTCGGGCACGCCCTCCGGCGTCGGCCCGGTCAGTCGCGGTGACGTGATTTCGGGCCATATCGACATGATCGGCGAGCTTGAGGTGCGCGTTGTCTGATTCCTCCCTTCTGATCCGGCAAATCGCCGCTGGCGCGGACGACGCCCCGGCCATCCTCGCGCCCGATCGAGCCCCACTCACCCATGGTGCACTCCGCCAGCTGATGGCAGAGACCGGAAATCGGTTGAGGCAATTTGGCATCGGCAGGCGAGACCGTGTTGCCATTGTCTTGCCCAACGGTCCCGAGATGGCCACGGCCTTCGTTTCGATTGCCGCCGCAGCCGCAACCGCGCCACTCAATCCAGCCTATCGCGCCGATGAACTTGAATTTTACCTCTCCGACATTGGCGCGAGGGCAATCGTCGTAACCGAAAACGAAACCGGCCCCGCCATCGGCGTCGCCGGGAAACTTGGCATCGCGATCATTGAGCTGGGTGTTTCGCTCGATTGGCCGGCCGGTCAATTTTCGCTTGCCTGCCGTGCCCTTTCGTCGCCAACTGCCGCGCCGGACGGGCCGGACGATATTGCCCTGCTTCTCCACACCTCCGGTACGACATCGCGGCCCAAGCTGGTCCCCCTGAGCCACGCCAACCTTGCAGCCTCCGCTAGGCATATTGGCGCGACGCTCGGGCTGCAACCGGGAGATCGGTGTTTGAACATCATGCCGCTGTTTCATATCCACGGCCTGATCGCCGCAGTCCTGTCTTCGCTCGCAGCCGGCGCCAGCGTATGCTGCACGCCGGGATTCAATGCATTGCGCTTCTACCATTGGCTGAACCACGAAAATCCGACCTGGTACACCGCCGTTCCCACCATGCATCAGGCCATCCTCGCCCGCGCCGCGCGCAATCCGGAAGCGGTGGCTGCATCTCGCCTGCGCTTCGTGCGCTCGTCTTCAGCTTCATTGCCGGCACAGGTGATGCAAGAACTTGAAACCACGTTCCGCTGCCCGGTCATCGAATCCTACGGCATGACGGAAGCCGCGCACCAGATGACGTCAAACCGCTTGCCGCCCGGCCTCCGTAAGCCGGGAAGTGTTGGGTCTTCTGCCGGTCCCGAAGTAGCCGTGATGGCGCCCGGCGGACATTTGCTCGCTGCTGGCGAAACCGGCGAGATTGTCATTCGTGGCCCCAATGTCACAAGCGGCTACGAGAAGAACGCAGAAGCCAATGCCTCAGCCTTTGCCCATGGCTGGTTCCACACCGGCGATCAGGGAAAACTTGATGAAGACGGCTATCTTCGCGTGACCGGCCGTTTGAAGGAAATTATCAACCGGGGTGGCGAGAAGGTATCGCCGCTCGAGGTCGACGACGTCCTGATGACTCATCCTGCCGTGGCCCAGGTTGTCACTTTCGCCATGCCGCATGAAAAGCTTGGAGAGGAAGTCGCGGCTGCCGTTGTCCTCCGTGAGGGCCAGAATGCCAGCGAAAGTGATATCCGGTCTTTTGCCAGCTTGCGCCTTGCCGATTTCAAGGTGCCGCGCCGCATCCTTGTTCTCGATGAAATTCCAAAGGGCGCCACGGGGAAACTGCAGCGCATCGGCCTGGCGGCAAAGCTGGGCTTGGGTGAATGAGCTTTATATTGAATGATAATTCATTCGAAGGTTGCCCGCTTGATCTCCACTGCAAGTATTGTTTGTATATAGCAGCTTTGCAGAACAGATTAACCTTAATGGTTCAGAATACTATCCGGAAACATGTAGTTAATATTCAATTATTCTAGTGTTGATCAAACAATTTCTGTAAATTTTTAAAGCAATGCGGCGCTTATTCTAGACATTTTCCGAAGATTTGGTCCTGCGGGAAAGCGGGGCCATGCGCACAAGCGGCTCGAAGTAGATCAACATAGGATTTTCCCCAATGACCACGACGCCAACAATCTGGTTGCCTGAATTCACCGTCAATTCTTCTGCAACGGCCGGTAACCAGAATGCGGCGAAAAGCGTAACGCTGCTTGATGGCCGCGTCCTGTCGGTTTGGGTAGACGACGCAAACAATGTGGATGCATCGGCGGGTACCGATGTCATCGGACAGATCTTCAATGCCACCGGGAACCCGGCTGGGACGCCATTCCAGTTGAATGAGTATTTCACTTCTGCCAACGAGCAGAACGCCGATATCGTCGCACTTCCCGACGGCGGCTTTGCTGTCGTCTATGAAGACCGTGGCGCCGCAAATGGCGAAAATGCCGCGATCCGTTACAACGTCTATAACAAGTACGGAATTCATATCGACAGCGGGACGGTCGATACCGGCACCATCGGCGGCACCGAAAACGCCAATCCTTCAGTTATCGTGCTGGCCGGCGGGAGCATCGCCGTTACATATGAACGGACCACGCTCGGCAATACGGATACTGTGACCCGCATCGTCGATTTGGCGACAGGGACCGCCGGCGCCCTGCTCCAGGCTGCCGATAACAATGGTGCCGACACAGAGGCTTCCGCAGAAACTGACATACTGGCGACCGGCAACCTGGTCACGGTCTATGAGCGCGAGAGCACCGGTCAGACCAGTGTAGAATTCAAGATCATGGATGGGGCGGGCGCGACCGTGGGCTCAGTCACCGAGCTTTCCTCCGACGGTTCCGACGTTCAGGTCGCAACACTCGCCTCCGGCAATTTCGTTGTTGCTTGGGTCGATGGCGCTGGAGGTGGATTGAGGGCCGAGGTCCGCGGCAATTCGGGCGCCGTGGTCACCGCGAATTTTCAGGTCGCAGCCGGAGCCACGGCCCCGGCGGGTGCCGATGCGGTCGCACTCAAGGACGGTGGATTCTTTCTCACCTGGAAGGATGGAGCCGCGGGCGAACTGGTCGGCCAGCGCTTTGATGCTGCGGGCGCTCTCGTCGGCGACATCGTCACCATTGCCACCGGCGCTGCCGTTGCCGACGCAAAAACATCGCTGGCCCATGATGGCCGCATTCTCGTCACCTTCGCCAACGCATCGAGCGAAATTTCCCAGGTCATTCTCGATCCGCGCGACAACGTCATCAATGGCAGTGAGTTTCGTGATGCCCTCACCTCGCGCGTCGAAGGCGCCACAGTCAATGGCCTGGGCGGCAATGACACGATTGTTGGATTGGGTGGCGATGACGCCCTTTACGGCGGAAGCAAGCGTGACCTGCTTTCGGGCGGGGCTGGCAACGACTCGATCTTCGGCGGCTACAGCGCCGACACGCTGGATGGCGGCACAGGCGCCGACTTCATGCGGGGTGGTGACAACAACGATGTCTTTGTTTTCAAGATTGGCGAAGTGATTGGCGGTGACTTCGCCGATGGTGGCAGCGGCGTCGACAAGGTGCTCGCCAATTCAAGTGTGGATCTGAGTGTCGCATCGTTCTCATCGATCGAAGGTCTCGAGTTCGGTGAAAAATTCACGGGTGCCAAAACCATAACAATCGGCGCAAGCCAGATTGACAACGGATTTTCGCGGAGCTTGCTGATCGAGGGCGCTGCCAACGGCCAGGATGCGCTGCGGATTATGATGGGATCGTCCACTGCCCTTGACATCTCCGCATTCCAGTTCAGCGGGTTTGACGGCGGCGACTTCGTTTTCATCGCCGGCGACGCTGATGCCGAGACGATTGTTGGCTCGAGCGCAAGTGACCACGTCTTCGGCCGCGGCGGCAACGATACGATGGCCGGTGGCGGCGGAAACGACCTGCTCAATGCCGGCTTGGGCAATGACTTTGTGACCGGTGGTCTTGGCCGCGATCGCCTTCTCGGGGCCGCGGGAAATGACACCTTGCTCGGCGGCAATGGCAATGACGTTCTGACTGGCGGGAGGGGTATTGACCGCCTGCAGGGCGGCAAGGGTAACGACGTATACAATGTCGATCATCGCGGCGAGGCAATCGAGTTGCGGAACGGCGGCACCGATACCGTCAACTCCTCGGTCAGCTACTCTCTCGGCGGCAACATCGAAAACCTAAACCTGACGGGTGTCCGGGACATCATTGCGGCCGGCAACGCTCTGGACAATATCATCAACGGCAACTCCGGGGTCAACTTCATCAATGGAAGAAGCGGCAACGATACGCTGACGGGAAATTCCGGAGCCGACAAGTTCGTTTTCAACAGCTTCCTGAGCGCCAGCGGCAATACCGACACGATTACCGATTTCGAGACCGGTATCGACAGAATCAGGCTGGAAAATTCGGTCTTCAAGGCGCTTGCTCCGGGAAAACTCAGTGCAGACGCATTCGTTATCGGAACCGAGGCTCATGACGCCAACGATCGCATCATTTACGACGACGCGAACGGCGCTCTCTATTATGACAAGGACGGTTCCGGCAGCGCAGCCCAGGTCCGGTTCGCGATCCTTGATGCAGGTCTGGCGCTGACGCATGGAGATATCATCGTATTCTGATACGCCGTCAACGCACTGGCGTCGCCAAATCTGACATGCTGATATGGCGCGTCAGTTTTTTGGGGGCGCGATGCGGGTTGTAGAGAATTTTCCGTTTGCAATAGAAATCCACGACAACGTCCGCATACCGATGCCGGATGGCGTGCACCTCGCCGGGCGCATCTGGCGGCCGAAAGACTCAGAGAAAAATCCTGTTCCCGCCATCCTCGAATATCTGCCCTATCGCTACCGCGATGGCACGGCAGAGCGCGACTCTCTCACCCATCCCTACTTCGCCGGCCATGGCTATGCATCCGTCCGCGTTGACATTCGTGGCTCCGGCCAATCGGAAGGCGTGCTGAAGGGCGAATACCTGAAGCAGGAGCAGGATGACGCGATTGCAATCCTGCAATGGCTGGAACGGCAGCCCTGGTGCACCGGCAAAGTTGGCATGATTGGCATTTCCTGGGGTGGCTTCAATGGCCTCCAGGTGGCAGCACTCCGGCCCTGCCAGCTCAAGGCCGTCGTATCGATTTGCTCCACCGACGATCGCTATGCCGACGACATCCATTACATGGGCGGCTGTCTCCTGCTCGACAAGTTATCCTGGGGCTCGACCATGTTTGCCCTCAATGCTGCCCCGCCCGATCCCGCAATTGCCGGTCCGGATTGGCGCGAGCAATGGAACCGCAGGCTCCGGGAAAGCGGTTTCTGGATCGAGGACTGGTTGCGGCACCAGCGCCGCGACGACTTTTACCGCCAAGGTTCCGTTTGCGAGGATTGGAACGCCATTGCATGTCCGGTGTTTGCCGTTGGCGGCTGGGCCGATGGTTACACCAATTCCGTTTTCCGCTTGCTCGCAAATCTCAAAGGGCCTCGACGCGGACTCGTCGGCCCATGGGCGCATAAATATCCACACTTTGCCAAGCCGGGTCCGCAGATCGGCTTTTTGCAGGAGTGCCTGCGCTGGTGGGATCATTGGTTGAAAGGTATCGACACGGGCGTAATGGACGAGCCCGTGCTGCGCGCCTGGATCGAGGATCCGATCAGGCCCGCCGGCTATAATCCGGAAAAGCCTGGCAAATGGGTTGATGAAAAGCACTGGCCGCCCGGGCGGGACAAGCCACTCATGTTGGCGCTGGCGCCCGGCAGGCTTGGCCCGGCCAGTACAGAAAAAGTCTCGATATCATCTTTGCAGACGACAGGTCTTGCTGCTGGAAAATGGTGTGCCTATGGTTCGTGGGCCGATCAGCCGCTTGACCAGCGTCAGGAGATGGGCGGCCAGCTCATTTTCGATACGGAACCGCTATCCGAAGACATCGACGTGCTCGGCGCGCCGGAACTCCGCCTCGCCGCCGCCAGCAACAAGCCCTGCGCCTTCGTGGCAGCAACGCTCTGCGAGGTGTTCCCGGATGGCGCGTCCACGCGCGTCAGCTTTGGTTTGCTCAATCTTACGCATCGTGACGGGCATGAAAGTCCGGAGGCCCTGGTCCCGGGCGAACTATACCCCGTAACGCTCAGGCTCAATGACATCGGCCACCGCTTCGGCAGGGGAAATCGCATTCGCATAGCCATATCCAACGCCTACTGGCCAATCGTCTGGCCTTCGCCCGAGTCGAATAGCCTGATCATTGATTGTAATGGCAGCTCCCTTTCACTCCCGGTGCGGAGTGTCGATAAGCTGGATCACACGTTGCCGGGTCTTGGAGCGGCAGAATCATCGGCCCCGCTGGCGCAGACCGAACTTGAACCGCCGGGTAATAGCTGGACGGTTCATTTCGATGCCTTCACTGGCACCACCGAGTTGAAACGCATCAATGATGATGGCCTGCACATGATCGACAGCACCGGGTTCATCCTCGGCCTGCGTTCCGAATTCAAATACACCATCGACGCAGGCGATCCGCTTTCTGCCAGGCTCGATACGCATTACGTCAGGCGCTACAAGCGCGAAGACTGGTCGGTAACAATCGACACCCGCATCGCGATGACGGCGACCCGGGATGACTTTGTTCTGAATGCAAACCTCGACGTCCGCGAAGGGGAGAGCATCGTGCACCAGCGCGACTGGTCGCTCCGCATCCCGCGCGATCTGGTTTAGGCCGCAGCTTCCAGTATCGAAACCAGCGATGGAACATCAAGCTGACGCGGATTGCAGCCTGCGTTGAAATCGGGCAGCGCCATGATGGCCAGACGCTCGAAATCCTTCCTTTCCACGCCAATGTCCGTTATCCGCCTGGGGATGTTGATCCTTTCACTGAGGCCCATCATCGCGTCGAAATAGGCATCGAATGTCGCCGGAAGCCCCATGTAGCCGGCGAGCGCCGCAACTGGCGTTTCGATGGCCGGCCGGTTGAACCGCATGACGTAGGGCATCAGCACCGCATTGGTCAGGCCGTGCTGCGTATTGTTGAGCGCCCCGATCGCATGGCTGAGCGCATGCATCGCTCCAAGCCCCTTGACGAAAGATGTGGCCCCCATGATCGCCGCCGCCATCATATACGATCGGGCAACAATGTCGGAGCCGTTCTCGACAGCCCGTGGCAGCCAGTCATGGCACATCTTGACACCGGCGGCGCCGATCGCATCCGCCATCGGATGAAATTGTCTGACCATAAGTGCTTCAAGATTGTGAGACAGCGCGTCCATGCCCGTCCAGGCAGTGAGATTTCGCGGCAACGTTAGCGTCAATTCCGGATCGGCGATCACCACTCGCGGCATCATCGACAGATTGACGATGCCGCACTTCACCGGCTTCGCCGTATTGGTAATGATGCCGCTCGCCTCGACTTCGGCCCCGGTTCCCGCCGTGGTCGGTATCGCGATGATCGGAACCTTGCTTCGCTCGGCCTGCACCTCGAGACTGCGCGGATAGGCAAAGCGCCACAGATCGCCGCCAAGTCCCGCAAGCAGGGCAACGCTCTTTCCACAATCGAGCCCGCCGCCGCCAAGGGCAATCACCCCGTCGGCCCGGTGCGCATGAAACGCTTCGGCGCCTGCCATCACCTGTTCGCCTGTAGGGTTCTGGTCCGCATCCGCCCAAAGCAATGGTGAGCTTCGTTCACTGGCAAGTGAAACAATGCGGTCCGGTACCGGCGTTGCGGTAAGCCCCCGGTCGGTCACAATCAGCGGCCGATGGATTCCAATTTGCCCCAGCACATCCGCAAGCTCGCCGATGCGGCCCGCCCCGAATCGCGTTTCCGTAGGGAACAGCCAATCGCCCTGAAGCGCGCTCGCAGTGCTGAATTGCCAGAATGTCATAGGCCCTCGCGTTGACAGATGAAAAGGAACTGCCTTAGCTGACCATCAAATCAATTGAGAGGCAACATGGCATCGAGCGCCGCTGAAGTTCACGATTATCGCGACAGTGTTGAAAATGTCGAGATTGCATGGATCCCGATGAAGGACGGCAGAAAGCTTGCCGCGCGCTTGTTGCTGCCGAGGAGTGAAAAGGATCGGCCGGTCCCGGCCATCCTCGAATACATTCCCTATCGCCGCCGTGACGGCACCCGCACGCGTGACGACGAGACTCACTATTGGTTCGCTGCCAACGGCTACGGCGTGGCCCGCGTCGACATATCGGGATCGGGCGACAGCGACGGCCTTATCCAGGACGAATATCACCTGCGTGAGCAGGATGACGCGCTTGAGATCATTGCATGGCTCGCCGCGCAGCCATGGTGCACCGGATCGGTCGGCATGATCGGCATTTCCTGGGGTGGCTTCAATGGCCTTCAGGTCGCCGCACGCCGCCCCCCGGCCCTGAAGGCGGTCATCTCCCTGTGTTCGACGGTCGATCGCTATGCTGATGACGTTCATTTCATGGGCGGCTGCCTCCTCAACGATACGCTCGACTGGGGTGGATACTTCTTCACCTGCGGGTCACTGCCGCCCGATCCTGAAATTGTCGGATGGGATCGCTGGCAGGACATGTGGAAGCACCGCCTCGACAATCTCGATTGCTATCCCATGCTGTGGATGGAGCACCAGCGCCGTGACGAATTCTGGAAACACGGTTCCGTCTGCGAGGACTACAGCGCTATCGAGATTCCGGTCCTGAATGTCAGCGGCTGGGTGGATGGTTATACCGCCGCCGTGTTCCGCAGTGTGGAGAACCTGCCAGGCGCCAAAGGCATTGCCGGGCCCTGGGGTCACAAATATCCGCATGTCGGCATTCCCGGCCCTGCCATCGGATTTCTCCAGGAATGCAATCGCTGGTGGGACAAATGGCTGAAGGGCAGGAACACCGGAGTCGAGAAAGATCCACCGCTGCGCCTCTGGCTCCAGGAAAGCGAAGCGCCTCAGCCGCACTTTGACGCACGGAAGGGCCATTGGATTGGCTTGCCTGATTGGCCCTCGAAGAACATCAAACCCGCCAGGTTCCATCTCGGCGACGGCACGCTTCTCCCGGCTCCCTCCAGGGCGAAACCCCGCTCAATTTGTTCCATCATGTCAACCGGCCTCACGTCGGGAGAATGGTGTGCGTATGGGCTCGGCAAGATCGCTCCGGAACTGGCCATTGACCAGCGCGAAGATGATGTCCAATCCCTGTGCTTCGATGCCCCGCCGCTGAAAAAACCATTCTCGCTGGTCGGCCGGAGCTATGTGCACCTTCGCGTTGCCGCCGATAAACCCCAGGCCCAGGTGGCCGTGCGCCTGAATGCCGTGCACGCCGACGGCAAG
>JANMMJ010000257.1:0-35844 GCA_031373255.1 Hyphomicrobiales bacterium
TGTGCCGCCACATCTGCGAGCATCTGTTCGAAATCTTTGGAAGGAGATGACGCCACGGGAAAAAACCTGTGCTAAGAGCCCGCTCTGTGTAGTGTCATGACAACGGAAACACAACCGATCCCGGCGGCACCCGACGTGTCCAAAACATCGCCCTGGAGCGAGTTCCGCAAGCGTTTGGGACCCTGGCCCCGGCGCCTTGCAATCGCCGCCGCTGTCATGCTTGCCTGGCCGATCGTGATGACGCTGGTCTATGCCGTCGTACCGCCGCCCTTTTCCAATTTGCAGCTGTTGCGCGCCCTTTCGGGTAACGGCATTGACCGCGATTGGGTCAGCCTCGACCAGATTGCCTCGTCGCTGCCGCGCGCCGTCATTGCCTCCGAAGACGCCCGCTTTTGCCAGCATTCGGGCGTCGACTGGATCGAATTCCAGGACGTCATCGATGAGGCCCTCGACGATGACGAGGAGCCCATTCGCGGCGCTTCCACGATTTCAATGCAGACCGCCAAGAACCTGTTCCTCTGGGATGGCCGCAGCATCATCAGGAAGGGCCTGGAGCTACCGCTGGCCTACTGGATGGATTTTGTCTGGTCGAAGCGCCGGATGATCGAGATTTATCTCAACAATGTCGAATGGGCCCCTGGTGTCTATGGCGCGGAAGCCGCGGCCCGGCATCATTTCAACAAGCCGGCCGCCAAGTTGACACGGCGCGAGTCGGCCCTGCTGGCGGCGGTGCTTCCCAATCCCATCAAGCGCAATGCCGGAAAGCCGTCCAAACGGGTCAATCGCAATGCCGCCCGCATCCAGGCGCGCATGGCGGCCATGGCGCCCTATCTCACTTGCCTCGGGCCCTAGCCTCGGTTATAAGCCCGCCATCGCGAGGGCGCCCCTGCAAGGTGTAGCGCCCCTTATTTATGGAGTTTTCCCATGGCCGTTCCAAAACGAAAGACTTCTCCCAGCCGCGCCGGCATGCGCCGTTCGGGTCACAAGATGGCCACCGTGACCTGGATCGAGGACAAGAAATCGGGCGAACTGCGCCGCCCGCACCACATCGATCTGAAGACCGGCATGTACAAGGGCCGTCAGATCCTCGCGCCAAAAACCGATATTTGAACGCATTTCGATGAATTGTGACGGCCGGCACGAGTGGCGGCCGTTGCCATTACACGATATTAACTACACCACTTAATGCGTTCCTAGCCGGGCTCGGCTACACTTCTCACCTACAGGTGGAGTGAGTGTGTTTATTCTCGTTAAGTGCGTAAGGTTCCTCCCGGAGCCCCTGCGAGGACATGTGCATGGCATGCTCATGGGCTCGGGCGAACGCGCGAGCTCCGGCCGGGGCGCCATCACCGCCTTCCTCATCCGCATTCTATCAGCCGCCATTGCCTTTGGCAGCCAGGTGATCCTGGCGCGCTGGATGGGTTCCTTTGATTTCGGCCTGTTCACCTCGGCCTGGATCTGGATCACCGTCATTGGCACGCTCCTAACCTTCGGCTTCGCCACCTCGGTCATCCGTCTTCTCCCCGAGTATCGCGAACTCGAAAAGCCCGCACTGGCCAGGGGATTCCTTTTCAGCGGCAGGGTCCTCACAATTTCAGCCGGCGTGCTCGCCATGCTGGCGGGCTGGGCTCTCATCGCCGCTGGCGTGGTTCAGGGACCGCTGGTCCTGCCGCTGGCCCTCGTCCTCGCCGCCCTTCCGGCCTATGCCCTCACCGACTTCCAGGATGGCGTGGGCCGCGCGCAGGGCTGGATCGACCTGGCGCTTCTGCCGCCTTACGTGTTCCGCCCCATTCTGCTGTTCGTATTCATCGCCATCGTTGCGCTGCAGGGCCACGTCCATTCCGCAACGTCCGCGGCACTGGCGGCAATCGCCGCAACCTGGGTCACCGCCGCCATACAGTATTTCATGCAGAAATCCCGCATGGCCCAAGTCCTGCCAGAGGGACCAAAGGCCTTCACAATTCCCAGGTGGATATCGCTTTCCGTTCCCCTGCTGCTGCTCGACGGCTTCTCCCTGCTGATGCTCAATTTGGACATATTGCTGCTCAATCTTTACGTCACTCCCGATCAGGTCGGGATATACTTCGCCGCCATCCGCACCATTTCACTCGTGAGTTTTGTCCATTTCTCAGTCGCCGCCGTTGCCATGCCCAAATTTGCGGCGCTCTACGCGACGGGCCGCAACGAGGATATTTTTCCCGCCCTGCGTGAAATGCAGAACTGGACCTTCTGGCCGTCGCTCTTTGGCGTTGCCGTTCTTCTGGGCCTTGGCTACCCGCTGCTCCGCCTGTTCGGGCCGGAATTCACCGTGGCCTATCCGATCATGTTCATTCTGGCACTCGGCCTCCTTGTCCGTGCCTTCGCCGGACCGGCCCAAAGCTTGCTTGTGGTCTCAGGTCGGCAATCGACGGCGGCGATAATTCTCATGCTTACCGTGATTTTGAACGCAGTCCTGAACATCGTTCTGATTCCCCTGTGGGGCATCTTCGGCGCGGCCGTCGCCACCACATCCGCATTTGCCTTTGAGGCCATCACCACCCTGCTCGTCACCAACCGGCATCTCGCGCGCACCAGGAAACCGGATCATGGTACAGCGTAGTCTCAGCGGCATGCACCCCATCGAAACGGCCAGGCTGGTCATCGCCAATGCCGAACCCCTGGTGCCGGCTCTTGGTGCTTCGGCATCCTGGCTCGATCCGCAGGACAAATACTTTGGAACCGAGCCTCAGCTCATTCACGTGAATAGTGAATTGACCGGCCGCTTCCCGGTCTGGCTCAGCAAATGGCGCTACGGTCTCCCGCTGCGGGTCCTGCTGTCGTGGCAGACCCCGCTGACTTTCGCCGGCACGCCCTATATTCGCGAAGACCATGTGGACGAGACGCTGGCCGCCTTCCTGACCCAGGACGGTCCATCGGCATTTCTTTTCAATGCCATCCCCGTATCTGGTCCATTTTGGGACAATCTTGTCCGTATGGCGGGCCAGTTGGATGCTCCTGTTCGGTTGGTGAGCGAATGGCAGCGTGCTGCTTTGCAGCCCACCGGATCATTCAACGACTGGTTCGAGAACAATTTCGAGCGCAAACGGCGCAAGGAATATCGCAGGCTCAGGGCGCGGCTGGCCGAAACCGGCGAGCTCGAATGCCTGCGGCTCACGCCGCAGGACAATGTGAATGGCTGGCTTGACCGGCTGCTTGACCTCGAAGCCAAGGGCTGGAAGGGCCGCACCGGCACCGCCGTGGCCGCCGACGAGGCAACCGTGAACTGTCTGCGCGAAAGCCTTCAGAGCCTCCAGATACAGGGGAATTTGCGCTTCTGGAACCTGGCGCTTGATGGCCGCCCGCTGGCCATGATGTTCGCCATGGTCGAAGGCTCGCATGCCTGGCTCGGCAAGATTGCCTTTGATGAGGAATTCGCCAAGTACTCTCCAGGCGTTCTTTTGGTTTTGGATGCGACCGAAGACCTGTTTGCCGATCCAGCCATCAAGCTTGTCGATTCATGCGCCATACCCGGCCATCCCATGATTGACCATATCTGGCGCGACCGTCTGCATCTTGGCGATGTGCTGATTGGCCGGCCTGGCATGTCGCCTGCACAATTCAGGGCAATCGCTTTTGCCGAAAATCTGCGCCGCACCGGGCGCGAGAAACTGAAAGACCTTTACTACCGCGTGAAACAGAGGCACCGATCATGAGTACCGTAACCGTTGACCCCGATATTGCCCGTGAGAAATTCCTCAAGCGCCCCTTCACCCTGAAGCATGCGCTGGCGGATCATCCGCTGTTCACGTTGCAGCGCTTGGTCGAGCTTGCCCAGTCCCTGCCGCGCGACCGCATTGAATACAATTCCGGAAAAGTTGCACCGGGCACCAAGCCCGAGGACGTGCCCAAGATCGACCTGCCCGCCGAAGACGTCATTCGCCGCATCGAAACCGCGTCTGCCTGGATGGTCATCAAATTCGTCAACGAAGACGCCGCCTACAACGAGTTGCTCAAGGCTTTTGTCGAAGAGGCCAACCGCGCTTCCGGCATGAAACCGGGCGACTACTCGGATTTGCAGGGCTTCATCTTTGTTTCATCGGCCAACTCGACGACGCCTTTTCATCTCGATGCCGAAGAAAACATCCTCATCCAGATCAGGGGCGACAAGTTCGTCCACATCTTCGACAACCATGACCGCAGCCTGATTTCGGAAGAAGCCATGGAGATTTCTCCTTCCAAGCACCGCAATCAGCACTATGACCAGTCATTCGAAGAGCGTGCCGAAGTGTTTGCGCTCAAGCCGGGCGAAGCCGTTCATATTCCCTATATGGCGCCGCATTGGGTGCGCACCGGCGGCAACTATTCCATTTCCATGGCCATGACCTGGAAAACGCCGGAAGTGCTGCGTCTCAACAAGATCAGGCTGATGAACGGAACCCTTCGCCACTATGGCCTGGCCCAGAAGCCCCCCGGCCAGAAACCCGTTCTCGATGCGGCCAAGGTGACCTTACATGACACGGCTCGCGCCGTGATTGACCCGCTGCGCAAATCCGAAACCATTCGCCGCGTGCTGCGCAGCGCGATTTACGGCAAGAAGGCCAACTATTACCTGGAAACCGGCAAGAAGACGGGGATGTAGGCTCGTTCAGGCGCGCAGCAGCTTTTCGACTTCGGAAAACAGAGGCGCGGCCGCGGCGGCACCTTTCTTGGTGGTCGATAGCGCACCGCACGCCGCGGCAAAGCGCACGGCTTGCTGTAAGGGCATATCCTGCTCGAGCGCATAGGCAAGACCGCCGTTGAATGAATCGCCTGCCGCTACGGTATCGATCGGGGTCACCTTGAACGGCGGAATGAAGCCTTCCCACGAAAGCCCCCTGACGCACACGCCCTTTGCCCCAAGCTTGACGATGGCGATCTTGACGCCCATCGCGTTGAGTTCCGCTGCTGCCTTGAGCCCCTCTTCCTTGTTCTGCGGCTGCCATCCGACCAGCGATCCGGTCTCAAGCTCATTCGGCGTCAGCACATCGACGGCATCATAGACCTCGCGGGGATAGGGCTTCTTCGGCGCTGGCGCCGGATCGAGAATAACGGTGGCACCGCCCGCCTTGGCCACGCGCGCTGCCGCCAGCGATGCAGCGAACGGCACTTCCATCTGCAACAGCAAGATCTTTGCATTTTCAAGCGCCGTCTTGCTGCGCGCCACATCGGTTTCATCGAGAGTCATGTTGCTGCCGCCAATCAGCGAGATGGCGTTTTCACCGTCGGCGCCGACATTGATGAGCGCTAGGCCGGTCGAGCCGTTGGGATCGCGCAGCACCAGGTCTGTGGTCACACCGTAAGAAGCAATTTCGTTGATGGCGGTATCGCCAAAAATATCCGGCCCGATGCGGCAAACGAATTTCACGTCGCTGCCCAGCTTCCGCACCGCGACCGCCTGGTTGGCGCCCTTGCCCCCCAGCCCGATCTTGTAACCCGAACCGTGCAGCGTTTCTCCGGGCTTCGGCAGGCGGTCAAGATAGGCGTTCACGTCAGTATTGATCGACCCAAAGACAGCGACTGTCATGGCAAAGCCTTCCCGAACAATGACGATATATAGTGCTACGGCTCGCCGAGAGTGTCGAGACTGACCGTGGTTTGGGCCGTGCCCCTGACTGTTGCGATCGTCTGGGCAATGGGTGCCAGCGTCCTCAGCCATTCGACCGTCGGCGCATTGGTCACATAGATCGTGTCATCTGGCTCAATCGCAAATGCCTGGGCGATGAACATCGTTTCGGGCTTCGACATGTCGAATTTGAAGATCACCGAATCTGCTAGCCAGTTGCCCTGGCCGTTCTTGCGGGCGTGGTCTTCACGCAGCCGGAAAACAAAAACCCCGCTGTTGTTCGCCGTGGTGTTCGACAGGCCACCGACCTGCGACAGCGCGTCGAGCAGGGTCGGATCGAGTTTCGAGAATTGCACCTGGCCGGTCTTCGTGACCGCACCCAGCGCATTGAAGACCTTGAGATTGGCTTCCAGCGTGACTTCATCGCCGGGAGACAGCACCGCGTTGCGCCCGCCCTGCACCAGCGAGAGCGGCACCCGCGCCACCTTTTTGCCGCGCCGCACCACCACATCGACCAGATGTGGTTCGCGCGTCGATCCGCCAGCTTTGCTGACGGCATCGAGCAGCGTCATAGGCCCTTCGAGCATTGAGAACCGGCCCGGACTTTTCACTTCGCCGCTCACCAGGATGGAACTGCCCCGGTTCGCCACCAGTTCGACATAGACCTGCGGCTCGAATGTCACGCCAACCAGACGCGACCTGATCCGGTCTTCGACCTTCGATGGATCGAGGCCCGCGACCTGGACTTTTCCGGCATAGGGCAGCGAGATATTCCCCTTGTGATCGACCCGCACATTGTCGAACGAGGTACCGCCTGTAGCCAGCGGCGCGAACAATCCCCCGTCCTTGCTTTCGGCGATGCGAACCTTGATCAGGTCGCCCGAGGCCAACCGGATCTCCGGCGCCGCAGGCAGGCCGCCGGTTCCGCCCTGGTCGCTGCGGTGCACGACGGCGTAGTCCCGGACGTTTTCCGCCGTCATCTCGATGAGGGTGAAGCCGGCAAGATCGGCGGAATTTTCATTGAGCAAGGCGGCGGCAGGACCGGAACGGGGAATACCCTGGCAACCCGCCAGCAACACCGAAGCAAAACCTGCGACGACAAAAGCCTGCAGCGCCTGGCGAATCATGCGTTCGCCCCCCATTCAACGCCAGAACCCATTCCCACTCCTTGTCGCACAGCGGTCAGATCCAATCTACAAGGACCCGAGCCTCCACCCGCGCGATCAATACCGCCTCTGGTATTTCACCATCAAACAACGACTGCAAACATAACCCCTAATTCGGCCAAAATACAGGCAAATGCTCTAACATCGCATGAAAGCCCGGATGGCCGTGATGTAATTGCCGCAGATTAGTTGTTAATCGCCAGTTGCTGCCGCCAGAACATTGCAGTCCGCGAAGTATCTCCAAGTAACAGTGACGTCATGGCAGCCTCTTGCGCCATATGCCGCACATCCGAAAGCCGCTGGATAAGGTCGGAAAGCGCCCCATACCAGCTGCCGGGATCGTTGCTGACCAGAATTCCGGTCTTCTCATGTGCGACGAGCGATGAGAATGGCGCCTGGTTGGAATAGACCCCCGTTGCCCCGTAAGCTGCATGGTCATGAAACCGGCTGATCGAGCGCGACTGGTTGAACGCCGTATCCCGCGACGGCGCAATGCCAATATGGAACCGGTTGCTGCGCACGAATTGCCGATAGGCATCCCATGGCATCGGCGCGAAATTACGCACATTCGGCAATTTGTGAAGTGAATCAGGGGCATATTGCCCCAGGAACATCGTCAGGTTGATCGCCGGATTGTCCGCCAGCAGCGCCACCAGGGCAGGTTCGATCATTTGCAAATCTGCGAGATGCGAGCGGCTCGCCGCAAACACCAGGCTGATCGGTTTTTCGCCTTCAAAATGTTCAAGCGAAGCCACGTCATGGCATTGTGCCGGATCGAGCCTATGGCAGGTCTTGTCCGGGAAATGGCTGAGAACCTTGTCGGATGGCGAAACCACATCGGTGGCAAGGTCGAGGATTCGCGGCAGCACACGCTCCCGGTAGACCAGGAGCCGGCGCCGATAATCGGTCGGCAGGCCGTCCCCATCGCCGAGGCAATGGAGGTTGTCGTCGATCACATAAAACAGCCGCTCGAATTGGCGGCGTTCAAGGAAATTCAGGGTTTCGGGGGAGGCGTAGCGAACGATGACAGCGGCATTGCCGCAGACGAAAACGGTGGGAGATACCCGGCGGATCGGTTTTGTATCCGCCCCCAGTCTGTCGCCTATGAGTTCTCGCAAAGCCCCGGAAAAATAGATGGATACGGTTGGAATATCGCGTTCGCGGCGCAGGTCGAACGCTTTTCGAAGCCCCCGGGCGACGACAGGTCCGCTCCCTTTGACGACATCAAGCCAAGCCATACTAAGATTTACCCCAACTTCCCCTATTAACCAGCACAATGAACTGCTTTGAGAATCCAATCAAGAAATCTTCAGAGCCAAACTGGCGCAATTCGTGGCTGATTCGCTATTCCGACAATTCTATTGAATAAGGGCTAATAAATTCTTTTCAGGCTGTGTGATTTTGCAACAGTTGGCCGACGCAGGCAGCGCTCGACTCCTGCCAATGTGGCAAACCCCGGCCGAAATCATGAGCGAACTTGCCGCAGTTGAGGCGCGAGTTGACAGGGCGCTTCGCAGGGGTCGGATATTCGGCGGTGGAAATCGGCAGAACCTCTGCCGTTGGCCCACCCAGTTTCCCGCTGACTTCCAGAATGTGCCGCGCGAATGCGCACCAGGTGCTGTCGCCGGTGCCTGCCACATGATAGATGCCGGACAGGTGCGCATCGGCCAGCATGGCCTCCGCCACCACGATGATCGCCTCAGCAAGGTCGAGTGCGCTGGTCGGGTTTCCCGACTGGTCCGCGACGACCCTGATCTGATCCTGTGTTGCCGCAAGGCGCAGCATGGTCTTCACGAAATTGGCGCCGAATGGACTGTAGACCCAGGCCGTTCGCAAGATCGCATGGCGTGGTTGCGCCGCCAGCACGGCCTTCTCGCCTGCGAGCTTCGAGCGCCCATAAACCCCTTGCGGTCCCGTTTCGTCTTCCTCGCTGTAAGGCGTTGGCTTGTCGCCGGGAAAGACATAATCGGTCGAGATATGGATCAGCGGCACGCCGAGCCCTGCCGATGCTTCGGCAATCGCATCGGCACCGGCGGCATTGACGGCAAAGGCCAGAGCTTCTTCTTTTTCAGCCCGGTCCACCGCCGTATAGGCGGCGGCATTCACCACCGCATCGGGCCGATGCCGCGACAGCACACTCTTCACATCGCCGGGCGAAGCGAGATCAAGTTCAGGCCGGCCAACCGCAATGATGGAATGACCATTCCCTGAGGCCCCCTTCGCCTTAAGGCTTTCAACCACCTGGCCACGCAGGCCTGTGACCAGCAGGCGCAAGGCTATTTGCGCCCGCCGAGACGTTGCCCTGCATATTGTTTTTCGCGGATGGGCTGCCACCACTCCTGATGATCCAGATACCACCGCACCGTCTTTGCAATGCCGCTCTCAAATGTTTCTTGCGGCATCCATCCCAAGGCATGCTTTATCTTGCTGGCTTCGATTGCATAGCGAAGGTCATGCCCCGGCCGGTCGGTGACGAAGGTGATCAGGTCGCGGCGGCTGCCTTTGCCGGGCGAAGGTGACATGTCATCGACCAGTGCTGCGATGGTCTCGACGACGGCAAGATTGCTGCGTTCATTGTGGCCACCGACATTGTAGGATTGCCCAGGCTCGCCCCTGAGCAGGATATCGGCCAGCGCCCTGGCATGATCTTCGACATAGAGCCAGTCGCGGACATTCTCGCCCTTGCCATAGACCGGCAATGGCTTGTGCTGGAATGCGTTGAGGATCATCAGCGGAATGAGCTTCTCGGGAAACTGATAGGGTCCGTAGTTGTTGGAACAGTTCGACAGGATGGCGGGCAATCCATAGGTCTTGTTCCAGGCGCGCACCAGGTGATCGGAACTGGCCTTCGATGCCGAGTAGGGCGAAGACGGATGGTAGGCCGTATCCTCGGTGAAATATCCGCCGTCCAGAGGCAGGTCGCCAAACACCTCATCGGTCGAAATGTGATGAAACCGGAACCTGTCCCGACGCGATCCGGGAAGTTTCTCAAAATGCTCCCGCGCCGCCTGGAGCAGCGTGAAGGTTCCAACAATATTGGTTTGAATGAAATCGCCCGGGCCATCGATCGAGCGATCGACATGGCTTTCGGCCGCCAGGTGCATGATGGCGTCGATATTTTCCTTCTGCATGCAGGAGAGCATGCTTTCCCGGTCGCAGATATCGAGTTTGTGAAATGAATAGTTCACCTTGTCCGCAAGCATCGCGACCGACTCGAGGCTCGCCGCATAAGTCAGCTTGTCGACATTCACCACCGCGACACCAGGCATGCCGGCAAGAAGGCGGCAGACCGCCGAGCCAATGAAGCCGGCGCCGCCCGTCACCATGATCTTCATTTCGAACCCCGCAATGCGTCATAGCTAAAGCCGGTATCGAGACCGGCAAGCAGCGGCGCTTTGGTATCCTTGTCGGACAGCACAGGTGCTACCCCAAGGCTTGGCCACGCAACGCCGATTGCGGGGTCGTTGTAGCGGACGGAACGATCATGGAGAGCCGAATATGGCGCGGACACCTTGTAGACAACCTCGCAGTCGGGCTCGAGCGTCATGAAGCCATGCGCGAAACCCTTGGGCACCAGGATCTGGTTCCACAGCTCCGCCGAAACGATCAGCGACACCCATTTGCCGAATGTCGGCGAACTGTGCCGGATGTCGACCGCCACATCGAATATCGAACCGCGCACCACCCGCACCAGCTTGTCCTGGGCCACGGGCGGCGCCTGGAAATGCAGGCCGCGCAACACGCCTGCCGCCCGAGACAGTGACTGATTGTCCTGCACCCACGGCAGATCGATGCCGGCTTCGGCGAATTTCTGTTGCGAGAACGTCTCCGAAAAGAAGCCGCGATGGTCGTCGAACTTGGGCGGGATGATCTCCAGCACCTCCGGGATCGCCAATGCTCTGACTTGCATCGGCCTAGCTCGCCATTTCCTGGGCACGCCTGCGCAGGTAGGCGGCATATTCGTTCTTGCCCAATGCCGCGGCGCGCTCGAGCAATTGCTCGGCGGTGATATAGCCCCGCTCGAAGGCGACTTCTTCCGGGCAGCACACCTTGAATCCTTGCCGGTTCTCGATGGTGCGCACAAACGAACTGGCGTCGTAGAGGCTCTCCTGGGTTCCGGTATCAAGCCAGGCATAGCCCCGGCCCATCTTCTCCACATGCAAGTCGCCCCGCTCCAGATAGGCCCGGTTGACGTCGGTGATCTCAAGCTCGCCTCGCGCCGAGGGCTTGATCGCCTTGGCAATCGACACGACATCGGAATCATAGAAATAGAGCCCGGTCACAGCCCAGTTCGATTTGGGCTTGAGCGGCTTTTCCTCGATGTCGATGGCGCGTCCGCTCGCCGGATCGAACGCCACCACGCCATAACGCTCGGGATCCAGCACGTGATAGGCAAAAACCGTAGCCCCCTTGGTGCGGAGCGTGGACCGGCGGCACAGTTCTGAAAGGCCATGTCCATGAAAGATGTTGTCGCCCAGCACCAGCGCGGCAGGCGAGCCGGCAAGGAATTCCTCACCAATCAGAAAGGCCTGTGCCAGGCCTCCGGGATGCGGCTGCTCGGCATAGGAGAGATTGATGCCGAACTGCGCGCCGCTGCCCAAAAGCTTGCGGAAGGCCGGCAGATCATGCGGCGTCGAAATCACCAGGATATCCCGGATGTCGGCCAGCATGAGGGCGCTCAGCGGGTAATAGATGAGCGGCTTGTCGAATACAGGGAGCAATTGCTTTGATACGGCGATGGTGAGGGGGAAAAGCCGGGAACCCGTCCCTCCGGCAAGGATGATACCCTTCATGATTTCCCCGAAACTCCATTAAAAACTGTACTGGCCGGCACGCCGTAAGCGGCATTTATTGGTATCGCCGGCCTTCTTACAATAGCCACAGCCGCGGCGCACCATGTTCCACCCAGAATTGTAAATATTACAGTAAATTCACCATATTGAGCGACGGAAACGGCCATTTTCCCCGTCTAGGGGATATCGAAACACCACAAGGAGTTTGTCCATGACAAAGAACAGGAAGATCGCTTTGGCCACCGCCGGCGTTGCACTTGCGGGTCTCGTTGCGGCAGCAGGGTTTGCCCATGCGGATCGCGGCGGCGGCTGGGGCGGCCACGGCTGGGGCCATGGTCACGGCCGCATGATGGAGAACATGGCCGAGCGCTATGACGCCAACAAGGACGGCAAGATCAGCCAGGAAGAAATCGACACCAATCGCACCGCCACCCACGGCCAGTTCGACGCCGACAAGGACGCAAGCCTGAATTTGGCGGAGTTTGAGAAGCTCTGGCTGCAGGCCAATCGCGAGCGCATGGTCCGCGAATTCCAGCGTTTCGATGAGGATGGCGACGCCAAGGTCACGCTTGACGAGTACAAGAAGCCCCTCGAAGGCATGGTTGCCCGCGCTGATCGCGATGGCGACGGCATGATGGGTCCGGAAGATCGCGGTGGAAGGGATCGCATGCATCACCGCCGTGGCGATGGACCAAACCCGCCGCCACCGGCAGGCGAGGAGCCTGAAGGTCAGCAACAGTAAGACTGCGTGGGAGCCGGCACCAACTGGCTCCCATTATTTCTGCGTCACCGTTTCCTGAATTCCAGATACGCTGTGCTTCGGCCAGCGGCTTTCGCTTTCGTTTCGTAGCGGGTCTCGACCCAATCCTCGGGCGGCACGTCTGTGTTTGCGCCGGGCCCGGTGAATCCCTCGTGTTCTTTGACGTGTTCAATCGTCCACGCCACATAGTCCGCGATGTCGCTTGCGAAGATGAACTTCCCCTGATGCGTGAGCACCCGGTGAAGCTGCTGCAAACTGTCCGCATTGACAAACCGCCGCTTGTTGTGCCGGAGCTTCGGCCACGGATCGGGATAAAGCAGGTACACCCTGGCCAGGGATTCAGCCGGCAGCGCCGCCAGCAGATAACGCGCATCGCCATCGTGAATCCTGATGTTGCCGAGGTGCTTCGCCTCGACAAGCGCCAGAAGTTTCGCAACACCATTGATGAACGGCTCGGCCCCGATCAGGCTCACATTCTGGTGGCGCTCCGCCAGGTTTGCCAGATGTTCGCCACCGCCAAAGCCAATTTCCAGCCAGGTTTCGCGATCCCCGTCAATCGCGGGTGTATTTGGATCAATCCTGATCTGCGGCAGCAGCTTTTCGGTCACTTCCAAATGATGACGGCGCAAGGCATGTCCCTTGCGCCGTCCATAAAACTGGAACTTCGGACCGGTCTCGGTCACTTCACCGCAGCTTTGATCGCCTTTACCAGATCGGTCTTCTCCCAGGAAAAGCCGCCATCCGCGTCCGCCGCACGGCCAAAATGACCATAGGACGTTGTTCTGG
The DNA here is from genome assembly GCA_031373255.1 of Hyphomicrobiales bacterium. Classification (GTDB taxonomy): domain Bacteria; phylum Pseudomonadota; class Alphaproteobacteria; order Rhizobiales; family Aestuariivirgaceae; genus JANMMJ01. The sequence continues at coordinate 13,087 of JANMMJ010000257.1, forward strand.
CATAGATCGGCTTGTTGAGGTTGAGATGATTGCGGATGCCGCGTGGCCGCAGATCCATCACCTTGGCCAGCGCCTTTTCGAGCTTCCGCTCCTCGATCTTGCCGGTGCCATGCATGTCGACATAGATCGACAGCGGCTCGGCAACGCCGATCGCATAGGAGAGCTGGATGGTGCAGCGTTTGGCGAGTTTTGCCGCCACGACGTTCTTGGCGAGATAACGCGCCGCATAGGCCGCCGATCTGTCAACCTTGGTCGGGTCCTTGCCGGAAAACGCACCGCCACCATGGGGTGCCGCGCCGCCATATGTATCGACGATGATCTTGCGCCCGGTCAGGCCGGCGTCGCCATCGGGGCCACCGATGAAGAATTTGCCCGTCGGATTGACGTGCCACACTGTATCTTTGGTGATCCAGCCCTTGGGCAGCGCCTTGCGCACATAGGGCTCGACCAGTTTGTGAATATCCTTGGACGACAGGCTCTCGTCCGTATGCTGGTGCGACACAACAATCTGCGTGACACCGACCGGCTTGCCATTCTTGTAGGCGACCGTCACCTGACTCTTGGCGTCGGGTCCAAGCCTGCGCTCCTTGCCGGAGCGCCGCGCCTGCGACAGCGCCTGCAGGATGCGATGCGAATAATAGACCGGCGCCGGCATGAGATCCGGCGTTTCATCGCAGGCATAGCCGAACATGATGCCCTGGTCGCCGGCACCTTCATCCTTGTTATCGGTGGAATCGACGCCCTGTGCGATATCGCTCGACTGGCCATGCAGCAGGATCTCGATCTTGGCCGTCTGCCAATGGAATCCCTCCTGCTCGTAGCCGATATCCTTGATGGCCGCGCGTGTCACCTGCTCGATCTTTTCATGCGTGACCGAGGCTGGGCCCCGTGTTTCACCCGCGATCACCACGCGATTGGTCGTGGCCAAGGTTTCGCAGGCAACCCGCACCTGCGCCGGGTTCATACCCTGGGCAATCGCTTCGCGATAGAACAGGTCGACAACTTCATCGGAAATGCGGTCGCAAACCTTGTCTGGATGTCCTTCGGACACGGATTCGCTGGTAAAAAGATAATTCTTTCGCGCCATCGGACGAATAAAACTCCCGCTAGCCGGGCCTGGCCCGGTCGATCCCCACACTCTGAGCGCAATGCCGCGCGCGCCCTTCTTGCAGGGTTACAGGGCGAGGTCAAGATGACCGCAGGGGGCGGCTCAGTCCTTGGTGTCAGCCACAGCCTTCGCTATGGAAACCAGCAGTTTACGGTGTGCCTGACTGCTGATGTCCGCCATGATCTTGGCGAGTTGCACCCCTTCGGGGGTGGCGCACACATCGACGGCGGCGTTCCCTTCGCCCTCCCGGAAGCCGACCGCGTCGGCTGGCTCCTGAAGTCCTTCGAAGAAAAACTGGATAGACACGTTGAGCACCTTGCTCATCATGTGGAGACGGCTCGCGCTGACGCGATTTGAGCCCTTTTCGTACTTCTGCACCTGCTGAAAAGTTATGCCGAGCAGTTCACCGAGCTTCTCCTGGCTCATGCCAATGAGCTGTCGGCGGAGCCGGACACGGTTGCCGACGTGGGCATCAACGAAATTGGGGTCGCGCTTTGTCATTTTCTTCCCAGACCGTAGCCCCCGGTCTGATGTTGACATGCATCGGGATGCGTAAGGGCGCTGCTCCTCGCAATCGATAATTCAATTAGTAATATAGCTCGTTTTCGGGTGCAAACAAAATGATGTCTCTAAGCCCTTTAAATCACTTATGTTTCAGTACCGTGGCGTAAATTTTGCCCGATACAATCCCACGTTTGCTGCACTGGATGACTTGTCCCCCAGACTTCGATCCGAAGTTGCGAATAATGGCAGGAAGCACTCCCAACATGAGTAAAATGAGCAACACCCAATCACCGAATTTGGCATAGAACGTTTCAGGTAGGGCGATGGGCAGTTCCGCATCGATAATTCCGGCCGATCCTAGGCGAAGTGCATGCAGGACACGGCCTTGGCCGTCGATCACCGCCGAAATCCCGGTATTCGCGGCGCGAACCACAGGCAGGCCCTGCTCGACGGCCCGCATGCGCACCTGGGCCACGTGCTGGTAAGGCCCGGTCGATTTTCCGAACCAACCATCATTGGTGACGTTGAGTATCCAGCCTGGCCGTTCGCTTCCGATGATGAGGTCCGGAAAAATCGCTTCATAGCAGACCAGGAAGCTGGCTGGCGGCGCGCCCGGTACCGGCAAGGTTACGGTGCCAACGCCCGGTGTGAAACTTCCGGGCACGGTGACGACACGCCTGAAACCCAGAGGCTCCAGCAGCCACTCCAGCGGCAGGAATTCGCCACCCGGCACAAGATGCCACTTGTCGTAACGGACGGCCACGTTGGCAGATCCGTCAAAGCCCAGAATGCTGTTGAACACCTGCATCTCGGCCGCCGCATTCCGCTCCCGCCGCAAGGCGCCCATGAGCAGCAGGGCATTGTCGGGAAGCAGTGCGTCAAGCATGGCGCGGCCTTCGTCCGATTCGTCGATCAGAAACGGCACGGCACTTTCCGGCCAGATGATATGTGTTGCACCCGACAACTGATCTTCGCCCCGCCGCGACATGGTGAGCAGCTTGTCGAAAATCGCCATGCCATTTTCCTCGCGCCACTTGTCGCTTTGCGGGATGTTGGGCTGCACGATGCGAAGCTTGACCCCCGGCACAGATGCTGCGGGTCCTGCCCACAATTGCTTCACGCCCCACAACCAGCCAAGCGGCAGCAGGGCCAGAACAAGCAGCGCGCACAATCCTTCTCGCCACCGCGGCAATGACGCTCCAAGCAGTGCCGGCAATCCGGCCCACAGTACGATCATGAAGCTGAGGCCGGTCATCCCGATGAGTGACGCAAGTTGCAGCGTGGCACCCATCTTTTCCAGCGCAAGGCCCGGCGCCGCCCACGGGAACCCGGTGAAGAGATGCCCCCGCAGCCATTCGGCCCCGGCAAGGCTCGCAGCCAGGAGCAGGATCCTCGGCAATCCCGTCCCCCACAGGAGCCGCGCAAATAATGCTGCGAGCCCCCAATAGACCGCCATGAAGGCGGCAAGGCCGCCCACCATGAACGGCATCATCCAAAGATAGGTCGCCGCATCGACCAGAAAGGCAAACCCGATCCAGTGCAGACATACGGCGAAGTAACCAAGGCCGAACGCCCAACCCAAAAGAAAGGCAACCCGCCGGCGCGACTGCGCCGCCCCGTCCATGGTCCAGATGAACAGGGGAACGACAATGAACAGCACCGGCCAAAGCCCGATCGGCGGCAAGGCGAGTCCCGCTATCCCTCCGGCAAGCAGCAGCAGGAGAAAGCGGCGCCAGCCCCGGAGCGCGCCGATGCGCGCCGCAAATGCAATCATGCGACTCATTTGCGGCACTATAAGCACCGCAAGGAATTGTGATAGAAGAAGCCGCGCGGAAAGAGGTGCGTCATGAACGAAGCCATGCGTGCAGTAACCCCGGAAGGCGAAATGATACTCGTCGAGCATCTTCCCTTTCAGACTGACGGCGGCATTGCTGCCAGGGCTTCAATTGGCCTCATCGTCCTCGCCACCGATTTCACCATTGAGCACGAATGGCGCCGCATAATGTCGGGCCTGCCGGGCGTGGCGCTCTATGAGAGCCGCATTCTCAATGACAACCAGATTACGCCTGAAACCTTGCGCGCCATGGAGCCTCGCATTGCCTCGGCCACCGATGTGATTTTGCCGGGTAGCGAACTCGATGTGGTGGCTTATGGCTGTACCTCCGCAGCAATGGCGATTGGCGAGGAAAAGGTCTTCGACCGCATCCGCACCGTGCGCCCCAATGCAAAATGCACAACGCCGATCACCGGCGCCTTTGCCGCCTTCCGAGCATTGGGCGCCAAGCGTATCGGCGTGCTGACACCTTACCGCGCCGACGTGAATCACATCGTCGCCAATTATATCCGCGGCGCCGGCTTCGATGTTCCCGTCCTCGGGTCATTCAACGAGGAAAGCGACAAGATGGTCTCGCGGATTTCACCGCGCTCCGTCGTTGAGGGCATCAGGGCAATCAGGGATCGCGCCCAGATCGATGCGGTCTTCGTCTCGTGCACCTCGGTACGCCTTGCAGAATCCGCCACCGAAATCGAGGAGGAGATCGGCCTTCCCGTGACGTCGTCAAATCACGCCATGGCCTGGCATGCGCTGCGGCTGGCCGGCATCGAGGACAAGCTGCCGCGATGGGGCAGGCTGTTCACGGTATAAGCCGTTCCTTGAGCCAGGACAGCATGGTTTCAGCGCCGGATACCTCGAGCGGCACGCCCGTTGGCTCGTCCTTGAAACCCGGTTCGATGAACATCTTCTCGATCCGCCGATCATCGACGAACATCGAATAGCGCCAGCTGCGCAAACCCATGCCGACCTTCCTGCGCTCGACCAGCATGCCCATCATCCGGGTAAAGTCGCCGTTGCCGTCTGGCAGCATGAATACCTTGCTGATGTCGCGGCCTTTCGCCCACTGAAACATGACGAAGGCATCATTGACTGCGAGGCAGATAACCCGGTCGACGCCACAGCCAGTCATCTCGTCGTACAGGCGCTCATAGCCGGGCAGATGGCTGTCGGAACATGCTGGCGTGTAGGCTCCTGGCAAGGCAAACAGGACAACCTTCTTGCCGCTGAACAGATCATCGGTGCTGACATCTTTCCATTCGAAGGGATTGGGTCCGTCCAACGCATCGTTGCGCACCCGCGTATGGAACACCACGTCCGGAACAAATTGTGCAACCATGCCTGGCTCCCGGGTCTGGATCTTCAGCCAACCTGATAGCCGAACTCCTCGGATTGTTCCGTCAGCCATTCCCAGAAGCTCTCCGAAAACCCGCGAAACACCGACAGTCGCATAAATGAATTATCGTCCGTTTGCCCGACAGGGACTGACCAGCCGCGGGCGCTTTGACAGCGTAAACCCGGCTCACCTGAATCTTGTCGCCGGAAATACACTCAAACCGTCGTTGGGAGTATTTCAGTTTTGCTTTACTCTAATATCTTCCTAAAGTGGCTATCGAAGTAACGCTTCTGATAGACCGCACGACCGTTTCGAAGCTTGTAACTCGTCCAGATGTACATTGCGTTTTTATCGGAACCCGCGAGATCGATACCAGCAAATTCCTCCATATTTGGTCGGAGTGCAGTTCGGCGACACTCTTCGAACAGCACCGTGTACGGTACAACTAAGAAACGACTCAGGTCTTCCTGTGCGTATAGATGCTCTGTAAAATCAAATTTGCCTATGCCCACGCGCTCGCATTTCTCCAGAGCTAGTGCAGGTTGGATGCTCCGAAACACCAGTTCGAAGCCCTTAGTCTCACCTTGAAGCACCTCAACCGGGCGCCGTTCCAGCATCTCACATACTTTTTCGGCATGCTCAGGTTTAACTTTGGGACCAAGGAACACTCGGCGAAGGGCATCGTCAAGATAGTACATCGGCCCAGCTTGGCCAGTCACAAATCGCCATTCCTTCTCGTGCGCCCATTCGGAGCGCTTGCGCGTGATACGCGCTATTACCGCCTCAGCAAGGTGTTTGGTCCCCAAATCTGCAAACGTGAGGGGCGGCAATGCACTGCGGGCGTAGGTTACGGGCACCAGTTGCTGGCCTCGAAAATCCCCTATCATGAGTTCCGCAGTATCGAATTCCAGACACATACCTGCGAAGTTGCTGCCGTAGTAGGCCCACATGGGAAGATCTTCATTCGAACTTGCGAACGAGACCAATGCGAAGCTATCAATCATCTCTGACAGCATTTGGTAGATTTCTTTGGTACTTTTACCGGCAGGCGCGAACATCGCATCAATGATCCGGTCACCCGGCCCACCCGTCTCGTAAAAAGCCTCCATTGGGTCGTTCATCTCAGAGAAACGCGATGAGAACAAATAGCTTTCCTGAAGTGCCTTTAGTTCGCGATTCAAACGGACGTCGTCTAGAGGTCGATAGCGGTACAGCTTCACAGGCGGCTTCATGGTATCGTGCATACCAAATTATTTAAGAAGTCCAGGACCAAAATTCTAGGGACACTACGCCAGTATTGAATTAACTTGGGTTCTTACTGGCTGGACCAGAATTAGCGGTGACCTATCCAATCTGATAGCCGAATTCTTCCGATTGCTCCGTCAGCCATTCCCAGAAGCTCTCCGAAAACCCGCGAAACACCGACAGCTCGAACCCATCGGTTCCCACATGCGCAAGATGAACGCCCACATGCGCCATTTGCGTCACAGCGCATTGACCCGGACCGAACACCAAAGGGTGGAGATCAACCGGCGTTCCCTTGGCCAGCACGTTACGCACCTTTGGTCCGGCAATCTGGATGATGACCCGGCCATGGCTCTGGTCGACGCAGGAGGCGAGCCCCGCGAGACTTTCCTTCAATTCGCGATAGAGCGTGCCCTCAGCCATGCCGGCGGCAACCACATAGTATTGATCAGCACCGCACCAGTGGATGGCAGCCCGCTTGCCCGACAGGGATTGACAAGGCGCAGGCGCATTGAAACCGCACGCCTCCTTGAGCGTGGCAGAAAAAGCCTTCGCCTTGCCCTTGCGCACCATCACCGTGACAATCGAGACCGGATGGCGCACCGACAGTGTAACGCCGGGCTGGCCTTTTTCCGCCCCGAACCGCCCCTGGATTGCGGCATCGGAAAGCGGCGATAGCCTGTGAGCGGTGCTAAGCATGGAGCCTCTTGTTCTCACGGTCGAAATGCATGGGATCGCAGATCTCCGCATACATGTGAATATCGCGGAGCCCATCGAAGACCTTGACGATTTCGCCGTGGCGCTCCCGCCCATTGGCCAGCAGCGCCATGCCGAGCCACATGTTCAGCATCGGCGACCATGCCACGGAAGTGACGTAACCCTGGTCATTGGCCATGGAGGGAGGATCGCCTTTCTTGAGCAGGTGCGAGCCTGAGCGCAGCCGGTCACTCACATCGACGGGACGGATGCCGACGACGCATTGCCGGTTCTTGTCGAGCAATCCCTCGCGCCCGGCCATCATGCGCCCGATATAGTCTTTCTTGGCCGACATCATCTTGGCCATGCCCAGGTCGGAAGCCGTCGTGGTGCCGTTGAGTTCACTGCCCGCGACATGGCCTTTTTCGACACGCATGATCGAAAGCGCCTCGACGCCATAGGGCACGATGCCAAAACTGTCGCCAGCCTGCATGATGGCGCGGGCCGCCATGTTGCCGTAGTCGGCGGGCACCGCCAGTTCATAGGCATGTTCGCCCGAAAACGAAATGCGGAACAGCCGTGCCGGAATGCCGCCCAGAACCGAAATCTCCTTTGCCGCAAGGTATGGAAATGTTTCGTCGTTGAGCACCAATCCATCCACAATCTTTTGCAGGGTAGCGCGCGCCAGGGGGCCGGCCACCGCCATCTGCGCCCATTGTTCGGTCACCGAGACATATTGCACATCGAGATCGGGCCACAGTGCCTGGTGGCAGAATTCCATGTGCGACATCACCCGTGCTGCATTGGCGGTTGTCGTCGTCATCAGGAATTGATCGTCTGCCAGCCGTGACGTCGTGCCATCGTCGAAGACAATACCGTCCTCGCGCAGCATCAGCCCGTAGCGCGCCTTGCCGATTGCCAGAGTCGAAAACGTGTTGCAATAGAGCCGGTCAAGGAAGACCCCCGCATCTTTCCCCTGCACGTCGATCTTGCCCAGCGTCGAGACATCGCAAATGCCGACACCCGCGCGCGTGGTTATGACTTCGCGCGAGGCGCTCGCCAGCCAGTCTTCGCCTTCCTGCGAAAACCACGAAGACCGCATCCACAATCCGGTCTCGACAAACACCGCCCCAAGCTCGTCGGCCCAGTCATGCAATGGCGTCTTCCGCACCGGCTGGAAATGATGTCCGCCGAACGGTCCCGCAAAGGCTCCGAATGACACCGGCGTGTAATAGGGCCGGAATGTGGTCGTTCCGACCTGTTCGATGGTTTGCCCGGTGGCTTCGGCCAGGATGGCAATGGCATTCACGTTGCCGAGCTTGCCCTGGTCCGTTGCCATGCCTGCGGTCGTATAGCGCTTGGCCAGTTCGATATCCTTGTAGCCTTCCCGTGCTGCCAGCGGCAGGTCCTTTGCAGTCGCATCGTTCTGGTAGTCGATGAACGCCTTGCCGGTGGATTCTTTCACCCACCAGAGCGGCGTGAGCGCAAAGGCCTCATCGCGGCATTTCGGGATTGCCGGCACGCGCCCCTTCAGCGTGCCATGTGTTGCCCCATCGCTCAAAGCTTCCGAAAGCAGCATTTTTCCAGCCGCCGATCCTGCCGCTGTAAAAGCACCACCCACATCGGGCGGAACGAAGCCTGCGATGCGCGCATCCCATCGCGGCTTGGCGCCGCGATGACAGGCGAGATTGACGATCGGGCTCCAGCCGCCGGACATCGCCAGCGCATCGCAGGGAATGTGCCTGTGATCCGCCAGTTCGATACCGGAAACGCCCCTGCCGCCTTTCACATTGACAACAACGCCGTTGCGAATGACCGGCACGCCCGCGGCATCGGCCTTTGCATCCTTGCGGCTGTCGATGATCACCTCGACATGACCGCCTTGGGCCTTCATGTCGCGCGCCGTGCGATAGCCGGAGTCGTTGTTGGTGAAGACCGCGACGGATTTTCCTGCCGCAGCCGCATGGCGATTGGCATAGTGCCGCATGGCAGAGGCCAGCATCACGCCCGGAACGTCGTTGCCGCCAAAGGCCACCGGCCGCTCTTCGGCGCCCGCCGCCAGCACGGCCTTTTTTGCGACGATCCGCCAGTAGCGCTGCCGGGGTTCGTAAGGTGATGGCGCCAGCACATGATCGTTCACCCGCTCAACGGCGCCGAAGACATTGCCGTCATACCAGCCGAAAACCGTCGTGCGCGGCATCAGCGTGACGTTGGCCATGCCCTCCAGTTCGGCGATGACGCCTTGCGCCCAGTCATGGCCGGGCAAGCCGCCGATCTCCTCGTTCTCGAACAGGAGTGAGCCACCCAGAGCCGACCCCTCATCGGCCAGAACCACGCGCCCGCCCGATCGCGCCGCTGTCAACGCCGCCATCAGGCCGGCCGGACCGGAACCGATCACCAGCAGTTCGCAATGGGCATAGGCCTTCTCGTATTTGTCCGGGTCGGGCTCCCTGGCGGCAGCACCAAGTCCCGCCGCGCGCCGGATCATCGGCTCGTAGATCTTCTCCCAGAAGCTCTTCGGCCACATGAACGTCTTGTAGTAGAACCCGGCGACGAAGATTGACGAGGCCAGCGAATTGATCGCGCCGAAATCGACATCGAGTGACGGCCAGCGATTCTGGCTGTTGGCCACCAGCCCGTCATAAAGCTCGATCATCGTGGCCCGTGTGTTGGCCTCCTTGCGCCCGCCTTCGCGCAGTTCGACCAGTGCGTTTGGCTCCGAAGCGCCAGCGGAAATCACGCCGCGCGGCCTGTGATACTTGAACGACCGTCCCATCAGGTGGACGCCATTGGCAATCAGCGCCGATGCCAGCGTATCGCCGGCGTGTCCGGAAAACCCCTTGCCGTCGAATTTGAAACCAAGCGACGTGTTGCGGTCGATGCGCCCGCCTCTGGCGAGCCGGAACGCTGTCATCGCACCGCTCCCTGCTTCTTCGCCCAGTCCCGCGCCGTTACGCAGCCGAAAACTTCATGCGTCTGGGTATCGCGCGTGATGACCAGCCACGCCCGGCAGCCTCCCGAATGATGCACATACTCGTTGAACCGGCCCTTCGGATTGTCGCGCAGGTAGACATAGTCGAACCATTGATCCATCGAAGACGGGTCGGTGGTCGCGGGCCGCTTGACGTCCGCATCGCCGAGGAAGGTGAATTCCTCGACCGGCCGCGTTCCGCAATGTGGGCATTTGATGAGCATGGCTTGACCGTCAGTGCAAATTCGGTGTGGCGCCCTGGCCTTTTTCGTCGATCATGTAGCCGCGCCGGAAGCGGTCGAGAAGATAGGCGGCGTTGAGCTTGTGGGGTTCGTTGTTGGCAATGGTGTAGGCAAAGCACCAGCCGGATGCAGGCGTGGCCTTGAAGCCGCCATAGCACCAGCCGGCATTGAGATAGAGCCCATCGATATGGGTCTTGTCGATGATCGGCGATCCATCCATCGACATGTCCATGATGCCGCCCCACGAGCGCAGGACCCGGACCCGCGCCAGGCTGGGGATCATCGCAACGCCTGCCTCGATCACGTGCTCAACCATCGGCAGGTTGCCGCGCCGGGCATATGAATTATAGCCGTCGATATCGCCGCCGAACACCAGTCCGCCCTTGTCCGACTGCGACACGTAGAAGTGCCCGGCGCCGAAGGTCACGACGCCGTCGATAAAAGGCTTCAAACCCTCCGACACAAAGGCCTGCAGCACATGGCTTTCAATGGGGAGTTTCATCCCGGCCATTGCCGCAACTTCTGACGAATTGCCGGCCGCCGCGAGGCCAAGTTTCTTGCAGCCGATAAAGCCCTTGCTGGTTTCGACGCCAAGCACCTTGCCGTTCTGCATCTTGATGCCGGTAACTTCGCAATTCTGGATGATGTCGACACCGCGCGAGTCCGCCCCACGTGCATAGCCCCAGGCCACCGCATCGTGCCGCACCGTGCCGCCGCGCTTTTGCAGCAAGCCGCCTCGGATCGGAAACCGCGCATTGTCGTAGTCGAAGAACGGATACATCTCCCGCACCTGATCGCGGTCGAGCAGTTCCGCGTCGACGCCGTCGATCCGCATGCCGTTGCCGCGCCGCGCAAAGGCATCGCGCTGCGGGTCCGAATGGCTGAGATTGAGAACGCCCCGCTGCGAGACCATGGCATTGAAGTTGAAGTCCTGCTCCAGTCCCTCCCACAGTTTCATCGACCATTCGTAGAACGGATTGTTGCCGGGCAGCATGTAATTCGAGCGGATGATCGTGGTGTTGCGCCCGATATTGCCCGACCCGAGCCAGCCCTTCTCGAGCACCGCGATATTGGTCAGCCCGTGCTCCTTGGCGAGGTAGTAGGCCGTCGAAAGCCCGTGGCCGCCGCCACCCACAATGACGACGTCATATCCCTTCTTCGGGCTCGGATCCCGCCAGGCCGGCGTCCAGTTTTTGTGACCTGAAAAGGAATTTCTGAGGAGCGAAAAAACCGAATACTTCATGCCCGAACCAATTTCAGACCAATTTGAACCTTTCTAGACCAATCTGCGGCACACTTCAACTACGCTAGCAATCGAGCGTCGTGTCCCGTTCCCACTGGGTCAGATGGCGGCAATACTGGTTCCATTCGGCATGCTTGAGCTTGAGATAGGCCGCCGAGACTTCCTCGCCCAGCGCCTCGCGAAGATACGTGTCCTTCTCGAAATTGCGCAGTGCATCGAGCAGGTTGAGCGGCAGCTTCTTGGCGTTCTTGACCGTGTGCCCCTCGGCATACATGTCGATATCGAGCCGCTTCCCCGGATCGATCCCTTCATCGATGCCATGCAGGCCGGAAGCCAGGATGCCGGCCATCATCAGATAGGGGTTGGCCGCACCATCCGGCAGGCGGAATTCGGTGCGCCCTTCGTCGGGTATGCGCACCATGTGAGTCCGGTTGTTGCCGCCGAAAGTCACGGTATTGGGAGACCATGTCGCGCCTGAGGTGGTGCGCGGCGCGTTGATGCGCTTGTAGGAGTTCACCGTCGGATTGGTGATGGCCACCAGCGAGTCGGCGTGGTGGATCAGGCCGCCCAGAAAGTTATAGGCAAGCTTCGAAAGCCCCATCTCATCCTTGCCGTCGTGGAACAGGTTCTTCTTGCGGGCCATGTCCCACACCGAAAGATGCACATGGCAGCCGTTGCCAGTGAGATTGATGAAAGGCTTGGGCATGAATGTGGCGCGGAGCCCATGCTTCTCGGCAATCGACTTCACCATGAACTTGAAAAAGGCGAGTTGATCGGCCGTGGTCAGCGCGTCGTTGAAGTTCCAGTTGATCTCGAACTGTCCGTTCGCGTCCTCATGATCGTTCTGGTATGGCCCCCAGCCCAGTTGCACCATGGTTGCGCAAATTTCGCTGATGACATCGAGACGCCGCATGATCGCCGCCTGGTCATAACAGGGCTTTTCCTGGGTATCGCGGTGATCGGAAATCGATGAGCCATCGGCATTGATCAAATGGAATTCGGGTTCCACGCCGGCCATCAGCCGGAAGCCCTTTTTCGCAGCCTTGGCCACCATCTCCTTGAGCACCAGGCGCGGCGCCTGCGCCACGGGCTTTCCCGACATCCACGGATCGCCCGCCACCCAGGCCACTTCCGGCCGCCACGGCAGGGGAATGATCGCATCCGTATCCGGCATCACCAGAATGTCGGGATGTGCCGGCGTCTGGTCCAGCCATGTGGCGAAACCGGCGAAACCTGCACCCGCCTTCTGCATCTTGCCGGCCGCTTCCGCCGGCACCAGCTTGGCCCGCTGCGTGCCAAACAGGTCGGTGAAATTGAACAGGAAAAACCTGATCTTGTTGTCCTTCGCGTATTTCGCGAGATCCCCAGCCATGATGTCTAACTCCCCTTGTGTTCTTCGAACTCGAAAATCTAGCGCGTGGCGATGGCCACTGCCGCTCCTCCCATCGCCGTGGCGCTCACCCGATTGGCGATACGCACGGCCCGCGGGCTCTTCAGCCAGCGCCGCGCCTGCGCCGCAATGACAACCCAGGTCAGGTCGGTCAGCACCAAGACCAGCATCATCGTCGCCGTAAGCTCGGCCCAGCCGATCAGTGACACATGCGCGAGGTCGACGATTGAAGGCAGCAATGCCAGATAGAACACCATGATCTTGGGGTTGCCCAGCGTGATTGCCATACCGGTGAGAAACATCCGCAGCGCCGAATCGCCATCCGGCAGATTGCCTTCTTTGACTTCTGCCGACGCGGTCCACATCTTGTAGGCAAGATGGAGCAGATAGCCAACACCACAGTATTTGAGAATGGCAAACGCCACACCGAAGGAATGGGCAATATAGCTTAGGCCTGCGACTGCTAGCGTCAGCCACAGGCCTTCGCCAATCCACATGGCCGCCAGGAATGGCAGCACACTGCGATAGCCCTTGGTCAATACGCGCGCCACGAGGGCTGCTACGCTGGGTCCTGGAGACCCCGCGTTGATGATCAGCGCACCGGCAAACACAATGAGAGCCGTTGCTTCCATCATGGATTGCCCATGCTCATGAAGTAGGCTCGCAGCGAACCTCGGTCAGAACCGAATTGGCAATGAAGCATTCGTCATGCGCTGCGTGGTGCAGAGCGTCGAGCGTTCCGCTGTCCGGCACGGCACCGCCCCACGCAATTTTTGGCCGGAGTATCACCTCACTGACAAAGAAGCGGCCCTTGGGATTCTTCCCCATCTTGCCTTCGGCAACATCGATATAACTGTCAATCACGAAACCCTTCTTGGCCGCCAGATAAAGAAACGTCAGCATGTGGCAGCTTGAAAGGCTCGCGACAAAGGCTTCCTCAGGATCGACGCCCGCCGGATCGGAATATTTTGGCACGACATGCGGTGAAGATGATGCCCGCAAACTGACCCCGCCATCAAACGACCAGGCATGCCCGCGGGCATACTTGTTGTCGGTGAATAGCTCATCCGCGCCCCGCGCCCACGAAACCGTGGCCGTATAACTTGCCATCAGCTCACAACTCCTTCTGTCTTTCCTCTCCCCGGTGGGGAGAGGATGTCACGCGTAAGCGTGACAGGTGAGGGGACTTTGCCGGCAAAAGCCCCATCGTCGCCATCAATATCCTCCCTTGCCGGGAATCCAGCTCGTACCTGCTAGCGGCACTTGCACTACGGCCACTTTTCGCCAGGCGGAAACGCGGCAACCCATCTCTAAGCCGCTCTCTCGATTTCGCGTCTCGCCAATTCCGCCAGAAATCCGGAACGCGTCAGACCGCGCGCCTCAGCCGTTTCATCGATAGCCCTGAGCAAGCCGCGCTCGAACGAGAGATTGGCGCGCACAAGTGCCGCATCGTTCTCGATAAACGGCACACGGATCAGCACCGCGCCTTGGGCCAGTTCCGCCGCAACGTCGGGACGGCTGACGATCGCTTCATAATCCGAGGGCTCGGGCAGTTCCACATCGTTGCAATGCAGTCGGAGCGCCTCAACCGCATTGACAACAATATCCTCCGCTTCATCGGCGGCTGAGAACGCGCCCTCAATGTCCGGAAACTGCACGCCATAGGCGCTGTCCGGATCCTTGTGAACCAAAGCAAAATAGTGACGCATCATTTCGCCTTTCTGGCGGGCTAGAGCCAACCCGCCTGCTTTGCAATAGACCGGGCCGTGCCTGTTGGCAGGTCCTTCTTGGGGTGTGGAACAGTGACGGTCTTGTCACCCTTACGGAATTTGTGGTGAGATCCTTCGACGGCGACCAGCTCAAAACCATCTTGCTTGAGGCGCTTGATGATCTTGCGGCTGTTACATTCCATACGCAAATAAATACGCAATTCTGATCATTATGTAAATAGAAAATGTGCAGAATTTTGCGCAAAAACGATTGCGTTGCTTGCCACGTGGACGAAGCCTCCTGGCGATGCGGCGAGGTTCGGCACCGGTGCCTGAACTGCCTCTGTTCAGTCACGGTCTCAATACCCGCCCTTGCCAGGAATCCAGCTTGTTCCGGCGAGCGCCACTTGCGCCATGGCGGCGGCCTCCACGGTCAGCGCCACGAGATCTTCCGGTTCCAGATTATGCACATGCGATTTGCCATTGGCGCGCGCGATGGTCTGTGCCTCCAGCGTCATCACTTTCAGGTAGTTGGAAAGCCTGCGTCCAGCTTTCACCGGATCGAGCCGTTTGGCAAGTTCGGGATCCTGCGTGGTGATGCCAGCCGGATCGCGGCCCTCGTGCCAGTCGTCATAGGCTCCCGCTGTCGTGCCGAGCGCCCGGTATTCTTCCTCGAGATGCGGATCATTGTCGCCCAGCGCCACCAGTGCCGCCGTGCCGATTGAAACCGCGTCCGCACCCAGCGCAAGCGCCTTTGCCACATCGGCACCATTGCGAATGCCACCCGATATGATGAGCTGCACCTTGCGATGCATGCCAAGATCCTGCAGCGCCTGCACCGCGGGCCGGATGCAGGCCAGTGTCGGCTGACCCACATGCTCGATGAAAACTTCCTGCGTTGCCGCCGTGCCACCCTGCATGCCATCAACCACGATGACGTCGGCACCGGCCTTCACTGACAGCGCCGTGTCATAATAGGGCCTAGCCCCGCCAACCTTCACATAGATGGGTTTTTCCCAATCGGTGATCTCGCGAAGCTCGTTGATCTTGATTTCGAGATCGTCTGGCCCGGTCCAGTCCGGGTGCCGGCAGGCCGAGCGCTGGTCGATACCCTTGGGCAGGCAGCGCATCTGCGCCACCCGGTCCGAAATTTTTTGCCCCAGAAGCATACCCCCGCCGCCGGGTTTTGCCCCCTGCCCGACCACCACTTCGATGGCGTCGGCCTTGCGGAGATCATCGGGGTTCATGCCGTAGCGCGAGGGCAGATACTGATAGACCAGTGTCTTCGATTGCTCGCGCTCCTCTGGTGTCATGCCGCCGTCGCCGGTCGTCGTCGAAGTCCCCGCCATCGAGGCGCCGCGCCCGAGGGCTTCCTTGGCCTGTGCCGAAAGCGATCCAAAGCTCATGCCGGCAATGGTGATCGGGATTTTCAGTTCGATGGGCTTTTTGGCGAAGCGCGTTCCGAGCACGACATCGGTTCCGCATCTCTCGCGATAGCCTTCCAGCGGATAGCGCGACATTGACGCGCCAAGGAACAGCAGGTCATCAAAATGCGGCAGCCGCCGCTTAGCTCCGCCACCGCGAATGTCGTAGATGCCGGTTGTCGCGGCCCGCCGGATTTCCGAAAGCGTGTAGTCGTCGAAGGTGTGCGATTTTCGTGGTATCGTGCGCGGCGTATTGGGGTCCATGAAGTCCTCAGTATGCGTCGGCGTGATCGACGTTGAAAGTATAGAGCTTGCGGGCCGAACCGTAGCGCCGGAAATCCTTCGCCCTGGCCTTGATGCCGGAACGCTCCAGCAGTGCTTCAAGATCGGCCAGGTGTTCTGCGCGCATCTCCTTCTCGATGCAATCGGCGCCAAGGCTAGCAACCTTGCCTTTCACATAGAGCCGCGCTTCATAGATGGAATCGCCGAGGGCATCGCCGGCATCGCCGCAGACCACCAGGTTGCCGCGCTGCGCCATGAAGGCCGACATGTGGCCGACCGAGCCACCCACCACGATATCGATACCCTTCATCGAGATTCCGCAGCGCGAAGAGGCATCTCCCTCGATGATGAGCAGCCCGCCATTGCCTGTCGCACCCGCCGACTCCGATGAATTGCCCTTGATGCGCATGATGCCGGACATCATGTTTTCCGCCGTGCCGACCCCGGCGTGGCCATGCACGACGATTTCCGCGTCCTTGTTCATGCCGCCGCAATAGAAGCCCACGTGCCCCTGCACTTCCACGAGATAGGGTCCGTCAAGACCGCAGGCGATGGCATGCTGGCCCATCGGGTTTTTGATGACCCAGTGTCTTTCGTTGGTATCCTTGGCAAGGCCATGCAGCCTGGCATTGATGCCGCGCACGCCCTCTTGTTTGAGGTCGAGTTCGTTCATGCGTGGCCGCCCCATGTGTAAATGGTCGAAGGCTCCGGCTCCCAGATTTTTGCATCGTCCGCGCCCGGCAAATGCGCAATCGCACGATATTCTGTCGCCATGGCGACCCAGTCATCGGTCTCGGCGAGGATTGCATGCTTGCAGGCAATCGGATCGCGCACCACGGCAAAACCATCGGCAGTGCCGACCAGGAACGTGTAAAACCCGTCGAGATCCTTGAGCCCGTCCTCCAGCGCTTGCTTCAGCGTGCGGCCGCTGCGCAGCTTCCACGTCATGTATGCGGCTGCGACCTCGGTATCGTTTTCGGTCTGGAATTCCATGCCTTCCTTGCGCAGGTTCTCGCGCAGCCGGTTATGGTTCGAGAGCGAGCCATTATGCACGAGGCAGAGATCGGCCCCCGTCGCAAAGGGATGCGAACCGGCTGTGGTCACGGCACTTTCCGTCGCCATGCGTGTATGCCCAATGATATGCGTGCCCTTGGCTTCATCCAGATCGAACTTATCGTACACATTGGCAGGAAGTCCGACTTCCTTGAAGATTTCGATGGTATGGCCCGAACCCACGACGCGCACACCAGGATGATGCAGCTTGAGCCAGCCAACCACATCGGCTTCCGTGGCATCGGTCACGAGGATGCAGTGGTTGCCGATCAGTTTGATCGTGGCATCGCATTTCAATGCCTTTTCGAGCCCGGCATCGACCTTCTTCCAGTCATAGGCCGAATTGTCATGGGCGAGCGAAAACTTAACCTGTGATTTCTTCACCGGGTTCCGGTAGATCGCCACCCCGGCCGAGTCGGGTCCGCGATGTGTCATCTCGATGATCATCGGCTTGAACATTTCGCCGAGCTTCGGCTGCAGTTTGGGGTTTTTCAGATAGAGACCAACAATCCCGCACATGGGCGCTAAAACCTCAATTCACTCATGCTCATCGTCTTATCAGAGGCTTTCGCGCGCTTCAACTGTCAGGAACATTTTTTTCATCAAGGGAACGCCGGGGCATGTGACCCATGGTTTCCAGCAGATCGCCAATCATCGCCTCCACCAGGGCTTCGCCCTTCTGGCGTGTAGCGAGCGTCGGGTCGCCATAACTTCCCGAGGGTGCCCGTTGCCGGGTCAGCGGTCCCTCGAACGCCTCTCCCGGTGTCGCCTCAGCCCTGTCCATTTGCACCACGTGCGGGGCGATGACCAGCATGCGCGATGTTTCGGGCTCATCCGCGTGCGAGCCAAAACTCTGCTTTCTGAGCCGCTCGAGCGCCGCAACATATCGCGGGCCCTCATGGATCCGCAAGTGCACCACGGGCATCTCCCATGTCCCGGCTGACAGCGCATTCGCCACCGGCTTGATCGTCGAGATGCCGGTATCCAGTACGAACAGGCGGCGGGGCCTCCAGCGCACAATTTCGCCCACGACCTCGCCAACCAGCTTTTCAAACAGGGGAGCAGACAGCGACACGCTTCCGGGATAGTCTCGAAAAGCCGGATAGAAACCGTAAGTCAGGGTGGGCCAGACCAATGCTGCCGTCGCTTCAGCCAGCTTCACCGAAAGCCACTCCGCCTGTATCTGGTCGGTCCTGAGCGGCAGGTGCAGCCCATGTTCCTTGGCGCCGGCCCCGATGGGAAGCAGCGCATCGCACCCCGCAAGCAACCGCCGCCCAACCTCATCCCAGGTCAGATCGCCGACAAAACTCATGACGCGGAAATCGCTAAACGCCTATTCATCGCGCCGGTAGCTAATCACGCAGATGAAGCGGATGGGAAGCTGGATCAGTTCTTCCGGTCCATGCGGTGCTTCGGCGTCGAGCATTCAATTGCTTCCGGGAGCCACGAAAAACTCGGTCTCATGAGTCCTTATATGTGATTTTATGCACACGATCGTAGCGTCGTGGTTGTCATAGTATCGTTGATCGGGATCGTCATCCCCTCCCGGGAAAAACTTTGTATTGAAGTCGATGAAGTTCTGCCAAGCCCTTTCCTTGTCGCCACCCTCGCTCGCAGTTGAAAATGCTAACTGTGCTTGATTCCACTCCACGATGAAATTGGATTCGGCAAGTCGACTCATCTCCCGGTCAAGTGTTTGCGACGCCACGTCACAAAGCATTTCTGCGAAGGCCTGTTCCATTCGTGGTACTGAACCTGCCATGTTGAAAAACAGTTGTCCCACACCACCGTTTAGGATTTGAGCATCAGCTATTCCGGCAAGCATCAACATTTGTTGGCCGTGTGTGAGCTTTTCAAAATCGTCACTGTCTTCGTCCTCGTAATTCGGCAGGCGACTCAACTTGGAATTGTCCCAGAACACAAGTTGCCACGGATCGCTTTCATTGTCGGCGTAGAAAGCATCAAGCTGGGCTCGCGTTACTTCCGCACGGTAGTCCATTGCGGGATCAACTTGTGGACTTCGGGTCAACGCCGCAACCAATAATATGACCGCCAATGCGAGGGCAAATGCGAACCACGAACTGGGCATTGAGCCTCCTCATTTCTCATAAATGGTGTGATCGGCTCACTCATCGCGCCGGTAACTGATCACGCAGATAAAGCGGATGGGAAGCTGGATCAGTTCTTCCGGCCCGTGCGGTGCTTCGGCATCGAAGAACAGGGAATCGCCCGGCTCCATGTGAAACGTCTTGTCGCCATGGCGGTAGATGACCACCCCTTCAAGGATGTGCAGGAACTCAAGTCCTGCATGCTGGAAAATCGGAAACACATCCGATTTTTCCGACAAGGTGACGATATAGGGTTCGACCATGACCGGGCCGTGCGGACTGTGGCCAAGCAGTTCATACTGGTGCCCGGCGCGCGTTCCCCGCCGCTCGATGGTCAGTCCCTGCCCCGCCTTGACGAATGTCGCGTCGCGAATTTCCTCATAGCTTTTGAACAGGGAAGTCACCGGCACGTGCAGCGCGCGCGACAGCGCCTGCAGCGATGAAAGTGACGGCGAAGTTGCGCCGTTTTCGATTTTGGACAGCATTCCGGCCGACATGTCCGCCGCCTTTGCCAGTTCGCTGATGGTCAGGCCGAGTTTCTCCCTGTAGCGCTTGACCTCTCGCCCGATCGCTTCCTCCAGCAACTTGTCCTGATTGGCAACGCTTCCATGGGGATTCTGGAAGGCCATCTCAGCCGTGCTTTTCGGCATGTTACGCATCCGCTTGTTCAGAATATTTCCTGTGGTGAAACTCATAAGCGCACCACGGAGTGCACTCAACTCGCATTTCGTCGAGTACAAAGGGTTTGCGATAGGACAAATCCTATAAATCTGTTAAACTCGGATCATAAATAGGCTATTCCCTTTCCAAATCACCTATGTTATAGGCCAAATCCTATCATGGACAGCATCGCAAAGTCATTCCTGAGCGAGATTGAGCAATATCTCGCCAAGGCTTCAACTGACCCCACGACGTTGGGCAAGAGCGCTCTCGGTGACCCATCCTTTGTCTTCGACCTGCGCAAGGGCAGGTCGCCATCGACGCGAACCATCGAGCGCGTCCGCGAATGGATGGCCCGCAGCGGGCCCGGCGCGACGCTCCCCACGGCGAAATCCCCCATAGTCACCACCACCCCCACAGCGGAAGCAACCACACCGATGGATATCCAGCCAAACCGATTGACCCACTTGCAGCGGCTGGAAGCCGAATCCATTCACATCATCCGCGAAGTCGCCGCCGAATGTGAAAAACCGGTGATGCTGTATTCCATCGGCAAAGACTCAGCTGTCATGCTGCATCTCGCCATGAAGGCCTTCTATCCGGCCAAGCCGCCCTTCCCGCTCATGCATGTCGATACCCGCTGGAAATTCCGCGACATGATCAAGATGCGCGACGAGACGGCGGCCAAGCTTGGCCTTGAGCTCATTGTCCACATCAATCCCGATGGCATCGAGAAGAACGTCAACCCCTTCGATCATGGTTCAGCCCTTCATACCCAGATCATGAAGACCGAAGGCCTGAAACAGGCGCTCGACAAATACGGTTTCGATGCGGCCTTTGGTGGCGCCCGCCGCGACGAAGAGAAGTCGCGCGCCAAGGAGCGGATCTTTTCTTTCCGCGACACCCGCCATCGCTGGGACCCCAAGAACCAGCGCCCCGAATTGTGGACTCTCTATAACACCCGCAAGAACAAGGGCGAGTCGATCCGCGTCTTTCCGCTCTCCAACTGGACCGAGCTTGATATCTGGCAATATATCCATCGCGAAAACATCGAAATCGTCCCGCTTTATTTTGCGGCCGAGCGTCCGATTGTCTGGCGCGATGCACAGATGATCATGGTCGACGACGACCGCATGCGGCTTCTGCCTGGCGAAAAACCGGAAACCCGCAAGATCCGATTCCGCACGCTGGGCTGTTATCCGCTGACCGGAGCGATTGAATCGAACGCCGCAAGCCTTCTCGATATTGTCGAGGAAATGCTGGTGGCCACCTCCTCCGAGCGCCAGGGCCGCGTCATCGACAAGGACCAGGCCGCCTCGATGGAGAAAAAGAAGCAGGAAGGATACTTCTGATGTCGCGCTTTATTGAATTTACTGGCGGTGACGTCGAAGCCTATCTCCAGTCACAGGAGAAGAAGGACCTTCTCCGCTTTATTACCTGCGGTTCTGTCGACGACGGCAAGTCGACGCTCATCGGCCGGCTGCTGTACGAAGCCAAGATGCTGTTCGAAGACCAGCTCACGGCGCTCGAGGCCGATTCGAAGAAGATGGGAACCCAGGGCGGCAACCTTGATTTCGCCCTGCTTGTCGATGGCCTTTACGCGGAGCGCGAACAGGGCATCACCATCGATGTCGCCTATCGCGCCTTCACCACAGACAAACGCAAGTTCATTGTTGCCGATACGCCGGGTCATGAGCAATATACCCGCAATATGGCAACGGGCGCGTCGACCGCCGACCTTGCCGTCATCCTGATCGATGCGCGCAAGGGCGTGCTCACCCAGACCCGCCGCCACACTTTCATCGCAACCCTTCTCGGCATCAGGCATCTCGTCGTCGCCATCAACAAGATGGACCTTGTCAACTATAGCCGCACCGTTTTCGAAGCTATCGATGCGGATTACCGGGCCTTCGCCAAGAGCATCGGCGCCAGTGAAATCACCTGCATTCCATTGTCGGCGCTGAACGGCGACAATGTCATCGATCCTTCCGCCGAGATGCCCTGGTATCACGGCCCGACCCTGATGGCCCACCTCGAAACCGTTCCGGTGGATGACGATCTCGATCAACAGCCCTTCCGCTTGCCGGTGCAGTGGGTGAACCGGCCTGACCAGAGTTTCCGCGGATTTTCCGGTCTTGTCGCCAGCGGCAAGATAAAGCCGGGCGATGAGATCAAGGTTCTTCCATCGGCCCGCACATCCATCGTCGACCGGGTTGTGACCCAGGATGGCGACCTTGCCGAAGGCGTTGCCGGGCAGTCGCTCACCATCACCCTCAAGGACGAAATCGACATCAGCCGTGGCGACATCATCTGTGCCGCTCAAAGCCCGGTTCTGGTCTCCGACCAGTTCGAGGTCGAGGTGCTGTGGATGAGCGACGAGGAAATGCTTCCCGGCCGCCCCTACATCATCAAGAACGGCACGCGGCAGATCACCGGCACGCTCGACCAGTTGAAGTACAAGGTCAATGTCAACACCATGGAACACGTGGCGGCGAAGACCCTGGCCCTGAACGAGATCGGCATCTGCAATCTCGAGCTCGACCAGCCGATTGCCTTTGCACCCTACAAGGAAAACCGTCATCTCGGCTCCTTCATCATCATCGACCGGTTCACCAACAATACCGTCGGCATGGGGCTCATTCATTTTGCCTTGCGCCGCGCCTCGAACATTCATTGGCAGGCCCTCGATGTCAGCAAGGCATCCCGCGCTGCCAAGGCAAAGCAGAAGCCCTGCATCCTGTGGTTCACCGGCCTGTCGGGCGCTGGCAAATCCACCATTGCCAATCTGGTGGAAAAGCGCCTCCATGCCGGCGGCCACATGACCTACCTTCTCGATGGCGACAACATTCGCCACGGCCTGAACCGCGACCTCGGCTTCACCGATGCCGATCGTGTGGAAAACATCCGCCGTGTTGCCGAAGTCGCGCGTCTCATGGTGGATGCAGGCCTCATTGTG
>JANMMJ010000274.1:0-10977 GCA_031373255.1 Hyphomicrobiales bacterium
GAAAACCCATCAGCGCCATCGCCGTTCATGGTGCGCTTGCCCTCTACACCGCGCTGGCGCTGTTTCCGATCCTCCTGGTGATCATGAACTCGTTCAAGGCCAAGCGGGCGATCTTCGGTGCGCCGCTCGAACCTCCCACGCCCAAGACATTTTCGCTCATCGGCTATGACAGGGTGTTCTCCGACTCATCGGTCGTCAGTTACTATCTCAATTCCATCGCAGTCACAGGCGGAACCATTTTCTTCACCCTGCTGTTCGGCGCCATGGCAGCCTGGGCCCTGACGGAATACAAATTTCGCTGGAACACGCTGCTGGCCCTCTATCTCTCCATCGGCATCATGGTGCCGATACGCCTGGGCTCTGTTTCGATCATCCAGCTCATTGCCGACCTGAACCTGATCAACACCCTGACCGCACTGGTTCTTGTCTACACAGCACAGAACTTGCCGCTGGCGATCTTCATTCTTTCGGAATTCATTGCCCAGATCCCCAAGGATCTTCGCGAGGCGGCGCGCTGCGATGGCCTCAGCGAATATAACATCTTCTTTTTCATCGTATTGCCCCTCATCCGCCCGGCAATGGCGACAGTCGCGGTTTTCACCATGATCCCGGTATGGAACGATTTGTGGTTTCCGCTGCTTCTGGCGCCGACCGGCAGCAAGCAGACGATCACGCTCGGCATCCAGCAATTCCTCGGGCAGTACATCACCGATTGGAATGCGGTGCTGGCGGCGCTTTCGACGGCGATTGTTCCGGTGCTCATCCTTTATGTCATTTTCTCCCGCCAGCTTATCCGGGGTCTCACCTCGGGCGCGGTCAAGTGAGGCGCCATGTCTGAAGTCCTGGTCGAGAAACTGTGCAAATCCTTCAGCACCGTCGAGGTCTTGAAGGATATCGATCTCACCGTCGAAAATGGCGCATTCGTGGTGCTGGTGGGGCCGTCGGGCTGCGGCAAGTCCACATTGCTCCGGACCATCGCCGGGCTGGAGCCGATCACGTCGGGAAATATTACAATCGGCGGGAAGCAGGTGAACGACCTGCCACCGGCGCAGCGCGAGATTGCCATGGTGTTCCAGTCTTACGCGCTTTATCCGCATATGAACGTGTATGGCAACATGGCCTTCGGACTGAAATTTGCCGGTACTCCCAAAGCCGAGATCGAATCGCGGGTGAATGAGGCGGCGCGCATTCTTCAACTCGAACCCCTGCTGAAGCGGCGTCCACGCGAACTGTCGGGCGGTCAGAGGCAGCGCGTCGCCATCGGCCGCGCCATCGTGCGGAAGCCCCAGGTATTCCTGTTCGACGAACCCTTGTCCAATCTCGACGCCGCACTTCGCATCAATACAAGGGTCGAGATCGCCAAGCTGCACCGGATGCTGAAGGCAACCATTGTCTATGTCACGCATGATCAGGTGGAAGCGATGACGCTCGCCGACAAGATCGTGGTAATGAACAAGGGACGGATCGAACAGACCGGCAAGCCGCTCGATCTTTATTACAAACCGGCCAATCTGTTTGTGGCGGGTTTCATCGGCTCACCGGCAATGAACTTCATGGGTGGAAAAGTTACGTCTGTTACCAGGAATGCGGCGTCCTGCGTGCTTGACACTGGCGCTTCACTCAAGCTCCCGCTCCGCCAAGGGCTTGCCGCCGGGCAGCACATCTCCATCGGCATCAGGCCGGAACATCTGGCGATTTCAAAAGCGAAGGATGCGGTGGTCTCGGGTCAGGTCGATCTGGTCGAAAGGCTGGGGGAAGTCGGCTACGTGCATGTCAGCACCGGGGGACCGGCATGGATTGCAGAAATACGCGGCGACCAGGGTGTTGCGAGTGGCCAAAAGATCGGGCTCAGCGCCGATCAACACAACATTCACGTGTTCGACAGCAACGGAAACGCGCTTCAGTAAGCTTCGTTGGGATCATTGGGGGAAGGGGCCGGCCTGACGCCAGTCAGCAGCCTGGCTGCCTGACTCAGATAGGGGTCGCTCTGATCCTCGGGTCCATCAACCGCGCGCGCTGGCTTGCCCGGGTCCAAAGTCTCGCTTCCCAGAAACGAAAGCCCAAGATTGCGCAGGGCCGATCGTTCAAACTTGAAAATACTCACAATCGTCTCCCATGCCTCGTGCCGTTTCTTTTCTTTGTACGCTCTTGACTGCAATCCTATCGCGAGTTTCCAAAGAGTCCATGGCTGTAACGTGACAAGGTTACGACGGTTCCAAAATGCCGCAGTTCTTTCGCAGTTGCGAAGGACTTCTACTTCCCGCTCCGGTTCATGGCGGTGATGATGAGCGCCAGGGCCACCGCAACGCTGGCGACACTCCAAACGAAGGGCTGCAGATAAAATGGCGGTGTTGCAAGCATGATCTTGCCGGCCTGGGTGTTGGGATCGGGGGGTTGCAGGAACAGCACGCCATAGGCGTGCGCGGCAGCGATCGAAACCAGGATGACGATGCAGAAAATCATCGCCACGACCAGCGCCACGACAAAGACCGACCGGGCGGGAACGCCAGGCCTCGCAAGCGGCAGGAGGTTGTTGACCAAACCCGCGAGCACCACAAGGCCGCTGCCAATGGCAAAGACGGTCAGGCTGAATGGCTGGAAAATCAGGACCAGCGCCAGCAGGCCCAGTCCGATGATAAAGAACTCAAGGCGGACCGCCGAGCGGGGCGACATACCCGATGGTTCACCGTTGCTCATGCGCGCACCGCCCTGCCGTCCTCGGCAAAAATATGGGTCTGCCCTGGGTCGGGCCGCAGATGCATGATCTCGCCGATCTTCACGCGCTTTTCGCGCGGCACCACGACGCGGATATCGGCGCCGCTGGCGGTGCGGGCATGGACCAGCGTCTCTGCTCCCATGGGTTCGATCAGTTCGGCCGTGGCTGCGATATTGTCCCGCGCCGCCTTGGCTACAGCGGTAAAGGCCCTGGGCCTGATGCCAATCTTGACCGGCGACGGCTTCAGCCTGGATACGGCCTGGTTGGCGGCCACGTCCAGAGCGCTTCCGGCAATGTCGAGGGAGGCAGCACCGCCGTCGTAACTCTTGAGGCTGGCGTCGAGCAGGTTCATCTGCGGCGTTCCGATGAAGCTTGCCACAAAAACATTCGCCGGCTTGGCAAAGACGTCGTGTGGCGAACCGACCTGTTCAATGATGCCGTCGCGCATGATGGCGATGCGATCGGCCATGGTCAGGGCTTCAAGCTGATCGTGGGTGACGATCACAGTGGCCTTGGACAAGTTGGAGAGCACTTCCTTGATCTGGCCGCGCATCGAATGGCGAAGCTCAACATCGAGACGCGACAGCGGCTCGTCGAACAGGAAGCAGTTGGGATCGCGCACGATGGCGCGGGCAACGGCAATCCGCTGTTTTTCGCCTTCCGAAACCTGGCCCGGCATGCGGTCCAGCACCGATGTCAGATGCAGGATGTCAGCCACCTTGTTAACGCGTTTGCTGGTTTCTGCCTGAGTCAGCTTCTCGAAGTGGAGCGGCATGGCGATGTTCTGGCCCACGGTCAGGGCCGGGTAGAGCGCATAGAACTGGAACACCATGGAGATATCGCGCTTCTCCGGCGGCAGTTCGTTCATGCGCTTTCCGGCGATGATGATGTCGCCGGATGTTGCGCGCTCGAGACCCGCGATCATGCGCAGCGTCGTGGTCTTGCCGCATCCCGATGGGCCGAGAAGGCAGACGACCTCGCCCGCCGCCACCGACAGATCGGCATCGCGCACGGCAACGAACTCGCCGAACTTCTTGGTAATTTTCCTGCAATCGATCGTCGACATGTTCAGCGCTTCACGGTTCCGAAGGTGACGCCCCGCAGTAGATGATCCTGCAGGAAGAAGGTCACGAGAAAGACGGGGATCAAGAACAGGGTTTCGATGGCGGCGAGCAGGCCCCAGAGCACGCCAATGCCGCCACCGGCCACTGCCTGGTTCATGCCAACAGGCACGGTGCGGGTATCGACACCGGTCAGCAGCAGGGCGAAGAGAAACTCGTTCCAGGTGAGGATCAGGCCGAAGACAAATGTCGCGGCGAGGCCGGCCAGCACCTGCGGCAGACAGATCTTGAAGAAGACCCGGGCTTCGGAAGAACCGTCAATCCTGGCGGCGTCCTCGACGTCGAGCGACAGTTCGTCGAAAAAGCTCTTCATCATCCAGATGGTGAAGGGCAGGTTGAAGGCGGTGTAGAGAAAGATGATGCCGATATAGGAGCCCGACAGCCCGGCGATGCGGAACATCAGGATGATCGGGATGATGACGACGATGGCAGGCAGCATGCGAGTCGTCAGAATAATGAAGAGATAGGTGTCGTTGCCCTTCAGCGGGTAGCGGGAGAAGCCGAAGGCGGCGAGCGTGCCGATGACCAGCGCCAGCAGCACAGAAAGGCTGGCGATGACGATGGAATTGAAGAAATACTTGTCAAACCCAGTGCTTTCGGCAGCGCCGCCGGTGGTCATGGCGCGTGAAAACACCGAGGAATAGTTCTCAAGCGTTGGCGTGAACACATACTGGTCGGACACCAGGCCGAAGAAGCTTGTCGGGAAGAAACGGGGTGGCACCGATAGGGCCTCGGTCTGAACCTTGAACGAGGTGACGATAATGATGAGGACGGGCAAGAAGTAGATCAGGGCTATCAGGCCCGCAAAAAGCGTATGGCCCCAGCCCGCCTCGCCAACGCCGCTTGCCTTGCGAAACCCCAACTTTTCCCAGATCGAAATTGCTTCGGCCATGGATCAGGTTCCCTGCGAGCGGCGATTGGCGATGTAAAGGTAGAGATTGGTCAGCACGATGACCACGAAGAGAAGCAGGTAGGAGAGCGCCGCCCCCTCGCTGGTCTTGTTCTGCTCGTTGGCAATGCGGATCACGTGGTAGGAAATGGTCATTGTGTCGTTGCCGCCCTTGGTGAGCAGGATCACCAGATCGGCGAGCTTGAAGGCCTCAATGGTGCGGAAGAGCAGCGCCAGCATCAAGAGACCGCGGATATAAGGGAAAGTGAAGGTCCAGAAGCGCCGCCAGGCGGAGACGCGGTCGATGGAGGCGGCTTCATAGAGATATTTGGGAACCGAGACGAGGCCGGCCAGCACAAGCAGCATGACGAAGGGCGACCACATCCAGGCATCGGCCAGAACGATGCCGGTCACCGCGCCTACCTTGCTGGAGAACAGGATGAACTGCTCGCCATTCCACGATTTCACAGCCTGGCTCAAAAGCCCGAAGGTCGGATCGTAGAAATATGAAAAGAACACGCCGACGGCGACGACCGACAGCATCATCGGGGTCAGCACCAGGATCAGCAGGTACTTGCGCAAGGGGAATTGCTTGGCAAAGAGAACGGCCAGCAGGAAGCCGATAATCATCTGGGCCGAAACAGTGAGGACCACGAACATGGCCGTGTTGGTGAGGTTGGCCCAGAGTTCGGGGGCCTTGAGATCGTTGGTCAGGAGCTGCTGGTAGTTGCGCAGGCCCACGAAACGCATGGTCTGCTGGTTGCTCTGATAGGCGAAGAAGGAGAGGCCCAGAGACCACAGCAGCGGGAAGATGTTCATGACGAAGAGAACGGCGATGGCGGGCGCCACCAGCAGGCCGCCATAGTAGTGGCGGCGGTAGGCATTTACGACGAAAGCCGCGGCCACCATGGCGGCCATGGCGCCAACAATCCAGAATGAAATGGCAGCAGGCAGTGCCGAGGCAGCCAGCACAGATACAGCGAGTCCGACGGCGATCGCGAGCTTCCAGTTGTCGGCGGCTATGGTGGTGAAGCCGGGAGCCCTGTGCTCAATTGCGGTCATGCTCATTCAGAATACGCTCGTCTTGCCGTGGAGAAAAACGAGACGCGCGCGGTTTGCCACGCGCGTCCCGGCAGGTTCAGGTGATTACTGGATCAGGCCAGCCTCGGTCAGCAAGTTCTGCTGGAACTTGGCGACGTTGTCGAGTGTGGTCTTGGCGTCCTGCTTGCCGGTGATGGCAAGGTCGAACTGATCCTGTTGCTGGGTCAGGAGTTCGAAGAACTGCGGCACATGCCACACGTCCTTCTGCCAATCCAGCGACGCGGCCCAGGCCCGGTTCCACGGGCGATAGGTCACATACTTCGGATCGGAGAACACCGACTTCATGGCAGACTGGCCGCCAGACGCAGCAAACTGATGCTGGATCTCAGGGCTGAGCCACCATTTCACGAAGCCCATGGCTTCGGTGAGCTGGGTCGGGGTGGTCCAGGTGGTGAGCACGAAGGGCTGGCCGCCGATGTTTGACCAGCGGATGAGCTTGCCATCGGGTCCAGGCGTTCCAGGCGCCATGCCGAACACCAGCTTGTCCGAGACCTTGGAGGTCTTGGGATCGAGCGAGGCTTCGCCAAGGCCGATCCAGTCGATGTTCATGGCCACTTTGCCTTCACGGAACAGTTCGTCCGACTTGAAGATGTCCATGGTGCCGGTCCTGGCGACAGGCGGCATGTACTGGATCAAGCGGAGGTAGTGATCAAGTGCTCCGATTGCGGCGGGCGAATTCACGACACCTTCGGCCTGGCCGGTCGGCTGCTTGGTCTCGTTCCAGACGTCGCCGCCTTCCTGCCAGATGAAGCCGTTGATCTGCATGGACGAGAAGTCGTAGCCCTTCCCGGCCTGGTAGGCGATGCCATAGAAATCGTCGTCAGCCGGAGCCCCTGCAAGCATATCGCCTTTCTTGCGCTGGAAGAACTTGCCGACGTTTTCGAAATCATCCCAGGTCATGGCGTCGAGTTCTTCGCCAGTGCAGGGCAGTTTCTTGCTGAACTTCGCCATGAAATTCTTCTGCTCTTCTTCGTTGCAGAGAATGTCCTTGCGGGCGAAATTGACCAGCACGTCGGGGAACTGCGGGAAGCCGTAATAATTCGGCGTCGAGTTTGGATAGGTCGAATAGGCATTCAGCGGGGCTGGATGCATATCTTCCATGGTCTTCTTCAGTTCCGGATCGGCGTCGATCAGGTCGTTCACCTTGCGGAAGTAACCGCCTTCCACGAAAGCGCCGAGCCACTGCGAGTCGGACACCGCGAAGTTATACTTCTGCTCGCCAGAGGTGAGCGAGGCATTGACGCGGGTATAGAAGTCCGGCCACGGAATGAAGTCGACTTCGAGCTTCACGGTGTTGCCGGTCTTGGACTTGTACTGCTCGTCGAACATCTTCTTCATGATGCGCGTCGGCGGCCAGTCGGGCACGGCCATGGTCAGGGTTACGTCTTCGGCCGACGCGTGCATCGCGCCGCCCGTCATCAAGAGAGTTGCAAAGCCTGCGGCTGTCGCAAGTCCCTTCATCTTCGTCATCACGGTCATCTGAGGTATCCTCCCGTTGTTAACCGCATTCACTTCAGGCCATCAGCGTCAGGTCATTGCCTGGCCGCTTGTGGCGCGGAAGACGTGGATTCTTTCCGGGTCGATCACGATCGATGCCGCGTCCCCCGGTTTCATGGAAATGGCAGTGGCCTCGGGCAGCACCATGCGCAGCACCTCGCTGCCGGTCTCGACCGAGACAATGGTGATGTCGCCCAGAGGCTCAAGCAGATGCACTTTCGATTTGATCGCCTTCTCGCCCTTGGCGGCAAGGCGGATATCGCTGGGGCGAATGCCGATCAGGGCCTTCTCGCCGGCATTGGCGGTATGGCGTTTCGGCGGCGCCATGATGCCGAGCGGCGTGTCGATGGATTTGGCGTCCTTGCCGATGGTCGCCTGGAGAATGTTCATGTGCGGCGAACCGATCTTGGTCGCGACATAGACATCGGCAGGCTTCTCATAGAGTTCGTCAGGCGTGCCGCGCTGGACCACCATGCCATCCTTCATCACCGCGATTTCCTCGCCCATGGAAAGGGCTTCGAGTTCGTCGGGGGTGGCATAGACAATGGTCAGGCCGAAGTCGCGGTGCAGGCGCTTCAGTTCGGCGCGCATGTCA
This sequence comes from Hyphomicrobiales bacterium, assembly GCA_031373255.1. Classification (GTDB taxonomy): domain Bacteria; phylum Pseudomonadota; class Alphaproteobacteria; order Rhizobiales; family Aestuariivirgaceae; genus JANMMJ01. The sequence continues at coordinate 7,920 of JANMMJ010000274.1, forward strand.
TGGCGGAGCTTGGCGTCGAGATTGGTTAGTGGCTCGTCGAGCAGAAGGATGCGCGGGCGCTGGATCAGCGAACGGCCAAGGGCGACGCGCTGCTGCTCGCCGCCGGACAAGGTATTGGGTTTCCGTTCAAGGCGGTGGGTGAGCTTGAGGGTGGCGGCGGTTTCCTTCACCCGCCGGTCAATGTCAGCAGCGGCAACACTGGCTTCCTTCAGCGGGTAGGCAAAATTCTGGTAGACGGTCAAATGCGGATAGAGCGCGAAGGACTGGAACACCATCGACACGCCACGCCCCGCAATCGGCGCGTGAGTCACGTCGCGCTCGCCAATGCTGACGCGGCCGCTATCGGGCCTGACAAGGCCTGCAATGGTGCGCAGCGTCGTGGTCTTGCCGACCGCACTCGGCCCGAACAGCACGAAGAACTGCCCGGCCTTCACGTCGAATGACTGGTTTTCCAGAGCGCGCACACGCCCATAAGCCTTGGAAACCGCTTCAAGCCGCAGGGATTCGCCCGATTGCGCCATTGGCGACAAATGTCCTCCCAAGAAATACCTGTTTTTCTGGTCATACCAATACAAGCAAATGAAAATGAGGGCAAGCACAAGAAGTCAAAAGAAAACATGGATTTCTGCTTAATCCTTGAGCAGACTCCCATGTTGCGATATACACGCAGCAAGGCTAACTGGTCCGACCAGATTGGCCGGAAGACAAACACACGGGGAGGAACCGCAATGCACTTGTCCACCCATAACTGGATGCGTGCCGAGCCGCTTGAGACGACTCTCGCGCGCATAAAAAAGCTCGGCTACAAGAGTATCGAAATCAGCGGTGAGCCCAGTCAATACGAAATCAGGAGTACGCGCAAGCTCCTGCAAGATTACAAAATCAAGTGCTGGGGTTCCGTCACGTTGACATTGGGCAAGCGCAATCTTGCCAGCAAAAACGAGAAGCAGCGCGCCGCCACCATAAAATACATGAAGGACGTGATCACCATGGCCGCGGAGCTCGATGGCTACATGGTGACGATGGTCCCGGTCACCGTCGGCAAGATCACCCCCGATGCCTCGCCCGAGGAAGAATGGCAATGGGTGCTCGACGGCTGCAAGGAATGCTACGACCATGGCCTGAAGAAGGGCATCAAGCTCGGCATCGAACCGCTCAACCGGTTTGAAACCTATTTGCTCAACCGGGCGGACCAGGCGCTGGCGCTGGCCAAGGCGGTCGGAAAGGACTGCGGGGTGTGCCTCGATGCCTTCCACATGAATATCGAAGACGAGGATTTCGATGCGTCGATCGCCAAGGTCGGCCGCAGGCTGTGCGATTTCCATATTGCCGACAATAATCGCATGGCGGCCGGTCAGGGCTCACTCGACTGGAAAAAGATCGTCAAGTCGCTGAAGAAGGCAGGCTATGACGGTGCACTTACGGTCGAGTTCGTTGCCTCGATCGACCGGACGCCTGCCAACCGCTATCCCAACCAGGTCGAGAAGAATCCGGTCAACATCAGCGCGGCGCAGCTCAAGTTCATCCAGGATCACGGCTCGAGCCTGCTCAGCGAGGAGTTCTATACGTCGCTGATGCGCAAGTCGGCCAAAACCATCCTGCCGCTCATCCAGTAATCGCATAGCCGGCAGGACAATCCCGATGCGCATCGCGCATGTCGAAGCCACCTGGGTCCGCATTCCCATCGCGGAGGCGCTGCAGCATCGCAGCGATTTTGGCCAGGTCAAAACCTTTGACGCGGCGTTCGTGCGGATCGAAACAGAAAACGGACTGGTTGGCTGGGGTGAGGGCAAGAATGCCGCCGGCAGTGTGGGCAATTATGCAGGTGTGGTGACCCTGATCAACCGGGAGATCGCGCCGAAACTCATCGGGCGCAATCCGCTGGATATCCAGCCAATATGGGAGAGCCTCTATTCCGGCTCTCGCTATCATCACGTGGTGGCGCGCGGCCATGTCATGCCCGACTTGGCGCGGCGCGGCATTACGGTTGCCGCGATCAGCGCCATCGACATCGCGCTGTGGGATATTGCCGGCAAGCATTACCGCGAGCCGGTGTGGCGGCTGCTCGGCGGAAGCAAGGCGGACCGGCTGCCAACCTATGCGTCGGGCGGCTGGGCCGATGCCACGGGGATCGGGGCACAGCTTCTCTCCTATATCGAGGCTGGTGGATTCAAGGCGGTGAAGATGCGGGTCGGCGCCATGGACGGGCTGGCGCATGTCTCGGCCACGCGGGTCAAGGCGGCGCGCGCCGCATTGGGACCGGAAATCGAACTGATGGTCGATGCGCACGGCACATTCACAGTGGGCGAGGCCAAGCGTTTTGCCCATCTGATCGGCGACTGCAATGTGGCGTGGTTCGAAGAACCGGTCACGGCCGAAGACAAGGCCGGCATTGCCGAGGTGCGGGCCTTCACCCATATTCCGATCGCCTGCGGGGAGAGCGAAGCGACGCGCTATGACTTCCGCGATCTGATCGTGCAACGCTGCGCCGATATCCTGCAGCCCGATCTCGCCAGTTGCGGCGGCATATCCGAAGCGCGCCACATCGCCTCGCTGGCGTCGAGCTTCAACCTCCGGCTGGCGCCGCATCTGTGGACAGGGGCGCCCGCCTTTTTCGCCGGGCTGCATGTGCTGGCATCGAGCCATGCGGGATATCTGGTTGAATACTCAGTCGGCGCCAATCCGATGATCCACGACACGATCGGTGAGAAAGTCAGCGTCGCCGATGGCATGATCGATGTTCCGCAGGCGCCGGGACTTGGCTTCACCATCAGGGAGGACGTCATCCGGAAGTTTGCCGTCAGCGCGCCATGATGAAAGGACCTCTCGACCTTACCGCGCAGGTCGCGGCCCTCCTGATCAGGACCAAGGAGCATGGCGTCAAGCTGCAGTCGGAGCGGGACCTGGCACTGCACTTCAATGTCGGTAGGGGCCAGATCCGTGAAGTACTGGCGGTGCTGGAGATCCTGCGCCTGGTCGAGCGCCGGGCCAAATCGGGCATCATGCTGACCGAGAACAGTTCCAGCATCGAAGCGCTGGCGTTCTTTGCGCAGGCCGG
>JANMMJ010000283.1:0-16214 GCA_031373255.1 Hyphomicrobiales bacterium
TTCCGCGGGATCTTCAAAGCCTGTGAACGGCTTTTCAGTGAGCAGTAAGCTGATGTTCCAGCTTGCTTATTTCGTCCTTGATTTTGAGCTTCTTGCGCTTGAGTTCGGCAATTTCGGCATCGGTCGACGCAGGGTGGGCCATTACGTCGGCCAGTTCTGCTTCGAGAGCCTTATGCTTGGATTCCAACTCACTAAGATGCGCCTGAAGGGACATCAAAACCTCCACTCAGAATTAGCGATACGGCGTTATGATGACATAGACTTGGGGGCTTGTCGAATGCCGAACAAGCGAATAGTTGAAGAGTGGAAAATCAATTCCAGCGCTTTCGCGGGGGAGCGTCTGTCTGATGGATGATACGCAGGAAGATGCCCTTCGCGCCCGCCTCGAACAGTTGCGGCAGCAGCACCGCGACCTCGATACGGCAATCCTGTCGCTTGAGGAAACGGGCACCAGCGACCAGTTGCAGTTGCGCCGCCTGAAGAAAATGAAGCTGACGCTGAAGGACCAGATCCTTTCGGTCGAAAACCGGCTGATACCCGACATCATTGCGTGAACGCGCGCAAGTCCCTAAAAGGCCCAGCTTCCGCATCGGGGACCCCGCCATGACCGACGTCGCCATCATCATGGGTAGCCAGTCCGACTGGCCCACAATGAAACATGCTGCCGATACCCTAAAGGCACTCGGCATCTCGCATGAGGCGCGGGTCGTTTCGGCGCATCGCACACCGGAGCGGCTCTATGCGTTCGCAAGGAATGCCAAGAGCGAAGGCTTCAAGGTGATCATTGCAGGTGCGGGCGGTGCTGCGCATCTTCCCGGCATGACGGCTTCACTTTCGATTCTCCCGGTTTTCGGTGTGCCGATCGAGTCGAAGGCGCTTTCGGGCAATGACTCGCTGCTTTCCATCGTGCAGATGCCCGCGGGCATTCCGGTCGGGACATTGGCCATCGGAAAAAGCGGAGCCATCAATGCGGCCCTGCTGGCGGCAAGTGTGCTGGCATTGAGCGATGCCGGCCTTTCAACGCGGCTCGAAACCTGGCGGGCGAAACAGACGGCCGAAGTGGCCGAGTTCCCCAGGGATGAGGCCTGATGCGGCTCAAGCACCCGCTGCCGCCCAATTCTACCATTGGCATCCTGGGTGGCGGACAGCTTGGACGCATGCTGGCACTCGCAGCGGCGCGGCTCGGCCTCAAATGCCACATCTATGCGCCGGAAACCGATAATCCTGCTTTCCAGGTGTCGGCGGCGCATACCGTGGCGCGCTACGACGATCTCGACCGGCTGGCGATCTTTGCCAAGGCCGTCGACGCGGTCACCTACGAGTTCGAGAACGTGCCAGGGGAAACGGCAAGTTTCCTCGAATCCCGCGTGCCGTTGGCGCCGGGTGCGCTTGCTTTGAAAACGGCGCAGGACCGGCTTGACGAGAAACAGTTCATTGCGGGCCTTGGCATCAAGGTTGCGCCTTTCGCGGCGGTTTCGGATTTGGCGAGTTTGGAGGCAGCGGTCCGGCAAATCGGCAGGCCCGGCATCCTCAAGACGAGGCGGTTTGGCTATGATGGCAAGGGCCAGGTCAAGCTCGGCGCCGACGCGGATGCCTCATGGGCCGAGATTGGTTCGCAGCCCGCGGTGCTGGAAGGTTTTGTTGCCTTCGAAAAGGAAGTCTCGGTCATCGCAGCACGGGGGCGGGACGGTGCGGTCGCGGTTTATGACGTGACCGAGAACGTGCATCGCGACCACATCCTGCACGAGTCCATGGTTCCCGCCAGGATTTCCGCGGAAACAGCCGAACAGGCCAGGAGCATCGCCGCCCGGATCGTCACGGCGCTGGACTATGTGGGTGTGATCGGGGTCGAGATGTTTATTGCAGGCGACGATTTGATCGTTAACGAAATCGCCCCCCGGGTTCACAATTCGGGACACTGGACCATGGACGCATGCGCCATTTCGCAGTTCGAGCAGCATATCCGGGCGGTTGCCGGGTGGCCGCTGGGATCGCCGTTGCGTCATTCGGATGTGGTCATGACCAACCTGATCGGGGACGATGTCACACGCTGGGAAGCGCTAGCCGCCGAGCCGTCTACGACGGTTCATCTCTATGGCAAGGTGGAATGGCGTGCAGGCCGGAAAATGGGCCATATCAACCGGCTGACCCCTCGACAGCACTAGCGTCTTGTGGTATTTCCGCCGCCAATTTCGGGCGGTTCCGCAGCGGGCGCTTCCCTTTCTACTGAACCATTCGTCGATACAGAGGAATACACTTGCAAGTCATCGTTCGCGACAACAACGTCGACCAAGCGCTCAAGGCCCTCAAGAAAAAGATGCAGCGCGAGGGCATCTTCCGTGAAATGAAGCTTCGGACATTACGAAAAGCCGTCAGAGAAGAGGGCCCGAGAAAAGGCTGAAGCGGTGCGCCGCGCCCGCAAGCTGGCCCGCAAGCGCCTGCAACGTGAAGGCCTGCTACCGCCGACACCGAAGAAGGTTTTCCCGGCGCGCGAAGCCCGGGTTTAATTCATTCCAGTTCCACGGCTGCGGATCTTGCCGCAGCCAGCTCCTTTTTGAAAATCGGCATCAGGTCGGTATTGCAAGCAATGATGTTGCCGGTTTCCAGCGGGTTGGCATCGCTGTCGATATCTGCCGTCGTACCGCCCGCTTCACGCAGCATCAGAATTCCCGCCGCCAGGTCCCAAGCGTTCAGATTGCGTTCCCAGTACATGTCGAAGCGGCCGGCCGCGACGTATGCCAATTCCAGTGTTGCCGATCCCATGCGCCTGATGCCGATGACCTTGGCCTGCATGGCGGCCAATTCAGCCCGATTTAGCGCATGGCCCTCGCCGCCACGGTGAGGAATTCCAGTGCATACCAGCGTTTCATGAATATCCTTGCGCGCGGCCACGCGCATGCGGCGGTTGTTGAGAAAGGCGCCCGAACCTTTCTGGGCGGTGAACATCTCATCGGTGATCGGATTGAAGGTCACCGCAGCGATCAGTTCGCCCTTTTGCTCGCAAGCCAGCGAGATGGCAAAGAACGGAACGGCATGCATGAAATTGGTGGTGCCGTCGATCGGATCGATGATGAAACGATTGTCGGGATCGCTGCCCTTGATGGCCCCTGATTCCTCCATCAGGAAGCCATAGCCGGGACGGGCTTTCTCAAGCTCTTCGCGCAAGACTTTTTCGCAACGCCTGTCGGCCGCCGTCACATAATCGCCTGGCCCTTTGATCGATACCTGAAGGTTGGACAGTTCGCCAAAGTCGCGCTGCACGGTGCGGGCGGCCTTGCGCACGGCGTTGATCATCACGTTCATCAGGGGTGATACGGACAAGGTGAATTCCTTCGTTGGGGAGCCCGCGGACTTAGCAATTCGGGCGGGGCAAAGCTAGCCGCCTTCCGGCGTGAACTTTTCCGGGACAAACGACGCTGCCCGTGACTGGGCGTCCTGAAGCTGGGGCGGAGTAAGCCTTTTCATGAAGTCGTCCAGCCAGACATCGGCGCGGCCGGCGTCGGTTGCGAGCAGATGCCATTTCACCGCTTCGACGGGATCGGCATCGAGACCCTTACCGGCAGCAAGAATGCGGGCGACGCGGTTCTGGGCAATGACGTTGCCACGGCGGGCCGCGATCAGCAGCCATTGGGCGCCGACCTTTTCATCCTTCTGAACGCCTTCCCCGCGATAGACCATGACGCCGTAGTCGAGAGCCGCGTCGGGCAAGCCCTGGCTTGCGGCCTTGGCGTACCAGGTGCCCGCGGTGACGATGTTCTTGTCCACGCCCTTGCCCTCGGCATAGAGGATTCCGAGATTGTATTGCGCTTCTGCCACTCCCTGTCCCGCGGCCCTGGAGAACCAGCCTGCGGCTTTCGGCCAATCAGGCGGGGTGTCACTGGCAGCAATAAGGCCGAGATTGTATTGGGCAGCGCCATTCCCGGCCTCAGCCGATTTTTCGAGGAGAGGGAGGCCGCGTTGCCTGTCGATGGTTCCCAGCGAACCGTCCAGAAGGAGCATGGCGAGTGAAAAGAGTGCGCCCTGATGACCCTTGTCAGCGGCCTGCGCGTACCATTTGGCGGCTTCCTTCGCGTCTTCCTGAACACCATATCCCGCCTGATAGATGCTGCCAAGCATGGCCATGGCCCGGCTGTCGCCGCGCTGGGCGAAGTCCATGGCGATCTCGCGGGCTTCCTTGTAGTTCCGGTCCTGAAACAGCGCGATTGCTTCCTCAAACGTCGCCTCAGCCCAGGCCGGGCTGGCAAGAACGAAAGCCAGGAGGAAAACAGCAATAGGTTTCATGGGTTGATGCGGGCCGTGATACTGGCGACGATGCGGCGCGCCTCTTCGGGTGAGGACCACATGGCGTCGGATGGGCGGATAAAGTCCGGATTCTGCGGCAGCAATGTGTCGAGACTTGCCGCGTCAACAGGATCGAAGGCCACGCATGGCACCTCGAACATTTCAGACCACCAGCTAATGATTGGAACGCCGCCGGGGACAAATCCCGACTGCGAGATTGCTACATAGTCGGCGCCAGCTTCGGCCATTTCCATCGCCTGATGGCGCGAAGTGCCACAATAGGCACCGACAATGCGGTCCGGACCAAGGGATGACCGGGACTCCTCATAAGCTTCCAGATTGGCCTCAATATGTAATCCATCGCAGCCATTTCGTGACACGTTGCGCGGATCGCCGCCGGTCATTATCGCCACGCCCATTGTCTGAGCGGATTTCGTCACGGATTCAGCAAGCTGCGGTGGCACAAAAAGACTTGCGACATCTCCAACCGCGCAAGCTGCCTTCAAGCAAGCCAGAAGCTCTCCGGGCATCATATCGGGCGCTACGAGAAAAAGGCGGGGTGGTGGCATGTCGAATCGGTCTCTCGACTACTTCAGAACAGAGACCGGTTCGCCGAACAACTCAATATTGGCGATCAGGCAGCCTTTTCGAGCTTCTGCTCCCATTTGCCGGCTGCTGCCAGCGCATTCATCGCGGCGCGGTGGGCAAAAGCCTTCTGCGCCGCAGGTACATTCTCAGGCTTGCCGACCCAGGCTTTCATGGCAGCGGCTTGAAGGGCGCGGCCATAGGAGAAAGTGAGCTTCCAGGGAAGGTTACCCATGGCGTTCATGTAATGCAGGTGGGCGGTTGCGTCTTCGTCGGACTGGCCGCCAGACAAGAATGCTATGCCAGGAACGGCGGCCGGAACGCAACGCTTCAGCACGGTGACAGTCTTTTCGGCGACTTCCTGGCGGGATGCCGGCTTTGCGCATTTCTTGCCGGAAATCACCATGTTGGGCTTGAGAATTGTGCCCTCAAGCTGCACGCCGGCATAGTAGAGTTCCTGATAGGTTTCTTTCAGGATCCACTCGGTTACCTTCATGCAGGTGTCAATGTCGTTGTCGTAGTCCATCAGGACTTCGGGCTCGACCATAGGCACCAGTCCACCTTCCTGGCAGAGGGCCGCGTAACGCGCCAGCGCGTGGGCATTGGCATGAATGGCGTTGTGGCTCGGATGATTTCCAGAGGGATCAATCGTGGCGCGCCATTTGGCAAATTTCGCTCCTAGGCCCACGTATTCCTTGATACGCCCAGCCAGACCATCGAGCCCTTCGGTTACCGTTTCGCCTTCCTGGAGCGGAAGCGGCTTGGCTCCGGCGTCGAGCTTGATACCTGGAATGGCGCCCGATTCCTGAATGAGACTAACCAGCGTGGCCCCGCCTTTCGACTTCTGGCGGATCGTTTCATCGAACAGAATGACGCCTGAGACATACTGTTTCATGGCGTCCCTGGTGGAAAACAGCATTTCGCGGTAGTCGCGGCGGTTGTCCTCGGTGCAGGGCACCTTGATCGAGTCAAAGCGCTTCTGGATCGACGATGTTCCCTCGTCGGCGGCGAGAATGCCCTTTCCGGGCGTGACCATGCGATTGGCCGTTTCGGCAAGAGCATTGATACTCATATTCATTCCTCCAGAGCTTTGACCCCCGGCAACGGTTTGCCTTCCAGCCATTCGAGGAAAGCGCCACCCGCAGTCGAGATATAGGTGAATTGTCCGGCAACCCTAGCATGGTTCAGTGCTGCGACTGTATCGCCACCACCTGCGATAGTTACCATTTTACCATTGCCGGTGAGTGACGCCGCGTACTGGGCAGCCTGGACAGTTGCCGTGTCAAATGGCGCGATTTCGAATGCACCCAGGGGCCCGTTCCACACAATGGTGGCGGCGCCATCGAATGCGGTCTTGATCGAGGCAATGGTGGCCGGCCCCACATCGAGAATCATGTCGTCGGCGGCGACCGCAGTTACAGCTATTGTCCGGCTTGGGCTATTGGCCTTGAACTCCTTGGCGACGACCACGTCGGTCGGCAGAAGCAGGGCACAGCCCTTCTCCCGCGCCGACACCATGATATCGCGTGCAGTCTGCACGAGATCATGCTCGCACAGAGACTTGCCGACGGGCAGGCCCATTGCTGCGAGGAAAGTGTTGGCCATGCCACCGCCGATGACGATCACATTGGCGATGGCTGAAAGATTGCCGAGCAATTCAAGTTTTGTGGATACTTTGGCTCCACCAACAACGGCAATGAGCGGCCGTTTTGGTTTCGTGAGTGCAGCTTCCAGCGCTTTCAACTCTGCTTCCATGGCGCGGCCGGCATAGGCCGGAATCACATGGGCAATGCCTTCGGTGGAGGAATGGGCACGGTGGGCAGCGGAAAACGCATCGTTGACGAAAGCATCGCCAAGGCTTCCCAGCATCCTGGCAAATGCCTGATCGTTCTTCTCCTCGCCCGGATGATAGCGGGTGTTTTCCATCAAGACACATTCGCCGGGTTTGACATCGACTTGAGGTGTTATCTGCCAGTCGGTGAAAACAAAACGCACAGGGCGGCCAAGATGCTCGGCAAGTGCTGGAGCCACAGGCTTCAACGACATTTCAGGATTGACCTTGCCCTTGGGGCGGTCAAAATGAGCGAGAACGATAACCGCAGCCCCCTGGTCCAGCAATTCGCGTAAAGTGGGGATTACGCGCTCGATACGGGTGGCATCGGTAATCCGGCCATTTTCAACAGGAACGTTGAGGTCGACGCGGACGACGACGCGTTTGCCTTTCGGGTCCAGCTTGTCGAGGGTGCGAAAACTCATTTCCGCAATGCCGCCTTCACCGCGGCCTTGGCGGTAATGCCGAAATGCTCATAAAGCAACTCGGCGGGGCCGGACGCGCCGAAGCCTTTCATGCCAATGAATGTTCCTGACGTGCCAATGAACTGATCCCAGCCCTGGCGAACGCCTGCTTCGATGGCAATGCGAATTTTCTCGGTGCCGAGAAGTTTTTCGCGATAGGCCTTTCCCTGTTTGGCAAACAGTTCCATCGAGGGTACGGAAACGACCCGGGTAGGGGTTCCCTTCTTGTCAAGCGCAGCCTTCGCCTCCATGGCGATTTCAACTTCGGAGCCGGAGGCGAAAATAACCGCCTTGGCTTTCTTCGGGGCCGGGGCAACTTCATAGCCACCAAGCGCGCAAAGATTTTTGGCGGAATAGGTCAAACGCGCCGGCTTAAGCTTTTGCCTGGTGAGGGCCAGGATACTCGGAGATTCTGTGTCGCTGAGAGCGAGCTGCCAGCACTCGGCCGTCTCCACGGCGTCACATGGCCGATAGACACGGAGATTGGGAATGACCCGAAGAGCAGCGAGATGCTCGACCGGCTGGTGCGTCGGGCCGTCTTCGCCAAGGCCGATCGAGTCATGGGTCATCACATAGATGACGCGCTTGCCCATCAGCGCCGACAGGCGGATCGAGGGGCGGCAATAATCGGTAAAGACGAGGAATGTGCCGCCGTAGGGGATAACGCCACCGTGCAGCGCCAGGCCGTTCATCGCGGCGGCCATGCCGTGCTCGCGGATGCCGTAATAAACATAGCGGCCGGCATAGTCGCTGGCATTGAGGGCTTTCAGGTCCTTCGACTTGGTATTGTTGGAGCCGGTAAGGTCGGCCGATCCGCCTACGGTTTCGGGAACGGCTGCATTGATAATGTCGAGCGCGTTTTGCGATGAGTTCCGCGTTGCAATATGGGGCGGGTTTTGTGCGAGCTGCTGCTTGTACTGGGCGATGGTCGCATCGAAACTCTCCGGCAGCGCCCCTGAAACGATGCGCTTGAATTCAGACCGGTTGGTGTCCTTTGCAAGACGTGCCTGCCAGGCTTCGCGTGCCTGGCGGCCACGGCTACCGGCCGCGCGCCATCCCTGCATGATCTCCTTCGGGACAACAAATGGCGGATAGTCCCAGCCCAACGCCTTTCTGGCGCCGGCAATTTCTTCGGCTCCCAATGGCGAACCGTGGGTTGCGGACGTTCCCTGCTTGGTTGGCGCGCCAAAGCCGATGATTGTCTTGCATGCAATGAGGCTGGGCTTGTCGCTCGCCTGAGCGTTGCCCAGCGCCTCTGTAATGGCCGCCGTGTCATGACCATCTACCCTCGTGACATTCCAGCCCGATGCCGCAAAGCGGCCAAGCTGGTCCGTCGAGTCGGACATGCTCACCTTGCCGTCGATCGAAATGCCATTGTCGTCGAACAGCACGATGAGACGGTTGAGTTTCAGGTGTCCGGCAAGTGTGATTGCTTCCTGTGAAATGCCTTCCATCAGGCAGCCATCGCCCACCAGCACATAGGTGCGGTGATCCACTATCCCATCGCCGAAACGGGCATTCAGATGGCGCTCGGCAATGGCCATGCCAACGGCGTTGGCAAGTCCCTGGCCCAGCGGGCCGGTGGTTGTTTCAATTCCGGTAGCGTGGCCATATTCCGGATGGCCCGCGGTCTTGGCCCCGAGTTGCCGGAAATTCTTCAAATCTTCCAAGGTCATATCGGCATAACCCAGGAGGTGGAGAAGCGAATAAAGCAGCATCGATCCGTGGCCGGCGGACAAAACAAAACGATCCCGGTCGGGCCAATGCGGATCAGCGGCGTCAAACTTCAGGAAGCCTGTAAACAGTACCGTGGCAATGTCGGCTGCGCCCATGGGAAGTCCAGGGTGGCCGGAATTCGCCTTTTGAACGGAGTCCATGCTCAAGGCGCGAATTGCATTGCTCATGGCACGGAGGTCGGCTGCGGCCGGAAGTGTGTTCATTGGCGTCTCGCTCTGCTGAATTGAGGTTTCTGATAGCAGCGACTCACCTTGAGTCAATGGCTGGAACTGGTCTGAAACCTTATTGTTGGCGTGTTGACGCGTCCGGCGATGACAGCCTAATGTATTAACGTAGTGTATCTTTAGGGGCGGGTATGGCGGATACTCCGAAACTGGAAGCATCATTCGACAGGTTTGAAGCAGCACTCGGTCAGTTTGAGGCGGCCATGGCACGCCGGGCCGAACTGGAGAACCGGGCGTATGTGGCACAGGGCGAGGCAGAGGCATTGCGGCTTGATCGATCTAAGCTGGCGCAGGAACTCGACGCTGTGCGATCAAAGGCTTCCGACCTGATTGATACGAGCAAGAAAGCTGTGAACAAGATCGATGCCGCGATGTCGCGCATCCGCGCGGTGATGCACTCCAACCAGGGTGGCGGATAGCCGATGGGGCAGGTCGTTGTTACCGTTCATGATCGTCCGTACACGATGCAATGTCCCGATGGTGAAGAAGGGCATTTGAAGGAACTGGCGCAGCTCCTCGATACGGAAGTCCAGCAGATCAAGCGCACGGTCGGTTCGGTTGGCGATATCCGTCTGCTGGTCATGTCCGGGCTGATGGTGGCGGACCGGCTGTCGGAAGCGATACGCAAGATCGAAGAACTTGAAGAGCAGGTGAAATCGATCCGCGAATCACGCAACCAGGTGATCGCGCAAAGCCGCGAACTTGAGGCCAAGGTGGCCGAGCGGCTCGACGGTGTCGCACAGCGGCTTGAGGCGATCAGCAAGGATGTTGGCTGAAGCGCATCGTTTTGCCGCAATCAAGCTTTCACTTTGAAGGGTGCGGGGTTCGGCCTATATACGGCTCAGGCGGGCTGTCCGGCACGTGAAGAGCCTTTTCCCTGGGGCCTATGCGATTCCAACGGGAGCTGTCCCTGAACTTGGCCGTGGCCTTGTTCACACGGCGCCCACCTACAATAGTAGGTGCCCGGGATCGTCTGCTCACACGGCCCATGATGGCTCGCCGCCGTATTCGAGGTTTGAATGGTCAGTCTGGATTTCAGTACCCTTGCCGAACAGAAACGGATCGCAAGGAGTGCCGCGGCAAAGGCCCGGGCAAGTGCGCATGCAAAGGCGGGTGACGCGGCGGGCCTGGCGCTCGCCAAACGAGGGCTTCCTTGCGACCACCGCATGGGGCGGCGGGTCGCCTCCGGCTTTCAGCCCTACAAGAGTGAGATTTCGGTATTGCCGCTTCTTGCCAAACTCCTGGCGGATGGCTGGGTGACGGCCATGCCGGTGGTGGTGGGGAAGGGCGAGCCTCTGGTCTTTCGCGCATGGGCTCCCGGCGACCAGATGGTTCCGGGCATTTGGGATATTCCGGTGCCGCCGGAGAGCGCCGAACAGGTCGAGCCGGACCTTCTGCTGGTGCCAATGCTGGCATTTGACCGGCGCGGGTACCGGCTCGGCTATGGCGGGGGATTTTATGATCGGACCCTTGAACTGCTGCGCAGTCACAAGCCGGTAACGGCTATTGGCGTTGCTTACGCGGCGCAGGAGATGGAAGAGGTGCCGCACGGTCCGCACGATCAGCCACTCGACTGGATCATGACCGAAAAAGACTCTTTCCATCCGGTGAGAGCCTGAATTGCGGTTGATCTTCCTTGGCGACGTTGTCGGCAGGAGCGGCCGCGAGGCGGTTCAGCGTGAACTCCCCATTCTCAAGGAGAAATACAATCCCGATCTGGTTGTCGTAAATGGCGAGAACGCGGCGCACGGCTTCGGCATAACGGAAGACATCTTCAACGGCATCATCGATGCAGGTGCCGATGTGGTGACGCTCGGGAACCATTCATTCGATCAGCGCGAAGCACTGGTTTTCATCGAGCGCACACCCAACATGCTGCGCCCCTTGAACTATCCGCAGGGTGTGCCGGGGCGTGGCGCCAACCTGTTCCAGACGTCACGAGGACAGCAGGTTCTGATTATTAATGCGATGGGCCGGGTGATGATTGAGCCCGTGCTTGACGATCCCTTCCCGGCGGTAGCGCGGGAGATCGATGCCTGCGGTCTGGGGCGCGGCTGTGATGCGATTCTCGTCGATTTTCACGCGGAAGCCAGTTCGGAGAAAATGGCCTTCGGGCATTATTTCGATGGCAGGATCAGCCTTGTGGTCGGTACACATACGCATGTGCCGACGGCGGATTGCCAGATTCTGCCTGGCGGTACGGCTTACATGACGGACGCCGGGATGTGCGGCGACTACGACTCGGTGATCGGCATGATCAAGGACGAGCCCATCCATCGCTTCCTGCGCAAACTGCCGGTGGAGCGAATGAGGCCTGCTGAAGGTCCCGCGACCGTATGCGGCGTGGCCGTCGAAACTGACGACAAGACAGGACTCGCCTTGAAGGTGGCGCCGCTCCGCATGGGGGGCCGGCTTGCCCCGGCACAGGTTGATTTCTGGTAAGACATTATCGCCGTTCTTTCCCAAGTATTAAAAAAACTCTAGTGACGGGCCGCGGGTGTATCGTTAGTATTTCCGCCCGGCGTCCAGTTATTGGGTTTATGACGGCGTATCGCACCTAATCGCGAACAGAACTGTCAAGGCTCTCCGGACGCGTCAAGGGGAGGGTTGAGCCTGGAGTTGTGGCAACGCGCGTTTCTGCGCGGGCGCTTCATGTCAAATCCTTCTTCAAAATTTGGGAACTTTTGGTCCTGCCAGTGCGCTGGCCCTTTGGGAGACGTTGAATGAAGAAACTGACAGTATTGCTTGGTGCCGCGCTTCTCGCCGGTACGGCCATGATCGCGGCGGCGCCAGCCCAGGCTGGGGACGAGATTACCATCACCTCATGGGGCGGTGCCTATTCGGAAAGCCAGCGCAAGGCGTTCTACGAGCCCTTCATTGCCGCTGGCAACAAGGTCACCGAAGCCGAATACAGCGGCGAAATCGCCAAGGTGCGCGCCATGGTGGAAGCCAAGTCCGTGACCTGGGATGTGGTCGACGTCGACACCAAGACAATCCTTGCGGGCTGTGCCGAAGGTTCGTTCGAGACCATCGACTGGGCCAAACTGGGCCTCGACCGCGCCAAATTCATCGGCAGCGATGTCACCGACTGCGCCGTGCCAAACATCCTCTATTCGACGGTTGCGGCCTACGACACGACCAAGACGGCGGAGCCCGCCAACCTCTTCGAGGCTCTCTTCGACCAGGTCAAATACCCCGGCAAGCGTGCGCTTCAGAAGAACCCCTTCGTCAATCTCGAATGGGCGCTAATGGCTGACGGCGTTGCGCCGGAGGAAGTGTACAAGGTGCTCGGCACCAATGAAGGTGTCGAGCGCGCCTTCAAGAAACTCGACACCATTAAGAAGGACGTGGTCTGGTGGACGGCGGGTGCTGAAGGCCCGCAGCTTCTGGCCGACGGCCAGGTGGTTTTTGCGACCTCGTGGAACGGCCGCTTCTATGGTGCCATCAAGACCGACAAGAAACCCTTCAAGATCATCTGGGACCGTCAGGCACCGGACTGGGACTGGTGGGCGATTCCGAAGGGCACGCCGAAGCTCGAGGAAGCCTATCGCTTCATCGCCTTTGCATCGGATCCGCAGCGCATGGCCGATCAGACCAAGTGGATCTCATATGGTCCGGCCAACACGGACTCTGCCTCGAAGGTCGACCCGGCCCTCCTGCCGGATCTGCCGACGGCTCCCGACAATCTCAAGACGGTGTTCTATCCGGATCCGGTGTTCTGGGGGGACAAGTTCGACGAATTGAACGAACGCTTCAACGCTTGGCTGGCACAGTAGCGGCTGACACATGGCGGGGAGGGAGCTTGCTTCCTCCCCGGGTATTTTCAGAAATGCGGGAGCTTACCTCATGGCCATGGCTCAGGCAGTAGCGATAGACGGCGTGATGCGTGCGGCGGACGGTACGCCGCTGAAGATCGCATTGGCGCGAGCCCAGCGGCGCGAAAAGATCAAAGCCATCGGCTTGGTGGCGCCGCTCTTCGGATTTATCCTTCTGTCCTTCGTCTTCCCGATCCTGTTGATGCTCTACAATGCGGTCTATGATCCCGATGTGGCCGAGAACCTACCAGCGACGGTTACCGCGCTGCGAGACTGGGATGGCATGGATCTTCCCGCCGAGGAAGTGTACGCCGCATTCGTGGGCGATATGAAGGAGGCTCAGAAGAGCAGGCAGGCGGCATTGGTCGGGAAGCGCCTCAACTATGAACTTTCCGGCATTCGCTCAAAAGTAATTGCGACAGCCCGCAAGGCTGCAACGCTGGACTCCGGCCCCTACAAGGACGCGGTGATCGCCATCGACAAAGTGTGGGGCGAGCCTGAAACCTGGGCGACGATCAAGCGGTCATCGTCGGTCTACACGCCGTTCTACATGCTGGCCATGCTTGACATGCGGCAGGGTGCTAATGGCGATATTGAGCAGGTTCCGGAAGAACGCCGCGTCTATGTCGACATCCTGAAGCGCACCCTTGGCATCTCGCTGCTAGTCACCTTGATGACACTGGTGCTTGGCTATCCTGTCGCTTACCTGCTGGCGACGACGCCACAGAGGTTCGCGAGCATCCTGATGATCTTCGTGCTGCTGCCGTTCTGGACATCACTGCTGGTGCGCACCTCGGCGTGGATGATCTTGATGCAGGATGGCGGCGTTTTCTCGCAATTTCTCGGCATTACCGGCATCACCTGGCTCCTCAACATGCTGGCGCTGACGGACGGCGTGCCGCAATTGTTCAAGACGCGGTTCTCGACCATCATTGCCATGACCCACATCCAGCTGCCGTTCACGCTGCTGCCGATCTATTCGGTCATGAAGACCATATCGCCCAATTACATGCGCGCCGCCAAGTCGCTGGGTGGCAAGCCGTTCTACTGTTTCGTGCGGGTCTACATGCCGCAGACCATGCCCGGCGTGGCGGCGGGCTGCCTGCTCACTTTCATCTTGAGCCTCGGCTACTACATCACGCCCGCCCTGGTCGGCGGGCCGACCGACCAGATGATTTCGGGCTTCATCGCCAGCGCCATCAACACTGAGAATAACTGGGGCAAGGCTTCGGCGCTGGGCGTCATCCTGCTCGTCGCCACGCTAATCCTCTACTATGTCTACAATAGGCTGATCGGCATTGACCGGATGAAGCTGGGCTGAGCGCGATGGCTGTCCCCTCATACTTCACCAAAGGCGAAAAGGTCGCACACTATGCGCTTCGGGTGTTTGTTGGCGCGGTGCTGATCTTCCTGATTTCGCCGATCATCGCGGTGATGCCGCTGTCGTTCAATTCGGAAACCTTCTTCAGCTATCCAATGCCGGGCTATTCGCTGCGATGGTATGAGGACTTCTTCTTCAACGAACGCTGGTCAAGCGCGTTGAAGATGAGTTTCATCGTGGCCATCGCCACAACGCTTCTTTCGACATTCCTGGGAACGCTTGCCGCACTCGGCCTGTCACGCGGCAATTTTCCGGCGCGGCCCACCGTCATGGCCATCCTGATCTCGCCGATGATCGTACCGGTGATCATTTCGGCGGTCGGCATGTTCAAGTTCTACGCCAGCGCGAACATCGCGGGCACGCTCGTCGGCGTCATCCTTGCGCATACCGCACTGGCCACGCCCTTTGTGGTGATCACCGTGACGGCGACGCTCTCAAGCTTCGACAAGACGCTGGTGCGGGCAGGCGCAGCATGCGGGGCCCCGCCGTATACGGTGTTCTTCAAAGTGATGATGCCGCTCATCCTCCCGGGCATGATTTCCGGTGCGCTGTTTGCGTTTGTTATTTCATTCGACGAAGTAGTGGTGGTGCTGTTCTTGGCCAGCCCCGAGCAGCGCACGTTGCCGTTGCAGATGTTCTCCGGTATCCGTGAAATGATCTCACCGACCATCACCGCGGCGGCAACCGTACTGGTGCTCATTTCGACGGCACTACTGGTCACCGTTGAGCTCCTGCGCCGGCGTAGCGAGCGGCTGCGCGGGATCAAAGGCTAGATCAGGCCTTTCAGCCTCACATATTGCAGGAGCAGAATAGTCTTGCCGTCAATGATACAGCCATCCTCGATCATTGCCATGGCCTCGTCCATGGTCGGTTCGAGGACCTCGATGTCCTCACCTTCATGTGCGGCCCCTCCACCCTCGGCGATACGGTCGGCCGGGGTGTATTCCGCGACGAAATGGAACAGCCTTTCGCTGACACTTCCGGGACTCATATAGGGAGAGAAGACGAGGCGCGGATTGCGCAGGTGGAAGCCCAGTTCCTCCTCGGCTTCCTTGGCTATGGCCGTTGCCGGATCGTTTTCATCAAGCAGACCGGCACAGGCTTCGATGAGAGGTTCGGGATGCCCGGTGAGATAGGCCGGCATGCGGAACTGGCGCACCAGCAATACAGTGCGCCGCGTCGTGTCATAGGGCAGGATCGCCGCGCCGTGGCCACGGTCATAGACCTGCCTGATCTGGGTCTCCCAAATGCCATCGCGACGCCGATAGTCGATCGTGTAGCGGGTAAGGCGGGCCCAGTCGTCAGACAGTATTTCCTGCTTGAGGATGCGGATCGGTGCTTCGACGGGCATCAGAGATCGAAATGGACCCGGCGGCGCCTGAGATATGAGGGGTTTGTCGCGTGCGACGGCGTATCGGCCCTCGCCTCGGTCGCCATGCGATCCATCAACACGACAGAACGGGCAATTTCGAGCGCGGCCGAGTCGGCATCGCCCACCTGTAAGGCCTCATTGCCGGCCTCAAGAGCATTTTCAATGCGGCGCGATATTTCCGAGAGGGTTGCAATCGATGCGAAAGCGCGGCCAGCAGGTGCTGTTTCTGCCAACGAGCGAACCTTGCGGAGAACCGTCGCACAAGCCGTTCCTGTCAGCCCTTCCGCCACGAATGAAACATCATCCAGCATCGCATTTTTTGCCACCATAAGTACTCTCCACTCACTCACTGAGCCTTCGAGCCTTGATCGATTAACTTTAAGGAGCGGTTAAATCGCGACACTGCGGCCTGTTATTTCCGCGGCTTGCCAGTTATAAGGCTGGAAAATCACGGAATATCGCCATGGCCGGCCATTCACAATTCAAGAATATCATGCACCGGAAGGGCAAGCAGGATGCCATCC
>JANMMJ010000029.1:0-8702 GCA_031373255.1 Hyphomicrobiales bacterium
CCATGCATCACGAAATGAAGCAGCATTTTCTTCCCACCACGACGCAAGGTCAGAAACGGTTTGCAGCGCGTATATGGTTTGGCGAAGCGTGGTCGCTGATTGTGGTATATCGGGCGAACTCGTCTCTGCCTCGGGTGGCGAGAAAACTGGCAACTCGGACAATTGGCCGTCTACGATTTCTTTTGTCAGCTTTGCGACGCCAGTTAGGATATTGCTAAATGTGGGGTTGTTGGCGAAACGCGCAAGTGCAGCTTCCGAGTATGCAATCTTCGGCACCATGACACGAAGCAGGTCGAAGTGCGTCGTGACATCTGGCGTCAACAACGAACGCAGTTCACGGTCGATCGCGCCGCACGCATCAACAATCTTTCTTTCAGCGACAGCGGAATGTTCCTGCAATTCTGCAAGCTCAGCAGCGAGTTTTTTTTGCTGATCGGTTGTCAGCTGACCCTCGCAAAGCGGGCAAATCGCCAGCGAGTCCTTCTCAGGCTCAACGAAATAGTGCGCTGCCAGTGCTTTGAGACGAAGCCGACTGTCTTCCGTCTGGCGCTGGTGCCAGTAGACTGCTACTTCAAGTCTTCCTCTTGCGGCCTTGATCTCATCAGGGAGCGATCTAAATTTCACGTCGGCCGAAGCGCTTTTCAGTGCGACCCAAGCCTCAAACTGAACGATCCCGTTAACGCCTTGCTTAGCGATTGCGCGGGCGCTTCCCACGGCCTGTTTGACCTGTGCTCTAACGGCGACGACACTCGTGTCAAGACTTTCGGCAATTTCAGTCTTTAGCGTCGCGATATGGTCACCAGCTTGAGTGGAAGCGGATGTAGCGGCATCCTTAAGTGACTTGTCCAAGTCCTTTTGCCCAAGCGTTCGAAGACCGGAAATATCTATTGCGAGTGCTTTGGCGTGGACCTCGGCTTTGCTGATGTTTGTGGCAAAAGTGGCTTCGACGGCTTCGATACCTTGATCCTTGGCGTATTTGTAAAAGCGCTGGGCCTTGTTTCCGAATTTGCTCGCACCGTCGGCAATATCGGCGAGTTGATCAAGACCCGTGAGAAGTTTTACACTTTCGTAGAGTGACTGACTCTTGTCACCGAAGCCAATGCGAGCAATGCGGGCAGGCATCAGGAGGCCAGTTTCAAGCAGTTGCGGGACTGTTGTCAGCCGCTTGTCGATTGATTCCTCTAGCGCCGGGTTCCCTTTAACAGGAGATGTAATCTTCCGCTCTGCGAACGCTTGTTCCCCCTTTTCATTCTCGAACGTCAATCGTACCCAAGCGACCGCGTCTTTGGCGAGTTCCGCAGCTTTTTTGGGATAAGTGACAACTGGGGGCCACGATCCGATTTCCATTCCCGCTGTATCGTGAACCGGAGAGCGCACGCCCAGCTCATCGATCAGTCCTTCCTGCTCGCGAACGCGTTTTCCCGTCATTGCCCAGAGGATGGCGCTGCTAAGCGAGGTCTTGCCACAACCGTTTTGACCTTCAAGACACCAGTTCTCGCGGCCAACAAACATGTCGAATGACGGCCCCTCGAATGTCGTCAGACCACCGAAATTCTTAGCTTCAATCCGCGCCAACCTCCAAATGCCGCTTGCTGCAATCGTTGAAACATCAGCGTATCCATCCGCCGGATCATCAATGGCGGACCACGCTTGAATCAGGCCGGAAAAGAGCTGTTCGTTCGCTTCAGCAACTTTTGAGGAGACTTGGCCGGTCAGAAACTTGAAAAGGCGACGGGCAGCCGCAGTCTCAAGTTTGATGGCACCCGCTTTGTGATTTTCAAACTTCTCCCACGAAAGTTTCTCTCCCTTAAGAAGCAGTGCTTTCGCCGCACTCAACGGGATTGGCATGTGTCCCCTCGCTTTCCGGACACCTACCGTTGCGTATCCGGCTGCTCACCCAATCTAACTTCTCGGATCTAAAGATAAAACTCTAGCAAAAGCCAAACCTACTCTAACGGCATCATAAAAATATACTGATTTAATAGGAAGTAAACCAGATTGAATTAGTTTCTGTTTTCTGAAGGTCAGCCAATATTACAGCAGGGCTTCCAGATCAGCCGCGCCGTCATGCTCC
Source organism: Hyphomicrobiales bacterium (assembly GCA_031373255.1). Lineage (GTDB taxonomy): Bacteria > Pseudomonadota > Alphaproteobacteria > Rhizobiales > Aestuariivirgaceae > JANMMJ01. The sequence goes on from JANMMJ010000029.1 coordinate 2,075, forward strand.
TCAAAGCAGGAAAGTCAGTGGAAGCCAGGGACGCGGTGAGATTCCTGCTCAAAAGCGGCAACCTGCGCACCGTGTTGAGGATGCAGGTTCAGCTTCGCAATGCAGATTTCGATGAAGTCGAAATAACCGGGCATGTCGATCCGCTCATGGAAACCGCCCTCAAGGCCTGCTTCTCGCAATCCGAGTGCACCGCAAAGCTGACGGGCAAGATCTGAGACTTGCGGCTTGCATCGCGTCCGTTCCAGTACGCCAAACCCGGCTTATGTGCAGTTCTCGACACTGGACAAGTGAACGTTTCTTCACAACTTGGATTTGCAATCGCAAATGCTTTTCTGGGGCTTCTCGTTCCAGTATGCTGAGGCATCGTTTCTTGAAGTTTATCGGAATTTGTTCAAGCTTTGGCGGGAGGCTGATTCCGTGTGGGTTGACAAAAGATTGCCTGCATTGCGCCAGCATCGGTGGGGTGCGATCGCCGGTTGCGCAATCGTGGTCGTCATTGCAATTGGAATCAAACTGCTCTTACCCAACATCCCCCCATTTTTGACTCTCTTTCCTGCGGTTCTCCTTTCCGCACTAATCGGTGGCAGGTGGGCTGGCATCACCGCCATGATAATTTGCACCATAGCAGGTGCCATTTTTATCTTCACTGTTCACGCCGTTGACAATTTACTGTGGCGTTCGATTAGCCTCGGATTATTCGTTATTGTCACCGGCTTGATCGTATTTGTCGTCGATTTGCTTGATACGGCAGTATCGCGATTGCAAAAAGAACGTCAAAAGCTCGACCTGGTTCTGAAGGAAGCCGATGCGGCAATCTGGGAGCTTCATCCCGGAAAAACGCTGCATTGGGATAAGACATTCTTCGATTTGATGGGATTGCAACGCAGCGATCACCCCCCTTCGATGGACCGATTTCTTGAACTGGTTCATCCAGACGATCGTGCAGCGCTGAGAGAGGCTCGTTCGCATATGGATCAGGGTCGGAAGCCCCGGCGCATTGACGAGTATCGCGTTTTTCGACCCGATGGACGCCTTGTCTGGCTTGAAAATCACCGCGTTCCGGTCGATTCGGACAAATCGTTTTTTATCGGCATCACTCAAGATATAACCCGGCGAAAAAAAGCCGAGGAGCAAGTCAAAGTACTGTTGTCTGAACTCGCCCACAGGATGAAAAACCAATACGCCGTGATTATGCGGATGACAAAGGAGACATATCAGCAGACCAGATCGGAAAATGAATTCAATGCCGTCTTCGGTTCGCGGATGATGAGCCTTTCCCGCTCTCACGAACTACTCATCGGTGGAACGTCCAGCGGAGTCGATTTACATCAATTGTTGCGATCGCAATTGCAGGCATTCGGTTTTGATTCACGCGTTAAGGCCAGCGGGCCACCTCTCAGGCTGAGCGCAAATGCAGTCCAGTATCTTGGGATGGCCTTTCACGAATTGGGCACCAATTCGGCAAAATATGGCGCCTTGTCTCATAACGCAGGTATTCTGGATATCAGCTGGTCCACCGCAGTCAGTGACGGTTCCTCCGGACGCTTCCATTTTTTGTGGAAGGAAACTGGAGGAAAAAAGCCTCATGGCATTTCCCGCTCAGGATTTGGCTCTCAGGTCCTGCAGCGTTACGTACCAGCCGCATTGAGCGGTGAAGCCGCTCTTCGTGCTGGCCGCGCCGGAATAAACTGGACCCTCCACGCGCCCCTATCCGAAATCATAGAACGCGAATGACAGGCGAGACCAGTCTCGTGCATGGCAATTCATTGAGAGCAATGTGAAAGTTTATTCCTCACGCCAGCTTTCGCAATTTGGGCTCTCTGTCCCAATACCTTTTGGCGGCTGCATCGGCAAAGCCTTCGCCGGTTTCGACCACGCCATCGTCGGGCTCTACGCCAGCCTTGTCGAGCAGTGGTTTGGATGAAGGGGTGAAGCCGATCGCTTTGAGGTGGCCGAAGGCATCCGAAACCCATTGAACGGCTGCGCTGTCGCGCTGCAGTCGTTTCGCCGCTTCCGCGCCAAGAATGATCGCCACGGCGTCAAACAATTGCGATGGCGAGCCCATGAGTTGTCCGTCAGCCTTGATCTCTTTGCCGTCGCTGAGGGTTATCCCTGCGATCGTCGGCGCAATGACCTTGAGTGTTCCGCCGGCTTTCTCAACGGCAGTCCGCAATTTTTTTAAAGCGGCGCTGTCCGATCCAGTATCGACAAGAACCGCCACGGTTCGCCCTTCGAGCGTCGCTTTCATGTTTCCATGGATGCTGAGAGCGGACGAAATGTCCATGTCGAAAGGCGTTTTTGCGGGCGTGTTTTTCCTGGGCAACTCCATGCCGAGCCCGTTGGCGACACGCTTGGCCAGCTCCTCGTCAACGTTGCGAAGGTTGCCGATCATCCTTCCCGGCACATCCTTCAACTGGACCTTTGACAATTCGAAGACGAACGACGACGCAATATGTGCTTGCTCGGAAGGCTGCTGCGATTTCCAGAACAGCCGTGCCTGGCTATAGTGGTCGGCAAATAGCTCGGGCCGGATGCGGAGCTTGTCGCCTTCCTCGTCGAGCTCTGCGCGGCCGGCAATGGATTGAAAACCGGTGACCGGACATTCGCGCGGCCCCTGCTCTTCGCCGTGTTCCCCCAGGCTGTTGGGTTCGTAATTGGCGCGGCCCTTGGGAACCGTCATCTGCATTTGTCCATCACGTTGAAAATTCATGAAAGGACATTTGGGGGCATTGATCGGCAGCTGGTGGAAATTGGCGGTTCCCAGCCTGGATTTCTGCGTATCGAGATAACTGAAGAGACGGCCCTGAAGCAGCGGATCGTTGGAGAAATCAACGCCCGGAACAATGTTGGCAGGGCAAAAAGCGACCTGCTCGGTTTCGGCAAAGAAATTATCCGGGTTGCGATCCAGAACCATGCGGCCGACGATGCGCAGCGGCATGACTTCCTCCGGTATGATCTTCGTCGGATCCAGCACGTCATAAGGCAGGGAATCGGCAAATTTCTGGTCGAAAAGCTGCAAACCGAGTTCCCATTCTGGAAAGCCGCCGCTGTCGATCGCTTCGCGCAAATCGCGCCGGTGATAGTCATTGTCGGCAGCCTGTAGCTTGAGAGCTTCGTCCCAAACAGTCGATTGCATCCCAAGCTTGGGTTTCCAGTGAAATTTGACAAAGGTGACTTTGCCCTTGGCGTTGACGAATTTGAAGGTATGAACGCCAAAGCCCTCCATCATGCGGAGCGATCTTGGAATGGTGCGGTCGGACATGGCCCACATGACCATGTGGCTCGCTTCCGGCATGAGAGAAATCCAGTCCCAGAATGTATCGTGAGCACTTCCGGCCTGCGGATAGCCCCGGTCCGACTCCATTTTGACCGCATGGACCAGATCGGGAAACTTGATGGCATCCTGGATGAAGAACACCGGGATATTGTTGCCCACCAGATCCCAGTTGCCTTCCTGGGTGTAGAATTTGACCGCGAAGCCGCGGACATCGCGAGGCGTATCAACCGAACCGGCACCTCCGGCAACGGTGGAAAACCTTGTAAACAGCGGAGTCTTTTCGCCCGCACGCTGAAACAGATCGGCCTTCGTTATATCGGCCAGGGATTCATAGAGCTCAAAGAAGCCATGCGCCGCTGAGCCCCGCGCATGAACGATGCGCTCCGGAATACGCTCATGATCGAAATGAAATATCTTTTCCCGGAGAACGAAATCTTCCAGCAGTGTTGGGCCCCTTGCGCCCACCTTCAGGCTATTCTGATTGTCTGAGACACGAATGCCTTGATTGGTCGTCAGGTGATCGGCGGCGGAATGATCGGCTTTCTTCGGAACCTGTTGATGCGTTTCTCCGCCGTTTCCTTTTGACGTCTCGAACTCTTCTGTTTTGGCCATTGGAACAACCCCTCGCTGAATGATGATACGAACGATAGAATTGGGAAAAGCCGCTAACGCGGCGGGACCATGCTCTTCAAACAACATGCTCTTCAAACAAGCCGCTAGAATTATTCAACGGCTGTGATTGACGAAAGTTCCCGCCTCACAGACTCCGTACTGGGTAACGAGGGAACCCCCGTCGGGGTCATGCGTTGAACACGATAAGTCTCACGATCAGTCTAATGAAGGAAATATCGCAACTCCGGGCAGATGGAGTTCGATGCAGATGCAGCAAACTGAACTTCTGAGAATGCCGAGCCGAACTTGCTGCGGCGGCTTGGTCGCTGAACCCCCGATCCATCTAGAAGGAATTCATCAATGGCTAAATCCCCAAAGACTCTCGACGATCTCTTTCACGACACGCTCAAGGATATCTACTTCGCGGAAAAGAAAATTCTGACCGCGTTGCCGAAAATGGAAAAATCGGCGAACTCACCTGATCTCAAGGAAGCCTTCGCCACTCATCGCAGCCAGACTGAAGGGCACGTAAAGCGGCTGGAAGAGGTGTTTGACATAATCGATGCCAAACCGCAGGGCAAAACTTGTGATGCCATTTTGGGCATTATCAAGGAAGGCGAGGGCGCAATGGAAGATTACAAGGATTCTCCGGCTCTCGACGCCGCGCTTCTTGCAGCAGCACAGGCCGTGGAACATTACGAAATTTCGCGATATGGGACATTAAAGACCTGGGCCGAAGAGATGGGCCTGCAAGGGGCCGCCAACTTGCTGGACGCGACTTTGCAGGAAGAGAAGGAAACCGATGCCTTGCTTTCTGAGTTGGGAACATCGGTGGTCAATCTGGAAGCTCAGGCGGCATAGGCTTTCAAACACTCTGCCACGCGTTGCAACCGGCGCGTGGCAGTTTCTCGTTCAAACGGCGGGATTTCGCCGCCGGGTAGCAGCTACGCCGCCTTGCCCTTGATCGCCGCTTCGATCACGGCCACGTCGATTTTCTGCATCGGCATCATGGCGTCGAAGGCGCGCTTGGCCGGAGCGCCACCGGCGGCGAGTGCGTCGATCAGGATCTTGGGTGTGATCTGCCACGACAGGCCCCATTTGTCCTTGCACCAGCCGCAGGCGCTTTCCGCACCGCCATTGTTGACGATCGCATTCCAGTAACGGTCGGTTTCGGCCTGGCCGCCGGTCAGGATCTGGAAGGAGAAGGCTTCGCTGTGGCGAAATTGCGGGCCACCGTTGAGGCCAACGCACGGGATTCCCACCACGGTGAACTCGACCAGCAGAACATCGCCGGTCTTGCCGGACGGATAGTCGCTTGGGGCATAATGAATTGAGCCGACATGGCTGTCCGGAAACGTCGCGGCATAGAACTTCGCGGCCTCTTCGGCGGTGCCGTCATACCACAGGCAAATCGTATTCTTCGTCATCGCCTACTCCTTTTCTGAAACAATCACCGCCCGCCGCAACGACGATTTCTATGCATTCATGTGTTTCCAACGCAACAGGTTGAAGCGGGTTCCGATACCAGTCCAAAAGCTTCGCCGCAATGCTGCCTGCGGGTTCTTTTCCTCTCCGGCTTGTGCCAACGTAGCCGCGGCATGACAATCTGTTTCAAGCGACGCGCCGGGAGCTGCCTTGGCTTCTGACAAGGCAGGCGCGACGGCGATAGCGCCACCCGAGCGCGTGAGCCTCGCCACTTGGGCCGGCTTCTGCGCCATGAGCCTCGGCATGTTCATGGCGGTGCTGGATATCCAGGTGGTGGCGACATCGCTGCCGGACATCCAGGGAGCACTTTCGATCCCGCGCGAACAGATGAGTTGGGTGCAGACCGCCTATCTGATCGCCGAGGTGATCGCCATCCCCCTGACCGGCTTTCTCATCCGCATGCTCACCATCCGGGGCCTATTCCTCGCAGCGATCGCGGTTTTCACCCTAGCCTCGATCGGCTGTGCCGCGAGCACCGGCTTCGTGTCGCTGATCGCCTGGCGTGCTCTGCAAGGATTCGCTGGTGGCGTGTTGATCCCGCTGGTGTTCTCGGCGGTGTTCCTGCTGTTTCCGTTTCGCCAGCAGGGCATCGCCACGACCATTGCCGGCGTGCTGGCCGTGTTGGCGCCGACATCTGGGCCGGTGGTCGGCGGCTGGATTACCCAGACCTTTTCCTGGCACTGGCTGTTTCTCATCAACGTGGCGCCGGGGTTAATCAGCATAGCCGTGGCCTGGGCCTGCCTCAGGCGCGAGAAGCTGAAATGGGAGTTGGCGCGCCGCCTTGACATCGTGGGGCTTGCCGCCATGGCGACTGCCCTGGCAACACTCGAAATCGCTTTGAAAGAAGCACCGGAGCGCGGCTGGCTATCGCCCCTGCCGTTTGCCCTGCTCGCCCTTTCTCTGGCGAGCGCTGTGCTGTTCGTGCGCCGGATGCTGAGCCGCGCCGCACCGCTGGTCGATCTCGTGACCTTTGTTGATCGCAATTTCGCCGTGGGCGCGGCCTTAAGCTTCATCCTCGGTACGGGGCTCTATGGCTCGGTTTACCTGATCCCGGTATTCCTCGCCTTCGTGCACGGCATGGGGCCGCTTGCCATCGGCTGGATCATGCTGGCAACGGGCGCGGCACAGTTTTTGACCGCACCCGCCGCCGTGGCCGTGGAGCGCCGCTGCGACGCCCGCCTCCTCACCTTTGCCGGTTTCGCCGTGTTTGCCCTGGGGCTGGGCCTCAGCGCCGATGCCACGCGCTCCACCGCC
>JANMMJ010000046.1:0-6034 GCA_031373255.1 Hyphomicrobiales bacterium
GCGATGAGGCAAGCGGTAAAGATCAGGTCGATCATGACACTGTCTCCTTTCAGGCTCTGAACTTGCCGAAAGGATGGCATATGACGCGTGAAACCAGTGTGATGACCGCGTTACACGCTTGCTGAGCACCGCACTTACTTACAGAATTGATTTGTTGTGATAGCTTCTGACCTGAGTGACTACAGGATCAGAAATCGGCGGAGACCGCACATGCCGGACGACAGCAAGACAACGCAGCACAAGCCGCCATTCGACACCAAGCTTCTCGACAGGCTGATGGAGGAAGCAGACCTCGACGCACTGGTGGTCAACTCAAAGCACAACATCCGCTACCTTATGGGAGGCTACAATTTCTTCTTTTTCGGGGCGATGGATGCGGTTGGGGTCAGCCGCTACCTGCCGATTTTCGTCTACCGGCGCGGCCATCCCGAACAGTCGGCCTATGTCGGAAATCGCATGGAGAATTATGAGCGCGAACTGGGGCGCTTGTGGGCGCCATCCCTGGCGCTAAATAACTGGGGATCGCTCGATTCGATCGGCGACGCGATAGCTCACCTCAAGAAGCTTGGCGGCTGCCGGCGGATCGGGTTCGAGACGGCTTTCATGCCGGCCGATGCCGCCGATGCGCTGCGGGACGGGCTGGGCAACAGCACCTTTGCAGACGCTCTCGAAGTCCTGGAGCGGCTTCGCGCGGTAAAGACGCCGGAGGAACTTGACCTTCTCGAGCAAGCCTCGGACAAGGTGATCGATTCCATGCTGGAAGTCATCGGCGGACATGGGGTGGGCAGCAGCAAGGCCGAGATCGTGGAGGCTTTGCGGCTGGCGGAACAATCGCGCGGCCTCACCTTTGAATATTGCCTGATTACCGGGGGGACCAGCGTCAATCGTTCGGCGTCCGACTACCGTATCAAGCCCGGCGATCCGGCCTCAATCGACTCCGGGGGAAACTACAAGGGCTATATTGGCGACCTGTGCCGCATGGCTGTGGCGGGCGAGCCCGACGGCGAGCTGAAGGACCTGCTGGCGGAAATTGAAGAGGTGCAACAGGCGGCGCGAAAGCCCATCCGTCCCGGTGCCCTGGGACAGGAAATATTCGATGCCGGCGATGGCATGCTGGCGCGGATGCCGAGCAAGGGCTGCACGGTGTTTACCGCCCACGGCATGGGACTGGTGACCCATGAAGCGCCACGGCTGACGAGCACGGGGGCAGTGCCCTATGACGGCGTTGATGCGAAAAGGCCGCTTCGGGCGGGCTATGTGATCTCGATTGAAACGACGATGCAGCATCCCAGGCGGGGCTATATCAAGCTTGAGGACACGGTCTGCGTGACTGACTCCGGCTGCAAGGGTCTGGGCGACCACGGGCGGGGCTGGAATCGCTTCGGCCGATAGATCTCCCGGCCCCCTCATTTCGTACCCTGTTCATGTCAAAACCGGTGATCATGTGGTTCCGGCAGGATTTGCGTCTTGCCGACAATGCAGCCCTTTGCGCTGCCGCTGCGGCTGGTCCGGTCATATGCCTGTATATACAGGATGACGAGACGCCGGGTGAATGGCGGTGGGGCGGGGCCAGCCGATGGTGGCTGCATCGCAGTCTGGAAGCATTGGGCAAATCAATCAAACTGACACTACGCTCAGGCAAGGCGGACCTTATTCTCGCTGATGTGTTGAAGGAGTCAGGGGCAACGGCAGTCTATTTCGCCCGGGATTACGCACCGTGGTCGCCAAATCTGGAGGTGAAGGTCAAGGCGGCATGCGACATGGCGGGGGCAAGTTGTCACCGCTTTGGCGGATTTCTCCTGCATGAGCCCGAAGCGATCCGTACTGGCGCAGGCGAACCCTACAAAGTCTATACGCCTTTTTCCCGGGCTTGCCTTGCAACCGGGGACCCGCGTTTGCCTCGGCCGGTGCCGAAAATCACTCCGTGGGACGGGAAATTGGCGTCCGACAAACTGGCCGATTGGCACCTGCTTCCCGCCAATCATAACTGGGCGAAAGGTTTCGAGTCGAGTTGGATGCCTGGGGAAGCGGATGCGAGAGAGCGATTGAAAGACTTTATCGGTAATGACCTCAAAGGTTACGCGGATAATCGGGATCGGCCAGATCTTTCGCAAACCTCGCACTTGTCTCCACATCTCCATTGGGGCGAGATCAGCCCCGTTCAATGCTGGACGAGCGTCAGGGCTGCAATGTTGCATGCCGCCGGAACGCTTGACCGGGACGGCGAAAAATACCTCAAAGAGGTGCTTTGGCGGGAATTCTCCTATCATCTCCTGTACCATTGGCCGCACCTGCCCGAAAAGCCGTTCAAATCAGAATATGAGGCGTTTCCATGGTCTTCGGAATCCGATCAATTCCGGAAATGGCAGCGAGGCGATACTGGTTATTCGATTGTTGATGCCGGAATGCGTGAGTTGTGGGCAACCGGATACATGCACAACCGCGTGCGCATGATCGTCGCGTCGTTCCTGATCAAGGATTTGCTGGTTCCCTGGCAGGACGGCGAGCGGTGGTTCTGGGACACGCTAGTTGACGCCGATATCGCCAACAATGCCGCGAGCTGGCAGTGGGTTGCAGGATGCGGGGCGGATGCCGCTCCCTATTTCCGCATTTTCAACCCGGTAGTCCAGGGAGAGAAATTCGACCCAAAGGGCAAATATGTGCGGAAATGGGTGCCGGAGCTCGAGAAACTTCCGGACAATGTCATTCACAAGCCCTGGGAAGCCTCCGCCTTTGACCTGGCGCAGGCTGGGATCACACTTGGGAAGACCTTTCCTTTACGGTTGGTCGAGCACCAGGCCGCGCGAGATCGGGCTCTTGCGGCATTGAAATCGATCAAGGCGGGGCCTTCCTGAACCGATCAACCAGGAAATCAATGAAAAGGCGGAGCTTGGCCGACATGAAGCGCGTTGGCGGATAGATCGCGTAAAACGTCAGAGGTTTCGGTTCGAAACCATCTAACAGTTGAAGCAGAGCCCCAGATGCGAGCTCACGGCGGACGATGAAGGCGGGCAGAAGCGCAATCCCCAATCCCGCAACCGCCGCTTGGCGCAGAACATCTCCGTTGTTGGAGCACATTTTCTGGCGAATGAACACGGTCTCCTCACCGCCTGAGCCCCGGATCAGCCATTTTGGCGCCGGGCCGGGCGGGCCGTAGTAAAGCGCATCATGGTCCGGCAAGTCCTCGGGCCCCTTCGGCCGGCCCCTGGCGCTGCAATAGGCCGGAGCGGCGTAGATGCCCATTTCTATTTGAGCCAGTTTCCGGGCAGACAGGCTTGAATCCGGCACGTCGCCAATCCGGAGCGTGACGTCAAAGCCTTCCTCATAAGGATCGACAAAGCGGTCATTGAGGATCAGGGCAATATGAAGTGCAGGGTAGCGCAGCATGAATTCGGCCACTGCCGGGGCCAAGTGGGACACGCCCAGGCTCATGGGTGCGTTGATCTTCAAGGTACCGGCGGGTTCGGCATGAAGGGCAGCGACTGCACTGTCCGCCTCCGCCAAATCCGAAAGAATGGTCCGGGCGCGCTCGAGATAGGCAAATCCCGCTTCAGTGAGCTTTACGGCGCGGGTCGAGCGGCGCAGCAACTGCACGCCGAGCGATGCTTCTAGCGCCGCAATCTGGCGGCTGGCCTGAGATTTGGACATGCCAAGCTCTTTGGCGGCAGTGGAAAAACCGCCCTCTTCCGCAACGGTCGCGAAGGTATTTATCGCCGTGAGTTTGTCCATTGTTGCAATTTACGCAACTATTTATCCTGTTTTCTGCCTATTGTCATTTATTCTGTTGGTAATACATGTGCATCTCACACGCAGGAGGTTTCCATGATCACCATTCGCAAGGCGGAAGAGCGCGGCCGGGCCAATTTCGGCTGGCTGGATTCACGCCACAGCCTCTCATTTGGCCAGTATCACGACCCCGAACACATGGGATTTGGCCCTTTGCGCGTCATCAACGACGACCGGGTCGCAGCCGGCGGCGGCTTCGATACGCATGGACATAAGGATATGGAGATCATTTCATATGTGCTGGAAGGCGCTCTTGCGCATAAGGACTCGATTGGCACCGGCTCGGTCATACGGCCGGGCAACGTGCAGCGCATGTCGGCTGGAACCGGCATCCGCCATTCGGAGTTCAATGACTCGAAGACCGAACCGGTGCATTTCCTGCAAATCTGGATCATGCCGGAAAGCCAAGGAATTGCACCTTCCTATGAACAGAAGAGCTTTTCCGATGCCGAACGGCAGGGTGTACTCAGGCTTGTCGCCTCGGGCTCGCCCCGCGACGGTGCCGTGAAACTCCACCAGGACGCCGATCTCTACGCCTCGATGCTCAAGACTGAAGAAGCGGTATCTTTCGCTCCCAAGCCAGGCCGCGGCCAATGGCTTCAGGTGGCGCACGGTGCTGTTTCGGTGAATGGCACCCATCTCAAAGAAGGGGATGGTGCCGCCATTTCCGGCGAGGCAAAGATCGACATCGCGGCAAGGGAAGACGCCGAAGTTTTGTTTTTCGATATGGGTTAAAGGAGATGCGATGAAGATACTGGCGATTTCGGGAGCGCTCCGCAAAGCGTCGCTCAACACGACGCTGTTGCGGTCGCTGCAACCGCTTGCCCCAGAGGGGATGGCGATCGAAATTGCCACGCTTCACGGTATTCCGCCTTACGATGGCGATCAAGAAACAGCCTCCGGGAAGCCGGAGGCTGTGACGGACCTTGACCAGCTTATCCGGGCAGCCGACGGCATCATCATTTCAACCCCGGAGTATAATTTTTCGGTGCCGGGGGTTCTCAAGAATGCGACCGACTGGCTGTCCCGCGGCGGCAGCCCATTCAAATGGAAGCGCACCGGTATCATGGGGGCTTCCACCGGCGCGCTCGGCACGGCGCGGGCCCAGTATCACCTGCGGCAAAACCTGCAGGCGCTCGAAGCCATTGTGATGCCCAAGCCGGAGATCTTCGTGACACAGGCGAACAAGAAACTCGATGCTGACGGCCACATCTCCGACGATGCAACCCGGGACGTGGTGAAACGCTGGCTCGTGGCGTTCAGTGACTGGGTGGAGAAGAAGCCCTAAACCGCGACACTCGTTGCGGCGGTGCGCAGGTTGCGAATATTGGCCTTGTAGTCACTGCCCTTGAACAGCGCCGATCCCGCGACCAGGACATTGGCGCCGGCGCGCACCGCTAACGGGGCCGTTTCATTGGTGATGCCACCATCAACTTCGATATCGATGTTGCGGCCGCGCACCATTTCGCGAGCCTGCGAAATCTTGTCGAGCATCGCGCGGATGAAGGACTGACCGCCAAAGCCAGGATTGACTGTCATGATCAGGATCAGGTCGAGCCGGTCGAGAACGTGGGCGATTGCGGAAACCGGGGTTGCCGGGGTGAGGGATACGCCGGCTCGCTTTCCAAGCGTCCTGACGGTTTGCAGGGAGCGGTCGAGATGGGGGCCAGCCTCGGCGTGAACCGTGATGATGTCGGCCCCTACCTTGGCGAAATTCTCCAGATAAGGATCGACAGGGGCAATCATCAAATGAACGTCGAAGGTCTTTCGCGTGACCGGCCGGATTGCCTGAATCACCGGAAATCCGAATGAAATGTTGGGAACAAAATGCCCATCCATCACATCGATATGGATCCAGTCGGCACCACCCTCATCAATGGCACGCACATCTTCCCCGAGGCGGGAAAAGTCCGCGGCCAGGATGGAGGGCGCGATCAGAAGCGGGCGGGTCATGAGCCTTGGCGAGGCCTAGAGAAGCTTTGCCATCGCAACTGTGGTGTCCGCCATGCGGTTGGAGAAGCCCCATTCGTTATCGTACCACGACAGGATACGCACGAAATTGCCTTCGATCACCTTGGTCTGGTCCATGTGGAAGGTCGAGGAATTGGGGTTGTGGTTGAAGTCGATCGAGACGTTGGGTTCGGTGGTGTAGCCCAAGATACCCTTGAGCTGTCCCTCAGCGGCAGTCTTGATGGCGGCGTTGATTTCCTCAACCGAAGTCTTGCGCTTGGCCACGAACTTGAAGTCG
>JANMMJ010000054.1:0-66070 GCA_031373255.1 Hyphomicrobiales bacterium
GGCCCGCAATGCCGCAGCAGCGCCGATAGGCGCCAGCACCAGGCTTGCCAGCGCCAGCGCCGCCACGATCAACAATGAGGGTGTGGCAATATCGGGGCCGGAACCGCTGGGCGCGCTTGCCGATACGCCAAAGATAAGCACCGGGACATAGAGCGGAAGCACGATCAGCGACACCAGTAACCCGCCGCGCCGCAAGCCCGCCGTGATTGCCCCCCCAAGCGCTGCCAGCATGGACAAGGCAATGGATCCCACAATCATTGCCAGGGTCAGCGGCACAACGGCCTCAGGCGCCAAATTGAGCAGGAACCCCAATAGCGGTGCCGCAATGGCAAGGGGTAGCGAAGTGGATAGCCAATGTGCGGCCGCCTTGGCCACCGCCACAAGTTCAAGCGGTACTGGTCCCATGGCGAAGACATCGAGCGAGCCGTCCTCGTAGTCCTGCTGAAAGATCCGGTCTGCCGTCAGCAGTACCGACAGCAGCAAGGCGATCCACAGCGCCCCGGGAGCGATCCGTTGCAGTAACCCCTGATCCGGACCAACGCCAATTGGCAGGAGCACGACCACTGTAAGGAAAAAACCCAGCGCCGTACCCGCACCTCCACCCTGGCGCCAGGAGAGCAGCAGGTCACGGTGGATAAGTGCGCGAAGCAGTTTCACGCCGCCTCCCTGGCGAGATCCAGATTAAGCGTGGCATTTCCCTCGACAGGAAGGGGTACATGCGTGGCGGCAATGACCATACCGCCTCTTCCGAGGTGTCCGTTCAGCATCACCCGAAGTCTTTCTTGAGATGCGTGATCAAGACCGACTGTTGGCTCGTCGAGCAGCCACAGCACCCTCGGGATAAGCGCCAGCCGTGACAGAGCCAGGCGTTTCTTCTGTCCGGCCGAAAGATACTGCACCGGATAATGCGCCAGTGGTGCAAGCGCAAAGGCGGCGAGTGCGGCGTCAATATCCCCGCCACCCAGAAATCCGCCCCAGAACGCCAGATTCTCCCTGACCGACAGCGCCGGCTTGATCGCGTCAAGATGCCCTATGAGGTGGGCGCGCTGGCCAATTTCCAGATCATCACGATCTGCCCCATCGAGTACGAGTGTGCCGGATGCGGTCTCTACCAGCCCGGCAATCAGCCTGAGCAGCGACGATTTCCCCGCCCCGTTGGGCCCTGTCAGTTGCAAAAGTTGGCCGGCCGGGACGGCGAAGCTCACATGGTTAAAAACCAGCCGTCCTCCGCGCTCGCAGGCCAAATCTTGCGCAACCAGTCTCATTCCAACTCCCCGCCAGCCGGTAGCGCTCTTGCTTAGCGGCCCTGCGATGAAACCAACAGCCTCTTGTGCAAAACTCCGCCCTGAATTGCGTCAATTATCCAACAGTCAGACTGGTGCTGCATTGCAAAAACAGTTATACGCAGCGCGAAATAGCATGACAGGACGATCCTATGAGTGGCACCTCTCTCGATTCCTTCAAATCCCGCAAAAACCTGAAAGTCGGCTCCAGGACCTACTCGTATTTTAGTCTCAAGGCCGCTGAGAAGAATGGCCTGAAAGGCATATCGAGACTGCCCTATTCGTTGAAAGTCCTCCTCGAAAATCTGCTCCGCCACGAAGATGGGCGCTCGGTGACGAAAGCGGATATTGAAGGCATCGCAAAATGGATGCGCAATCGTGGCAAGGCTGAAAAGGAAATCGCCTTCAGGCCGGCCCGCGTGCTGATGCAGGACTTCACTGGCGTACCGGCCGTCGTCGATCTGGCGGCGATGCGCGATGCCATGAAAGCGCTCGGCAAGAATCCGGCGCTGATCAATCCGCTCGCTCCCGTCGATCTTGTCATCGATCATTCGGTAATGGTCGATTTCTTTGCCAACACCTCGGCATTCAAGGGCAATGTTGGTCTCGAATACCAGCGCAACGGCGAACGCTATACGTTTCTCAAATGGGGCCAGGGCGCATTTGATAACTTCCGCGTCGTGCCGCCCGGGACCGGAATTTGCCACCAGGTGAACCTCGAATATCTTGCGCGCACCGTCTGGACCAGGACTGACAAGATCAAGGGCAAATCAGTCACTCTCGCCTATCCCGATACACTGGTGGGAACAGATAGCCATACGACCATGGTCAACGGCCTTGCCGTGCTGGGATGGGGTGTTGGCGGCATCGAAGCCGAAGCAGCCATGCTCGGCCAGCCAATCTCCATGCTGATCCCTGAGGTCATCGGTTTCAAGCTGAACGGCAGGCTCAGCGAAGGCACCACGGCGACCGATCTTGTGCTGACCGTGACCCAGATGCTGCGCAAGAAGGGCGTCGTTGGCAAATTCGTGGAGTTCTACGGACCGGGCCTCGCCCATCTGTCCCTGGAGGACATGGCTACGATTGCCAATATGGCGCCGGAGTATGGTGCGACCTGCGGCTTCTTCCCAATCAACGCGGAAACCGTGTCTTATCTGAAGGGGACAGCCCGCCCCGCAGCACAGGTCGCCCTTGTCGAGAAGTATGCCAAGGTGCAGGACATGTTCTGGTCACCGAAATCGCCAGACCCGGATTTCACCGACACGCTCGAACTTGACCTCTCCCACGTTGAGTCGTCCATGGCCGGCCCCAAGCGGCCGCAGGACCGCGTTGCTTTGAAAGCCGCATCTGACGACTTTGACCGCGTCATGAACGAAGAGTTCAAGAAGGCCGAGCATCTGGCATCCCGCTACAGGGTCGAAAACGCCAATTTCGATCTCGGCAACGGCGATGTTGTCATCGCCGCCATCACATCATGCACCAACACCTCGAACCCCAGCGTGATGATCGGCGCCGGCCTGCTCGCCCGCAATGCCGCCAAGCGCGGCCTCAGGCCCAAGCCCTGGGTCAAGACGTCTCTGGCCCCCGGTAGTCAGGTTGTCACCGAATACCTGAAATCCTCAGGCCTGCAACGCGATCTCGATAAGCTTGGCTTCAATCTGGTGGGTTACGGCTGCACAACATGCATCGGCAATTCAGGCCCACTGCCGGAAAACATCTCGGAAGCCATCAAGAAGAACGATATGGTCGCCGCAGCGGTACTTTCGGGCAATCGCAATTTTGAAGGCCGCGTCAACCCGGATGTTCGCGCCAACTATCTCGCCTCTCCGCCGCTCGTCGTGGCATATGCACTCGCCGGATCGCTCAGGATCAATCTTGCTGCCGATCCGATCGGTCATGACCAGAAAGGCAATCCCGTTTATCTCCGGGATATCTGGCCATCGGCGAAGGAAATCGCAGCATTCGTCCGCAAGAACGTGACGCGCAAGGCCTTCGCCAAGCGCTATAAGGATGTCTTCAAGGGCGACACCGCCTGGCGCAAGATCAGCGTCACCAAGGGCATGACCTACACCTGGGACAGTGCCAGTACCTACGTGGCAAACCCACCCTACTTTGAAAACATGAGCATGACACCCGCCGCGGTGACTGACGTAAGGAATGCCCGCATTCTGGGTCTTTTCCTCGACTCGATCACGACGGACCACATTTCGCCCGCCGGCGATATCAAGGCCGCCTCACCCGCCGGAAAATACCTGATGGATCGCGGCGTGCAGAAAGCGAATTTTAACTCATATGGCGCCCGCCGAGGGCATCACGAAGTGATGATGCGTGGCACCTTCGCCAACATCCGGATCAAGAACCAGATGGTTGCAGGTGTTGAGGGCGGTGTAACCATTCACTATCCGACTGGCGAACAAATGCCGATCTACGATGCCGCCATGCGCTATCAGGCAGAAGCAACCCCATTGGTCATTTTTGCCGGCAAGGAATACGGCACCGGTTCCTCGCGCGACTGGGCCGCCAAGGGCACAAAACTCCTGGGTGTTCGTGCCGTAATCGCGCAGAGCTTCGAGCGCATTCATCGCTCCAATCTCATTGGCATGGGCGTCATCCCCTTGCAGTTCAAGGATGGCGAAAGCTGGCGGACATTCGGCCTCCTGGGTGATGAGAAAATTACCATCAACGGTCTAGCCGAGGGCCTCAAGCCGCGTGCCCAAATGACTGTTGAGATTGCCCGCACGGACGGCTCTACAGCAACGGCTGAGGTTCAGTGCCGGATCGATACGCTGGACGAACTTGACTACTTCAGGAATGGCGGGATCATGCCTTACGTTCTCAGGAACATCGCCCGCGCCGCTTGAGTTGCAGCACTGAGTATTTGCGAACTGTTAAGCATGAAAGCCCACACCATCGTGATGGCACCTCACCCTGTCGTGACTGGCATGGCTGGATGCGCTAGGTCATATTGCTGGGAATGGAACGCAATTGTTCAGTTAGCCGGCGGCAAGTTCTGGCTCTTGGTGCCGGTGCTTTCGCCTCAGGTGTAATCGGCCCGGCAAATGCGGGCGCGGGGCGCCGCGTCGTTGTGGAACTCTTCACCAGCCAAGGTTGCTCATCCTGCCCTCCTGCCGACAAGCTCCTTGGCGAAATCAGGAGTATGCCGGGCGTACTGGCTCTGACAATCAATGTCGACTACTGGGACTATCTCGGCTGGCGCGACACACTTGGCGACAAGGCACACACCCAGCGGCAATATGATTATGCCAGCTCGCGGGGCGATATGGATGTGTATACGCCGCAAATGGTAATCGACGGCGTATCGCATTTTGTGGGCAGCAACAGATCGGTTGTCCTTTCCGGCATTGATAAGGCGCGCGCAGCCCAGACCGGATCTGGGGTAGAGATGAATTTGATTGAGGAGTCGAGCGAAATTACCGTTGCCATTGGCGATGACGCTTCGGCAGAGGAATCGACAGTCTGGCTCGTTTCAATAGCGCCAAAGATTACTGTCACGATTGAGCGCGGGGAAAATACTGGGCGCAAGATTGTTTACTACAATGTCGCCCGCAAGATCGTTCCCGCAGGCATGTGGAAAGGTGCCGCAAAGAAGCTCACGCTGCCCAAGAAAGGCATAATGTTGCCGGATTGCACCGCATGCGTGGCTCTGCTGCAGACCGGCAATGTTGGCCCAATCAAGGCGGCGGCGTCATGGGGAAGCCTTTTCACCTGATTGTCATGGGGCCTTACACCACTGTATATGAGGTGCATGACCGGACCGACGTACCGCGCCACATTGTGGCCGCTCCTCTCCGAGGCGATCAGCCGGCTCTTTGCTGATGAAGCCATTCCGCTTGCCGGGAACATCGCATTCCGCACGATTTTTTCGATTTTCCCCTTCCTCATATTTCTAGTGGCTCTGGCCGGCTTCTTTGGCAACGATACACTGGCAGAGCAGATCGTAGGCTACATCCTGGGAGCCGCACCACCCGAACTGCTCAAGCCGATCGGACCCGAAATTCGTTCGATCCTGACTGTTCCGCGATCCGGGCTTTTGAGCTTGTCCGCGATCATCACCATCTGGAGCGCCATGGGCGGTGTGGACAGTGTTCGCGTCGGCCTGAATCGCGCTTATGACTTAAAGGAAAATCGCGGTGTATTGTGGCTCTACGCGCAGAGTGTCATTTTTATCATCGGTGCGGCTTTCGTCATGCTCGCATTGGCCGTTCTCATCGTTTTGGCGCCGGTGTTTTTCAATTTGGTCGACGCCTACGCTCCGGACATTCAACCGAGCCTGTGGCTGATCAACTGGCTGCGATATCCATTTGTCGTCCTTATGCTGACCGTATGGCTGTTGATTTGCCACCGCGTATTGCCGGCAAAACCGCTTGATATTCTCGACGCCTTGCCCGGCGTCATGATGACCGTTGTGGTCTGGATAGTGCTCTCGACGGCTTACTCTTACTATCTCGCCCGCTTCAATAGCTTTGCATCCACTTACGCTTCGCTCTCCGGCATTTTTGCTGCCATGTTTTTTCTTTACCTGGCAGCTTTGGTGCTGATCCTTGGAGGTGAGGTCAACCGTGTTCTTGTGACGCGGAGGAAGTTCTGGTCATCGCCGCAAGCGCCGAATCTCGGCCAGAAGTAGGTCTTTTTCGCCCGTTGAAAGTTCGCGCCAGTCGCGCCCATCGAGGCCCGCCGCCAGGGCCCAGAGAAGATTTAAAGATACCTGCTTTGGCTTGGCTTCCTTCACACGGAGATAAGCCTTGACCGCGCCCAGCGCACGAAGTTCTTCAAGCGAAGAAATTCCAGCCTGTGCCAGCATGAAGGCCGACTTGGGCCCCAGATTGGCAAGGGTTGATACAGGTGAATCAGGACGCTGCTGCCTCAACCGCGTCCTCATAACTCCGAAGCCCCGTGCGCGGAGCAGAGACAAGCACGGCCATGTTTCCCGGCCGGTGCTCGTTCCTCCACATCTTGGTGTGGGCTTTTGGGATGTCCCGCCAGGCATAAACCTCAGACATGCAGGGATCGATCCTGCGCGCCACAACGAGTTTGTTGGCATTGGAAGCCTGCATCAGATTGGCAAAATGCGAACCTTGAACCCGTTTTTGATGCATCCAGAGATAGCGCGCATCCATGGTCAGGTTATAGCCTGTCGTTCCGGCACAGATCACCACCATGCCGCCGCGCTTCACCACGAACACAGAAACCGGAAATGTCGACTCCCCCGGGTGCTCGAAGATCATATCGACATTGTTGCCTTTTCCTGTGTACGCCCAGATCGCCTTGCCAAAGTCACGGACGCCTTTGAGCCAGTCATTGTACTCCGCCGTGCCGACGGCCGGCATTTGCCCCCAACAGCTGAAATTCTTGCGGTTAATCACACCCTTGGCGCCGAGTTGCATGACGAAGTCTTGCTTGTCGTCGTCCGAAATCACCCCGATCGCGTTCCCACCCGCCGTAGCGATAAGCTGAATGGCCATCGAGCCAAGACCGCCCGAAGCGCCCCAGACGAGGACATTTTGACCGGGCTTCAGCGTATGCGGACGGTGTCCGAACAGCATGCGATAGGCTGTTGCAAGCGTAAGGGTGTAACAGGCCGATTCCTCCCATGTGAGATGCTGCGGCCGCGGCAGGAGTTGCCGCGCCTGGATACGGCAGAACTGCGCAAACGACCCGTCTGGCGTTTCGTAGCCCCAGATGCGCTGCGACGGCGAAAACATCGGATCGCCACCATTGCACTCTTCGTCGTCGCCGTCGTCCTGGTTGCAATGAATGACAACCTCGTCGCCGATTTTCCACCGCTTTACCTTTGCGCCGACGGCATAGACGATCCCCGAGGCATCGGATCCTGCGACATGATACGGGTTCTTGTGGCCGTCGATCGGCGATATCGGCTTGCCCAGTGATGCCCATACGCCGTTGTAATTGACCCCCGCCGCCATCACCAGGACAAGACACTCATCCTCGCCAATGCTCCAGGTCGGGACCACCTCCACCTGCATGGCTGTGTCGGGAGGCCCGTGCCGGTCCTGCCGGATGCACCAGGCATACATCCTCAATGGAACGTGCCCTAGAGGCGGAATTTCGCCGATCTCGTAGAGATCCTTCACCGGTTTGTTGGCGTTGGCCGGCGGATTCAGGCTTCCGGCTGCTGCAGATGCTGGCATTTGCTACTCCTTGCCAATTTGCATTGCATGATAGGCGGTTTATTGGACATTGCATTGCAACAAAAGTCCAGTGCGACCGCCTGCTGCCGAGGTTGCGCCAAATCGCCAGAATCTTGATGAAAATCCGCGGTTAGATTGAGCAAAATCCCGCCGGGAACTGTAATTCTCTGGAAACCGCGAATGAAAGACTTCGTTTACCCAAAGCACTCCTTCGCTCATATTGAACGGTGAATCGCAACACGTCGGGAGACACGCGGTGGAAGAGTTGGTGAATGCATTGGCGAATGGTTTTGGGGTTCTCGACCATCTGTCCTTCTTGCCAAATCCATCCGATCTGCTTTCCATGGCGCCCGAAAAAGTGTCGATTGCCGCAATATTCAGTGGTGCAGGGTCTGTGATCCTCGGCAAGTTCACCGGTACTGTAGGCTATCTCACCCTGCCGATGAACTATTGCGCACTCTTTGTCGGCGCGTTGTTGAGCAATTGGGCTTTTGCCGGTGTACGCATTCCCATGCTGGATGCGACCTTGCAAATCCCCATGCTTCTGACCATTGCCGGTATGACGGTCACAGCGCTCGCCGTCATGATGTTCACTCCCGCAAGCCAGAACAACGCGTAAATCAGGCTGCGGCGAAGGTCTCGTTGCGGCGCACCATTTGCCATGCTTTCATGGCGGTATGACACGCGATAAACCCTGGATTTTCCGCACCTACGCAGGCCATTCCACGGCAGCTGAGAGCAACAAGCTCTACCGGAACAATCTGTCGAAGGGCCAGACCGGCCTGTCTGTGGCATTCGATCTTCCCACCCAGACGGGTTATGATCCCGATCACATTCTGGCTCGCGGTGAGGTCGGCAAGGTAGGTGTTCCGGTATCTCACCTTGGCGACATGCGTCAGCTCTTCGACGGCATCCCGCTTGGTGACATGAACACCTCCATGACGATTAACGCTACGGCATCGTGGCTCATGGCGTTGTACGTGGCCACGGCCGATGAACAGAATGTGTCAAGGGCAAGCCTTCAGGGCACGACCCAGAACGATATCATCAAGGAATATCTCGCGCGCGGAACCCACGTGTTCCCACCAAAACCATCCATGAAACTCATTACCGACACGATTGTCTTTTCGTGCCGGGAAATGCCCAAGTGGAACCCGATGAATGTCTGCTCCTATCATTTGCAGGAAGCAGGTGCCACGCCGGTTCAGGAGCTGGCCTATGCCCTCGCAACCGCCATCGCCGTGCTTGATGCTGCGAAAGCCAGCGGCGAAATTGCTCCGGCAGAATTTCCCCAGGTCGTCGGCCGCATATCGTTCTTCGTCAATGCCGGCATCCGGTTTGTGACAGAACTGTGCAAGATGAGGGCGTTCTGCGAGCTCTGGGACGAAATCTGCAAAGGCAGATATGGCGTCGAAGACGAGAAACTCCGCCGTTTCCGCTATGGTGTACAGGTCAATTCCCTCGGATTGACCGAACAGCAGCCTGAAAACAACGTATACCGCATCCTGCTTGAAATGTTGGCCGTCGTCCTTTCGAAAAACGCCCGCGCCCGTGCCGTGCAGCTTCCCGCCTGGAATGAGGCCTTGGGTCTTCCCAGGCCATGGGACCAGCAATGGTCACTCCGCATGCAACAGATCGTGGCTTATGAGACCGACCTGCTGGAATATGCCGACATCTTCGATGGCTCAAAGGAAATCGAGGCAAAGGTTGAAGCACTCAAGACGAAAGCACGAGCAGAACTGAAACAGGTGATCGGCCTTGGCGGCGCTGTTGCAGCCATTGAACAGGGCTACATGAAGCGCCAGTTGGTGGAATCCAACACAGCGCGCCTCAAGGCGATCGAGATCGGCGACATCAAGATCGTCGGCGTCAATGTCTTCACGACGACAGAGGAATCGCCGCTCTCGGCCAACGAAGGCAGCGCGGTCATGACTGTTTCTGACAATGTCGAATACGAACAGATCGAGCGGCTAAAAGCTTGGCGGGCATCACGCGATTCGAAGGTCGCACAACGGACGCTGCAGAGCCTCCGCGAAGCGGCACAGGAAGGCCGCAACATCATGGAGCCCTCGATAGCCTGCGCCAGGGCCGGTGTCACCACCGGCGAATGGGGCGCCATCTTGCGCGAAGTCTTCGGTGAGTACCGCGCCCCGACCGGTGTGCGCCTCGTTATGCGCGGCGAAAATCCCAAGGACATTGCCGAGATCCGCAAATGCGTAGCGGCCCTTGGCCAGAAGCTGGGAACCCCGGTCAGATTCCTGATGGGCAAGCCCGGCCTTGACGGCCATTCCAACGGCGCAGAGCAGATTGCCGTTCGCGCCGCCGACTGTGGCTTCGAAGTGAGTTATGACGGCATCCGCCTGACACCCGAGCAGATCGTCACCATGGCGCGTGAAACCGGAAGCCACGTCGTCGGACTGTCCATTCTGTCCGGCTCTCACGTGCCGCTGGTGCGTGATGTGATGAATCGCATGCGCGCAGCGGGTCTGGGCCATGTTCCCGTCGTCGCCGGTGGCATCATCCCGCCTGAGGACACACTAATTCTCAAGCAACTGGGCGTCGCGCGGGTCTATACGCCGAAGGATTTCGATCTCAACCGTATCATGATGGACCTTGTTAAACTGCTGGAATCGGGCGAAAACGAACGCGCGGCCTGAGCCCGCACGCAGTTCATGAACGCCATTCTCACCACCATTCTTCCAGTCTTCGGACTTATAGCACTTGGCTACCTCGCGGCACGTCTCCGCTACATCACATCGACAGCGGCCCAGGGTCTCACCCAGTTCGTCTTCAACATGGCCATCCCGGCGCTGCTGTTTCGCACCATTGTCATGATGAGCGATCAGAGCGTATCGCCCTGGCCGCTTTGGACCGCCGTATTTGGTGGCTTGTCTATTGTCTGGATCGTGACCACGCTGGCCGTCCGCAGTGTTGACACCCTGAGTGAGGCCGGCGGCACGGCCGCCGCCATGTCGGCCACTTTCGGAAACGTGGCCCTGCTTGGATTTCCTCTGGCAATTGCCCATTTCGGCCAGGAAATTGCGGTCCCCGTCTCGCTCATTCTCTCGATCCATGCAGCGGTATTGTGGTTTGCCGCGACAGCCCAGATCGAAACGGCAAGGCAGGGCCACATGCCGTCATGGCTGGCCCTGTTCAAGGAACTGTTCAACAACCTCGCGCGAAACCCGATCGTGCTGTCGCTTGTCGCAGGCGCCCTATGGCGCACCACGGGTTGGGGCCTTCATCCGGTCCCGGACCGCCTGCTTGAACTCCTCGGCAATGGCGGCATACCCACGGCTCTCGTTGCCCTCGGGCTGTCGCTCGCTTCCTACAGCCTGAAAGGCCAGTGGAACGCCATCGCCATTATAATCGTCCTCAAGATGGTGCTGCTCCCGGTCCTCGTCTGGGCGATAGCGACTTACGCCGTTACCTTGCCGCCCTTGTGGATCAAGGCGGCCGTCCTTCTCGCCGCCATGCCAACTGGCGCCAATGCCTATCTGTTTGCCCAGCGCTACAATACCGGTACCGCCGCCGTTTCGGGCGCCGTTGCGCTTGGCACAGGCGTCGCAATCTTCACGGTCGCCGCCCTGCTCTGGCTGATGGACAGCGGCATGATCTGATCGAAACTCAGCGCGGCATGACTGCCCAGTAATCGAACTCAAGGATGACTCCCGGCACTTCGGCCCTTGCTTCCTGCGTGGGAAAATCGGCGCAGCTCATGTCGCGCGTTGCCCGCATGAGAATGCGAAGCGCCCCGATATCGCTTCGCCCCGGGATTTCAGCCTTGTCCAGAATTTCCGACCACGTGAACACTGTACCGCCTGCGAAAAGTGGTGCCACATGCCGCCCGCCATTGATGGCAGCGACATGAAAGGCATTCTGCAGTCCGTTAAATGAAAGTGCGCGCGCCAGCGAAATCACGTGACCGCCGTAAATCAGCCGCCGCCCGAACCGGCCCCTGGCTTCCTCGAACTGGTTGAAATGGACCTTCGCCGCATTCTGGAACAGCCGTGTCGCAAGCTGATGCTCTGCCTCTTCGACGGTCATTCCGTCGACATGATCGATCTTCTCGCCAATTTCATAGTCGTCGAACCTGTTGTCCGAGCCCGCCAGTTCATCATCCCACATGTTGCAGTCGATGGGCGGGGCGGCTTTTCCCAAAACATCCGCGGCGACGAATTTGGGTAGCTCTGGAACGACCGGGGCAGGGGCGGGCGAGTCCTCATTCCGCTTTCGCACCATCACCCAGCGAACATAGGAAAGCACCGCTTCGTCACGCTGATTGTATCCGGTAGACCGGACATAAACTGTACCGGTCTTGCCATTTGAATTCTCCTTGAGCCCGATGACCTCGGACACCGTCGAAAGCGTATCGCCGACATAGACAGCCTTCAGGAAATTCCCGTCGGCATATCCAAGATTGGCAATGGCATTGAGTGAAATATCGGCAACGGTCTTTCCAAAAACAATATGGAATACAAGCATGTCGTCGATCGGCGCATGCGGATATCCAACGGTGCTGGCGAAGCTCTTGGCGCTCTGCACCACGAAACGTGAACCATAAAGGGCCGTGTAGAGTTGCATGTCGCCGCGCCAGAGCGTGCGCGGCGTTGCATGCCGGATCACCTGCCCGATGGTAAAATCTTCAAAGAAGTTGCCGAGATTTGTCTTGCTCATGCGGCGATTGCCTCGGCGATGGTCACCAGCCGTTGAGCCATGGCCAGGTGCAGTCTCTCGACCATGCGGCCCTCCACGGTGATCACACCCTTCTTGGCGTTCACCGGCAGGGTGAATGCCTCGATGATCTTTCGCGACCACTCGACTTCGACAGGGCTTGGCGAAAACATCTCGTTGCAGGGCTCCACCTGCGATGGATGGATGAGCGTCTTCCCGTCCATGCCAAGCGTGCGGCCTTGCTCACACTCGATTCTGAATCCTGTTTCATCTTTGAAGTCATTGTAGACGCCATCGATCACGTCGAGGCCATAGGCACGCGCCGCAAGCAGCGTCATCGAAAGCCAGGGGAGAATCGCAAAACGCCCGCCCGTTGCGCTGGCCCGCGATTCCTTCAGCAGGTCATTGGTGCCGAGCACCAGGCACGACAGTCGCGCCACGGCATGAACCGAGGCGATTTCCCGCACATTGAAGATCGCCAGTGGCGTCTCCATCATCGCCCACATCCGCGTCTCCTCAGCCCCGCCGGCGGCAGCATAGATGCGCGCTGCGTTGACGATGTCACCAGGGCGCGCCACCTTCGGGATCAGAACGGCATCCGGACTTGCTTCCGCCGCAGCACGCAGATCGTCGACGCCCCAGGGCGTATCGATCGCGTTGACCCGGATCACCAGCTCTCGCCTGCCATAAGCCTTGGAAGCCGCGGCGGACACGACGTTTTTCCGCGCTATCGCCTTGGCTTCGGGGGCCACGGAGTCTTCCAGGTCGAGGATGAGGGCGTCGGCAGCAATGATCTTCGCCTTTTCCAGCGCCCGTTCATTGGCGCCGGGCATATACAGAACACTGCGGCGCGGGCGTATGGTCATTGGCTCTCCCGAGTAGAAAATGAGGCCGGACCATATCTGCTGCACCGCACAATGTGAAGTGGACTTTGTACCCTGCCTTGGGCTAACTCAAGGCATGATGAAACACGTCGATGTTGCGATTGTGGGCGGCGGGATCGTCGGAAGCGCGACGGCCTACTATCTGAAAAAACATGGTTTCAAGGGCTCGGTCGCGATCATCGAAAGGGACATGAGCTTTGCCAGGGGGTGCACTGGCCTTTCCTGTGGCGGCATCCGCCAGCAATTCTCGACGCCTGAAAACATCGAGCTTTCGAAGTTCGGGCTTAATCTCATCCGCAATCTCAAACATGAGTTCGGCAGCGAAGCCGATGTGGGTTTCAAGGAACAGGGCTACCTGATCCTTGCGTCGGAAAATGGCGTGCCCGTTCTCCAGGACAACCATAAAATCCAGCACGCTCACGGCGCCAACAACGTGCTGCTCGATGCACAAGCCCTTGCCGCACGGTTTCCGTGGCTGAACACAGAAGCCCTGTCGCTGGGCTGTTTTGGCCTCACTGGCGAAGGCTGGCTTGACCCCTATTCCTTCATGAGCTTGTTCCGGAAGGCGGCATCGAACAGCGGTGTCGTACTCATAACTGCGGATGTCACAGGTGTGTCGACAGGCAATGGCGCTGTCCAATCCCTCGCCCTCTCCGATGGCAGCGAAATTTCCTGCACCACCATGGTCAATGCTGCAGGCGCTGGCGCTGGCGCCTTGTCGGCCATGGCGGGTGTTCCTCTGCCTGTCGGTCCCCGAAAGCGCTACGTTTATGTCTTCGATTGCCAGCAGGCAACTGAGGCGCTCCATTTGGCGCCGCTGACGGTGGACCCTTCCGGCTTTTACTTTCGGCCCGAAGGCCGCAACTTCATCTGTGGCCTCTCGCCGGATGAAGCAGAAGAACCGGTAGAGATGAACTGGGATGTCGACTACGGCTGGTTCGAAGACCGCATCTGGCCAAACCTCGCCGCGCGTGTTCCTGCCTTCGAAGCGATCAAGGTCACCAATGCCTGGGTTGGACACTACGATTACAATGCGCTCGACCAGAATGGAATTTTCGGCGCCCATCCCGATCTGAAGAATTTCATCTTTGCCAATGGTTTTTCCGGGCACGGCTTCCAGCAGGGCCCCGCATCGGGCAACGCCACCGCCGAATGGATCATTCATGGCGAGTACCGGACCATAGATCTCACGCGCTTCGGCTATGATCGCGTCATCCGCAATCAGCCGCTATTCGAAAAAAACGTCATCTGATGACGATCCATGTTCTGTCCATCTCGTCTCAGGTGGCCTTTGGACCGGTTGGGAACTCGGCAGCAGCGCCCGGCATGGAATCACTCGGCCTTACCGTCCACCAGGTGCCGACGATCATTCTCTCCAATCATCCGGGCCACGGCGAGCCCGCAGGCTTCCGCACCGAGGCGCGGCACCTGGGCGGAATCCTCGGTGCGCTAGAAAACCTCGGCGTCCTCCAGCAATGCGCGGCGGTGCTGACCGGATATTTCGCCGCGAATGACCAGGTCTTCGGCGTCGCCCGCGCCATCAGGCGCATGAAGGAGAAGAACCCAAAGCTCTACTATCTCTGCGATCCCGTTTTGGGCGATGACCCTGATGGCCTCTATGTTCCGGTTCAGGTGGCCGAGGCCATTCGCGATGAACTCATGCCCATCGCCGACTGTATCGCGCCGAACCGCTTTGAGCTCGAGTGGCTGTCACAGCGCCTTGTGACTTCGATTTCCAGGGCCATCCGCGCCGCGAGCGATCTGCCCTGCCCAGAGATTCTCGCTACATCAATCCCCGCCGGACCTGAGGAAATTGCGACGCTGAGTATCACCGCAGATCAGGTGGCGGAACACCACGCACACAAACTTGACGGCATTCCCCATGGCACCGGCGACCTGCTGTCCGGGCTCTATCTCGGCTACCGCGCCATGGATCAAAATCCAGCAGTGGCATTAAGCGCATCCATGAAAATCCTTGAACGCGTCATTGAGGCAAGCCGGGGAAGTTCCGTATTGAATCTGACCACTGGTCTGTCATGAAACCTGTCATCGGTGTTGATGGCTGTCCGGGTGGCTGGATCGCAGCCGTTTGGGGTGTAGGCCTCGACTTCCACCTATGCCCCACTTTCACGGATATCTTGGCGCTTGCAGGTGAGCCCATTGCCGTCGACATGCCGATTGGCTTCGACAGTGTATGCAGCCCCGGTGGCAGGGAAGCCGAACGCGCGGCCAGAGCAACGCTTGAGCGAGGCCGCAAGAGCAGCGTGTTTCCCTCCCCGGCACGGGCTGTCATTGCTGCCAATCCGGCCACGCTGGCAGAGGCCAACGCCATCAACGTCGCCAATTCAAATCCTCCAAAGCGTCTGTCGGCGCAGTGTTTTGGACTGATGAAGAAGCTGGTGGAACTTGATCTGCTCATGACTCCAGACTTGCAACAGCGCGTCTTTGAATCGCATCCGGAACTGGCCTTCTGGGCGATGAGCGGCGAGAAGTCGGTTGCCCCGTCGAAGAAGACGCCGGAAGGGCATCGCATCCGCCTGAACTTGCTACGCGGCGCTGGCCTGCCATTGCCTGAAGTGCTCCCCGTTTTTTCCGCATCGCGCGTAGCACGTGACGATATTCTCGACGCTTGTGCCTGTGCATGGGTGGCGCGGCGCATTCTTGAGAAGAAACATTTTTGTTTTCCCGCCAATCCACCGATGGATGCCAAAGGCCTGCGAATGGAGATAAATGCATGATTGACCGGGAAACCATTGCAGCCACCTACGCGCGGATTGCGCCCTTCATCCGGCGAACCCCGGTGATGCATGTACAGGTGCCGGACATCGAAGGCCCAGTAGCGTTGAAACTGGAACAATTGCAGCATACGGGCTCCTTCAAGGCCAGGGGCGCATTTGCCAATCTTGTCGGGCGCAAAGTGCCGGATATTGGCGTTGCGGCGGCATCGGGCGGCAACCATGGTGCGGCAGCGGCTTACACGGCACGCCGGATGAAATTTCCGGCCCGCATCTTTGTGCCATCCATCGCATCACCTGCAAAAGTGAGCCGCATAAAAAGCTATGGCGCGGAAATCGTGCAGGATGGTGCCAACTACTACGAGGCGCTGGCCAACTGTATGTCCTATGTCAAATCATCGGGCGCGCTCAACATTCATGCCTATGACGAGGAGCCGACACTTCTGGGCCAGGGCACGGTGGGACTGGAGATCGAGGAACAGCTTCCCGACATCGACACCCTGCTTGTCGCCGTCGGCGGCGGCGGGTTGATTGGCGGCATAGCGGCATGGTTTGCCGGCCGCATCAAGGTCGTGGGTGTCGAGCCCGAAGCCAGCAACGCGCTCCATGCCGCCCTCGCTGCCGGGGAACCAGTCAAGATTACTCCATCCGGCATCGCCGCTGATTCACTCGGCGCCAGTTTTGCCGGTACGCTGATGTTCGGCATTGCGAAGCAGCATGTCGATCACGTGGCGCTGGTCAGTGATGATGCGATACGCCGGGCCCAGGCGTGGCTCTGGGATCGCGCCCGTCTCATTACCGAGCCGGGCGGTGCCGCGGCTATGGCGGCACTGCTTTCCGGCAGTTACCGGCCGGCCGCAGGCGAGCGCGTCTGCGTGCTCGTCTGCGGGGCCAATACCGAACCTGAGGCTTTTGCGAAGTCCATCGCCGGCCTCACATTACCCTGAAGCGCACGAGAATTGCTGCCTCGGCGCGCCACATCTCCTGCTCCAGCTTGAAACGCTCGATCTCGCGGTAATCATGCGGCAGCCGCACCGGCTGTCGCAATCGTGCCACAAACTGCAAAAACCTGCGGCCCGTCTTGAGCCGCCTGTCCCGCCCGGCGAACCGGGCATCAATATCGAAAGCAAACACCTTCCTGTCACGCGCCACTTGTCGCAGCGCGCGTCCCATCGATAGAATTTCGGCAAGACGCAGAATCCTTCAGCGCAAGCGCAGAGGATGCGTCACTTGTCCCGTTCTGTCTGGAAGAGCTGAGAGCAACCGCTCAATGGCAAATGCCAACCCGGGACCCGAGCCCCAGGCCCGGAGATCAGAGGAAAAACTCCTGTCGTGTAATCATGGCGATCTCCTTTTCGCGGTTGAAACCGTGAGCCGTATAACATGAGAGAGTGACCGGGGGAATCGAAATTCCGCCGGTCACGGGAAATTCATCAGTACTGTGACGATCACGCCACAGCCATGAACGCAATCAAGCCGCCTGCTTGAGAAGGCCGCGATTCATAAGGGTTTCAGCGATCTGCACTGTATTGAGTGCGGCCCCTTTGCGCAGATTGTCGGAAACAATCCACATGTTGAGGCCGTTCTCGATGGTGGAGTCTTCGCGGATGCGGCTGATAAAAGTGGCGAAATCGCCGACGCATTCAATGGGCGTCACGTATCCGCCATCCTCGCGCTTGTCGACAACCATGCAGCCCGGCGACTCGCGCAGAATGTCGCGCGCTTCCTCGGCCGAGATCGGCCGCTCGAACTCGATATTCACCGCCTCCGAATGGCCAACGAACACCGGCACCCGCACGCAGGTGGCGGTGAGCTTGATTTTCGGATCGAGTATCTTCTTGGTCTCGGCATTCATCTTCCACTCTTCCTTCGTGTCGCCCGAATCCATGAACACATCGACATGCGGAATGCAGTTGAAGGCGATCTGCTTGGTGAACTTCTGCGGTGTTGGCACGTCTGTGACGAAGATACCCTTGGTCTGGTTCCACAGCTCGTCCATGCCATCCTTGCCGGCGCCCGACACCGACTGATAGGTGGCCACCACCACGCGCTTGATCTTTGCCACATCATGCAGCGGCTTCAGCGCCACGACGAGCTGCGCCGTCGAACAGTTCGGGTTGGCGATGATATTCTTGCGCTTGTTGCGCCGCATGTATTCTTCCAGCACATGCGCGTTCACTTCCGGCACCACCAGCGGCACCTCCTGGTCGTAGCGCCAGCACGAGGAGTTATCGATGACGATGCAGCCGAGCGCCCCGATCTTCGGCGACCATTCCTTGGAAACGGCCGAGCCCGCGGACATCAGGCAGAAGTCCATGCCCGTGAAATCGAAGTTTTCAAGGTCGCGGCACTTCAGCGTCTTTTCGCCGAAGGAGACTTCCGTGCCCATCGACCGGCGCGACGCCAGCGCCACGCATTCATCAACCGGGAATTCCCGCTCGGCGAGAATATTGAGCATTTCGCGGCCGACATTGCCCGTCGCTCCGACAACTGCAACCTTGTAACCCATGTGATCCTTGTCCTTGCTTCTGGCCCCTCTCCCGGCGAACCTGCGATGGTCCATGCCCTGGGGCGTTTCCTGATACCGGCCCATCCCCCGCGGGAGATGAGGTCCGGGGAACGAGGGCTCAAGCGGTTTTGGCGCGTTTGCCTGCACGTTTCCCAGAAGCCGTGAGATCCCGCGGGCGCTGCGAAGCGGCGGGTGACGGGCAGGAGCTGTGAAGGAAGGGGCTCATGGGTCTGAACGGCTGGTTGAACGGACGCGCGTTGTATCAGCTTTGACCCCGCTGTCAATGTCGCGCTGCCGTTCTTTGCGCTTTCGCCGCCTGATCTGGGTCTCGGTCTCCGCCTCGATGGCAGCTTTTGGCGGATGGCGCCGGGCAAGTGCCTGGCGGCCTGCCTCGCGCGCCCGCTGCGCCTTTACTTCCTCGATTGCCTTGCGGATGGCCGGAAGCTCTACCTGCCCCCAGCGCTCGGCGGAAAAAGGCTCCGGCGGCGGGCGGCGGGCGGCCTCTTCCGGATTGGCGCGGTCCCATTCCGCCATCATGTTCGTGATCTTGTCGGCCAAATAGAGCTGCCATTCGTTGATCTCGCGGCAGTATTTGCGGCATTGATATTCCGGGTTCTGGGCGTGGCACAGGCCCGAGCGCCGGCATACCGGATTGGGGCATTGCTCGAGCGGGGTTTCGCGCACATAGTTCATCAGTGGATGCGGCCTGACGGTCATGGTGGACTCCCGTGGGGTGGCGGCGGCTGTGAAAGGGCGGGAGGGGAATGCCGGAGCCCGGGCTCACGCAATCCAGAATATTCAATGGGCGCAAGGCCCGAAGCTCCCTGCGCGGCGATTTTGGCCTCCGGGTTGTGCTGCGGCGATCCTTGCGGAAGGCGGGAATGGCCCGCGGGCAATCCGCAATTCTCCACCATGGGCCTTTCGGCACTCGAGTCGTCGTGCTCAAGGGTCTCACCGGAAGCTGCCGGGGCGGATGGCGCGTATTTCCATCCGGCGCGGCCGCCGCAGGCTTTTCCGCAATGTAGAGACGCTGTCGACATCGTCCCCTCCCTGTGGAACCGCCTGATGGGGGATATAGTCCTAGTCAAGAAACAAATCAAGAACAAAATTCAATGCCCCAGTGGCATCGTCATTCCGGAGCGTCCTGGCCCGGCCCCGTGCCGGGACATGGGCGCATCCGGAACCCAGCAGATCAGCCGGGCCAAAGGCCCGTCATCTTGCGCAAGGCTGCTTGATCCATGAGGATACGGCAGTCACGATGATCGTGACAGTTGACTACGCCAGAGGGGTAAGCGCAGTTGAGCAGGCAAGGGTGAGTTCGTGAAGTTACTTCAGGGCCTTTTGACACTCGTAGTCGGCCTGATTATCCTCGCCGTATACATCCATTTCAACGGGCCGCCCTGACCTGGCACTGTTCATCGCGCAGCTTGTCCGAAGCGAAGCAAGGGACCTCACCCACCATAGCGTGCCGCGATGGTTCCCCCTCTCCGCGGGACAGGGGACAAAAACCTGTCCCTTCTCCCGTGGAGAAGGTGGCGCGAAGCGCCGGATGAGGTCTCTTTAGCGCTAATCTTTCGCTTTGGGTCTATCGACGAGCTTTTCGATTAGGCTTCTGAGTTCAGACGGCGTGGTTTGGCCAGCAACGACTTCATAATAACCAATTCCCGCGCGCCGTAGCGCCTCTTTCTTTACTGCATCACGCGCAGCCGCCGTACCCTGATGATGTGCCCCGCCTTGGTACTCTATGGCATGCCGGGGACGACAGTCCCCATCCACCAGAAGAAGGTCAACCCTTTTTGAATTGATGCAGCTATAGGCTTCGGCATCCTTACTTCGAAGAATTTCACCGAGCGAAACCTGTGCCATGACTTGCCAATCAGAATTGCAGCTGATGACTGCGCGGTCGACCTCTTTGAAGACGCGAGCTTCGCTTTTGTTAAGAAGCGGTTGAATGAAAAAACTCGCACCCATAACAATCCGCAACTGATCAGCCGCGTCAATGGACTTCGGCTTTGCCGGATCAAGCTCCTTTAGCCATGGCGGAGAGCTGACACTGCTTTCGCTCCGCTCTCTTTCCCAACGCCCGCGGTTTGCCTTCTGCCACGACCGTCGTCGCAATACCGACCGGATTCGTTCAATCGCAATTCCAATTATGCCGCCTGCCAGCAATATCGCGATGAGCAGATATGGCTTTCCAATAAGCGCGATGATCTCCAGCGGCATATCCATAGTGTAACAATGGTTTTACCCAGCGAAAAATCAAGAATTAACCCAGAGTTAACCGTAATCGGCAAGGCGGGAAGGAAAATCGCGAAGCGATGAAGCAAGGGACCTCACCCACCATCGCTTGCCGCGATGGTCCCCCCCCTCCTGTGGAGAGGGGACGAAGGGGACGATTACGGGGATCCAAGATCTGTCCCTTCTCCCCTGGAGAAGGTGGCGCGAAGCGCCGGATGAGGTCCCTTTAGGCCGGCATTGCGCCCGGCAATGGCCCAATGCACCAGACCGCCCACAAGAGCCGCGGCGATGGCGGCGAGCGTGATCAGCCATTTGTTTCGCGTCATCTCCGCAAACCACCAGGGATCGAGCATCACCCCGCCGGATAAACTGGCGATAACCGCGGCGGCGAGATGCACCGGCAGCGCCCGAAGGACGAAGAATTCCGTGACCAGATTGGCAAGCGCGGCTTGCGCGAAGGTGGAGACCGCCACCAGCCAGAAGGAGAAGAAAAACGCCAGCGGCACCGCGATCATCAGGACAGGGCCGAGACCCAGCCAGTCCCACAAGCCGCCATCCGGCATGACCAGGCTGATGAGCGTCAGGAACAGGAAGAACGAAGCCGTGCCCGCCGCAACACCAGCAACAAAGCCGAGCGCCACGAAACCGATACGCCCGGCCAAATGGGCGATCACGCTGCCCCAGCCGCCAGCGCCAGCCGCTCCTTCGCCCGCAGCTTCTGGCTTTCGGACTTCAGCTGCCCGCAGGCCGCCATGATGTCGCGCCCGCGCGGTGTCCTGACCGGGCTTGAATAGCCGGCACGATTGACGATTTCGGCGAAGCGCTCGATCGTATCCCAGTCCGAGCATTCATAAGCCGTGCCGGGCCACGGATTGAACGGAATGAGATTGACCTTGGCCGGAATGCCCTTGAGCAGCTTGACCAGCCGCTTCGCATCTTCCGGCGTATCGTTGATGCCTTTCAGCATGACATATTCAAATGTGATGCGCCGCGCATTGGAAAGCCCCGGATAGGCGCGGCAGGCGGCCAGCAGTTCGGCGATCGGATATTTCTTGTTGAGCGGCACCAGCTTGTTGCGGATTTCATCCGTCGTGCCATGCAGCGAGATGGCCAGCATCGTGCCGATCTCGGCCCCGGCGCGCGGAATTTCCGGCACCACGCCCGACGTCGACAGCGTGATCCGCCGTTTCGACAGCGACAGGCCTTCGCCATCGGCAACGATATCCATCGCGGTTTTCACATTGTCGAAATTATAGAGCGGCTCGCCCATGCCCATCAGCACCACATTGGTGATGAAGCGGCCACCCGCTGGCGGTGCTGCATTGGCCTCCATCTGGTGCGGCCATTCCTCCAGCCGGTCGCGCGCGATCATCACCTGCGCGACGATTTCTTCCGCCGTGAGGTTGCGCACCAGCTTCTGCGTGCCGGTGTGGCAGAAGCTGCAGGTGAGCGTGCAGCCGACCTGGCTGGAGATGCACAGCGTGCCCCGGTCTTCTTCCGGGATATAGACCATCTCGACTTCGTGGCGCTGGCCCCGTGTATCGGCGGCAAGTTTAAGCAGCCACTTGCGCGTGCCGTCGCTTGAGACCTGCTCGGTGACGATTTCCGGCCGGCCAATGGCGAAATGCCGGGCCAGTTCCTCGCGCAAGTCTTTCGAGATGTCGGTCATCTCGGCAAAGGATGTGACGCCGCGGTGATAGATCCAGTGCCAGATCTGCCGCATGCGCATGCACCGCTGCCTTTCGGGCACCTGCGCGGCCGCCAGCGCCGCCGCCAGATCGTCGCGTGACAGGCCCACCAGCGGGACCAATTGTGGCGGGGCGGCCGCCGTATCCGGGCGGTGATCGATCAGGGTGGTCGTCATGGGGGGCTCCATAGCACAGTGAATGCGGCAAGGCGAAGGCCCGGCGGCTTGACAGGATGGAGCCCCCGCTTCTATCTAGCCGGGTCCAGCGTGAGGGGCAGTAGCTCAGTTGGGAGAGCGCGGCGTTCGCAATGCCGAGGTCAGGGGTTCGATCCCCCTCTGCTCCACCAGGACTTCATGTCATTTTGATTCTCGCGGATTGCCCAGGATCAAGATGGCAAAGCCAATGGCGCCGGCGACCATGTATGTAATATTCTATTTCAGAGTTTCGTGGCTCTTTCCGGGGATGTGCAAAGTGAGGTGTGATGAGAAATCTCCTCAGATTTCAACACAGATACATTCGTGCGAAAGAATGGGGCCGACTCATGATGGATGCGAGCTTGGCATGGTATGAAGACAATGCGCTCTCGATGGGCGCAGCGATTTCATTCTACACCATATTTTCCGCTGCTCCACTTTTGATCATTGCAACGGCGGTTTCCGGGTTCTTCTTTGGCGATGACGCAGCGAGCGGGCAAGTCTTCGTCCAAGCACGCGGGCTGGTCGGGGCGGAAGGAGCGGCAGCTCTTCAGGCGCTCATTGAAAGCGCAAGGCGCCCAACCGAGGGAGTCATCGCAACAATTACTGCTATCGCCATTATGATTATTGGCGCCGCCGGTGTGTTCGCAGAACTGCAGGGCGCGATGGATCGCATCTGGAAAGCACCCCTCCGGAAGAGTCAATCAGGCTTCCTCTATTTCCTTCGGCAAAGACTGTGGTCGTTTGGCATGGTCATGTCGGTAGCCTTCCTCTCGCTTGTATCCCTTGTGTTTGGCGCGGTCATAACAGCCTTAAGTGACTTTTGGCAGCCTCACATTGCACAAGCTGAGGTGCTGCTTCACAGCCTCAATATTGTGGTGAGTTTCGTGCTCGTCGCCACGCTTTTTGCGCTGATGTTCAAAATGTTACCGCGCGTTTCAGTCGCCTGGATCGACGTTGCCGGTGGTGCAATTGTCACTGCCGTTCTTTTTGAAATCGGCAAGTTTCTGATTGGTCTCTATATTGGAATGAGCGGTGTGACGTCGAGTTTTGGCGCCGCTGGAACCTTGGCTGCTCTGTTACTCTGGATATACTATTCGACACAGACCTTCTTGCTCGGTGCCGAGTTCACATGGATTTACGCGGAACGTTACGGATCGCGTTCCGGCAGTCCAGTCAAATGAGCAGTTCCACACAGCCTCAACGCCAGCATATCCGGGTGGTAACCGATGGGCTACGTAGGGTTGAGCCATGTCGCTGATGGAGCCGTTTTATTGTTATGGCCAATGTGCTTTAGGCTGGGTCTGACATGATCAGTTTCTTGATTTGAAGTTGCTATCCGTCAGCTTCGAAAGTACACAAGCCGGATGTCCAATACTGTCCCTCCGCCCGTAGTGGAACCAGGTGCAAATGACTGTCAATCCCTGTTGACGCTACGACTTCTGGAGCAGCGGATTCGGCAACAGGAGATACTCTCTGAACTGGGGGTATTGGCCTTGCAAGGTGCCGCAGTGGACCAACTGCTGGAAGACACAGCACGGCTCACTGCCGAGGGACTGCGGGTCCAGTTTTGCAAAGTTCTGCGTCATATTCCGGAAGACAACTGCCTCAAGGTCGTGGCGGGAGTCGGTTGGGACAAGGGCATCGTTGGCGTGGCGACGATAGGAGCCGATTTAGCGTCTCCAGCGGGATATGCTCTTCGGACAGGTAAATCCGTCATCTCCAATCACCTTGAAAACGAGGCACGTTTTCGCACGCCCGACCTCCTCGCTCAACACGGTATTCGAAGAGCAATGAACGTCATCCTGCAAGGAGATGGCAAGCCATTTGGGGTTCTCGAAGTCGACAGTCAGTCAGAAGACGAATTTGTGGAGCACGATCTAGCGTTCCTCCAGGGTGCCGCAAATGTTCTGGGCATGGCCATTGAGCGTGAACGCAATGTGCGCCAGATCAAGGCTGCTCTTGCCCGCCAGCAGTACCTTGTGAAGGAAATGAACCATCGCGTAAAAAACAGCCTGACGATCGTCGTAAGTGTGTTGCAAATGCAGGCGCGCGCGGCGGCTGAAGAAACGGCGGCTCAGTTTGAGGAGACTGCGCGCCGGGTACAGGCAATTGCTCACGCCCACGAACGCCTGTATCGGGACAACAATGTCGAGAGCATGGATCTTGGCGTATACATCGAAGAGGTCTGCCAAGATCTGGACTTGTCCGTGACCAACTGCACGCTGCTCATCGAGGCGCAAAAGGGCATCAATGTCAAAGTCGATAATGCCATATCCATTGCACTCATCATTGTCGAATTGATCACCAATTGCGCGAAATACGCCTATTCCGCCGATACTGGTGGCAACGTTTGGGTGAGCATAACGCGCGATAGAGACAGGAAAATCCTGATTTCCGTACGCGATGAAGGGGTCGGCTTGCCGGAAGACTTCGATCCTCGCAAGTCTCGGGGCCTGGGCATGCGGATTGTTCAGGCCTTTGCCAGCCAGCTTCATACCAAACTGGCGTTTAACCAGCGTTCACCGGGAACTGAAGTGACATTTTTATTCTCATTGGATGATTTCTGAGCTGCTGGTACTTAGCGAAGCGATACTGTCGGCAATGAGTAGCAGGTGCCGTGTTTTAGCGCTCTTTACAAAAGGAAAAAGAGACAACCTCTCTCCCCCCGCTGCTCCAACAGGACTTCCATGTAGGGCGTCTGCTCAATCCCTCGCCACGCGCAGGCCGAAGTTTTCCCGCCGGGCACTGCGTTCCGCAAAGGCCCGGCTTGATACCGTGATGCGGGTCTGGTCATCGAGCCACGATCCACCGCGGAGTGCCCTGAGGCTGCAATCGCCGGGCCTGGCGCTGCCGTCAAGCGGGGCGCCGTCATAGCTGGGCTTCCAGCAATCCGTCACCCATTCGGCAACGCCACCCAGCGTTCCCGAGACGCCAAAAGCATTCGGCTTGATGCCGCGTACCAAGGGCAGCGACGCCCCATCCTGCGCCCCGCCGCAATCGAGGCACGAGACCAGGGCATTATCCATCTTGTCGCCCCACCAGTATTTGCTCTTGGCGCCGGCCCGTGCCGCGAATTCCCATTCCGCCTCGGAGAGCAGCCGGTAATTCTTGCCGGATTTGCCGCTCAGCCATTTGACGAAAGCCATGCTGTCATCCCACGAAATGTTGCGGATCGGCGTGAATTCGTCCTCCGCATTCATCTCGTCGACGGCCGTGCACGCTCCCGCTGTCACGCAGGCCCGCCATTCCTCGACCGTGACCTCATACTTGCTGACCGCGAACGGCTTGACCGTGACCTCGCGGACCGGAAGCTCGTTGCGTTTTCCCTCTTCGCTCCCCATCGCGAACGCGCCGCCCGAAATCGGCACCATGACGGGACAGCCGACGCAATCGGCAAATGAGGCTTCCGTAGCTTCGGGTTCGGGCTCCGTGACTTCAGCCGCCTTGTCCTGCTTCGTATCCTCGACCGCCGGTTGCTCGACCGCCGCAACCACGGGCGCAGCTTCGGCCGGATTGGGCGTGAACCCGGATGATCCGTCAGCCGCGATGGAAATGTCGATCACCGTGACCACACTGGCACCGCGGCCATCCGCCACCCGGTAGGAGAACCGCCCGACCGGACCTGAAAGCGCGTCCTCCGCGAAGAAGACAAGGCGCGACAGGTCGCCGGGTTCGAGCACGTCGCCCCGCGCAAGCGCCTTTGCCCCGTCCATGATCTTGCCGACCTGCGGCACCGACTCGACCGTTACGCTCAAATGGTCGCCATCGGGATCGATCGGCAGTGAAATGCCCAGCCAGTTGCGCGCTGCCACGTACTTGCCCGACGCCGACACCAGCGGCGGCCGGTTGGCCGAGACGATTTTGAACGGGATCGACATTTCCGCCGTTCCGCCCTTGCCATCGGTGACCCGGTAGGAAAGCGCACCGCCATTGCCGATGACCGTGCCGTTGGCGGTGAATGTGGCAAGGCCGATTTCCGGCGCGGAGAGCGAGTCACCCTTGGCCAGCACGTGACTGCCGATCCGGATATCGCCACCCACCGGCAGTGACGTGATCTCGATGTTGAGCCGGTCTTCCGGATCGGGATCGGTTGGCGCACGAAGCCCGAGCGGTTTCGCAATGTCGCTGTCCGTGACTTCGATCAACGCCTGGCGCGCAATGACCGGCGGACGGTTGGCGGGCTTCGGATTGAGGTAGACGCTGGTGCCGCCCAGCGCACCCGAAATATAGGGCTCCTGCTTGTTACCGGTGAGCTTCTTCACCCGGTCGGCCACGCGTCCGAAAAACAGGTGCAGTTCAACGCCGGGCGTTGCCAGTTCTTCGAGAATGGCCTGGGTATAGGGACTGTGTTCGCCGGCACCGTCATAGGCAACGCTGTTGGCCCGCGTCGCCATGGCAAGCAACGTGCCGCTCGGCGTGTCGTCGACCCGGCCGAGGCCAATGCCGATCTTCATCGACGAGCTGGTATCCTTGCTCAGCTTTTCGACAAACGGATTGTTGCGGCAGGCATCAACGATCATCAGCCCGGCGCTGCTGGCATTGCGGATCGAGCCGAGAAACAGGCCGAGCGGAACCGCATCGTAGGGGAGGTCATCAAGCCGGTTCAGGCTTGCATCGACCGGGATCATATAGTTCTGGCCATCGACCTGCACGGCATGTCCAGCATAATAGACCAGGATGACATCGGCCTTGGCTGCCTTGCCGCCAAAATTGCGCAGGCTCTTTTCGAGGTCGCGTTTGCCGGCGTCGAAAACCGTGGTGACTTCAAAATTGAGCTTTGCCAGCGTCTCGCCCAGCACCCTGGCGTCATTGGCGGGATTGGGAAGTGCCGGCACCTGCTCGTACTTGCTCATGCCGATGATCAGCGCCATGCGGCGTTCTTCGGCGCGAGCGCCTTCCGCCTGCCAGCAAAGCGTCAGCAACAGCACCAGCACAAAACTTGCGAGCGAACGGACCATATGACCTTGGCGTTTGAGCGTGCCAGTTTCCGACCATTGGCCGCAACTGTCAAGCGAAGCTCACAGCCTATGTCACCAGTCCTTTCAATGAGTTAACGGTATAGTCACGATCATTTACCGCGCCTCTCGAAATCACCCTGTAGCCTTTGCCATCGCGGGCCCTATAGTTGGCGTTGCCGGCAGGGAGTATGCGGATGATGGATCAGGATACGGAAAGGCCTGAAGTCGCAACTGCGATGGCCGAGGCGATTGCCCGGACCGGCCAGCAATATGATGCCATTCCCTATACTTCGCTCCCTGTAGCCTTGCAGCAGCCAGCCAATCTTTGTGCGGTTGCAAGGCTGTTCGGGTTGGCGGCGAGCCCTGCTCCCCGGGCGCGTGTCCTCGAAATCGGCTGCGCCTCCGGCGGTCATCTCATTCCGATCGCCGCTATCCATCCCGAATGCCGGTGCGTCGGCGTCGATGTATCGCCGGTGCAGATTGCCGACGGCCAGGCACGGATTGCGAGGCTTGGGCTAGACAATATATCGCTGTCGGCTCGCAGCTTTACTGATCTCGGCGATGCCGATGGCAGCTTCGACTACATCATCTGTCATGGCGTATACAGCTGGATTGCGCAGGAATTGCGCGATGCCCTGTTCCGGGTCTGCCGCGAGCGCCTGAGCCCCGATGGCGTGGCCGTCATCAGCTACAATGTTCTTCCCGGCTGGCGCATGCTGCAGGTTGTCCGTGACAGCATTCTCCTGCACGCGGGCGGCCCGTTCACTTATGAAGACCGCATTGCCCGGACCAGGCAGCTCTTTGAACAGATGAACCAGGTGACGGAAGCCGGTGGAACCTATGGCAGTCTTTGGCACCGGGAAGCCCAGAGGCTGGTAAAAAACCCTGACTCCTACCTCGCCCATGAGCTGTTTGAAGAGAACAATGTGCCGGTGACTTTTACCGCCTTCGTGAATACAGCCAGCGCTCAGGGGCTTGGCTACCTTTCGGAAGCGCAGGTCGCCGCAAATATCCCGGAAGCTGCGGGGGCCGCTGCCGGCAAGGCAGCGCGAGAGCTGGGCGGGGGGAAATTACTCGCCGTCGAACAGTACCTTGATATCGTTACCGGCCGAACCTTCCGCCGCTCCTTGCTGGTTCATGCCGATCGAATGCAACATGCTGACCGCTCGCTGACGGCCGAACGCGCCGATGAATTGCATTTCATTGCGCCGCTCAGGCTCAAGATCGTACCTGCCGCCGGCGCCAGTGCCTGGACCATCTCTGACGGTGAAAGCCTCGAACTGGAAATCGCCGACCCGGTGGCGGCGGCCGCCACCGAGCGCCTGATTGCGCGCCTTCCCCAGTCAAGTTCAATCGATGACCTGGCCCCCAAGGGCAGCGCCACGGAACGCAAGCTCATTCGCAGTCTCATGATGCAGCTGGTTTGTGCCGGCGTAATCGATGTCTCGTCCGAACCCGTGCGTTGTGCCATCGCAGCGGCTGAGCGTCCCAAGGCCTGGCGGATCGCTGCCAGCGATGCAGCAGCGGGCATGGAGTTCACTGCAACCCTGCGGTACGGATCCTTCCGCATAACCCCGCAGGCGCGCCTGGTCCTGCCCTTGGCGGACGGCACCCGAAATCGTGAAGAGCTCGCGGCGGCGGCGTATCAATCCATGCTGGACAATGATGTCAGGATCGCCGATGCCGGGAAACCGATCACCGACCCGCAGCGGCTCATGGCCATCTGCCGCAAAACAGTTGAGAGCCAGCTTGAAATTCTGGCGCAGGTAGGTCTTCTGGTGGAGGAATGAACTTGATCATCGTTCGGGGCAAGGCGCACTATCTAACTGAAAGGATCGATGAGCCATGGCAGTTCGGAGTTGGATCGCGGGTGTTCAGAACAGTCAGACCCTGAGCGTTTTTGCCGATAAGTCGTTTACCGGAGCCTGGGCCGGCGTGCTGGAGACGGCACGCAAGGAGTTCAACGCGCTGATGAAAACCAGAGGCGTGAAACTCTCGATTACAAAGGCCGGCGATGCAGCAACTGCCAACATCGTTCTGCGATCGGCGAGCGACCATGCCAATGTCAACTATAACAACCAGGACTTTCCAAAATCCTTTGACGGAACCTATACTCACGGATTGACCCGCCGTATGGAGGACCCCTCTACCAATCTCGTGGAAAAAGCTTTTGTGTTCGTTCCAGCTACGCCGCGTGTTGACCGCACCAACAAGAAATCCCGCGAGGTCGGGCACAAGGTCAGACGATTCATTCTCGTGCATGAGTTCATCCATGCAGCGGGTGTGGGCGACGGCAGCCCGAGCGATCCAGAACACACACTCGAAGATGTCTTCTGCTCGCATCTGACTGTGGTGGAGGGAAGCAATGCGGCAGGAGACACCGCCAGGACCCAGGGCAAGGGCGCCAAGGAAATGCCCCCTTTCGAGATCAACGACAAGACCGTCCGCAACCTGAAGACCGCCTGGCCATCTTAGCCTTCGGGCGCCAGCGAAATATCACGTGCTTTGTCAATGCATCACTCTGATGGAGGATGGTTATGGGCAAATACCTGATTGTCGTGAAGAAGTTTCAAAAACACGTACCAAAGGCCCTGCAGAAATTCGTGAGGGGAGCGATTGAAGCGAAGTTCAAGGAGTTCGATGTGGAATTCGATTTCGATGGCAAGAAAAAACCCCGCGACCTTGAAGTAACATTCTCCGATGAAATTCCCCTTTGGCAGATATTCGGCATAAGTTCACGCCTTGACGTGGACGGTGAGGAAGATGCGGGTGAATCAACGATCTACGTTGGCACAATGATGGCCTATCGCCTCGAAGTGAGCGAGGGGACTTGCGAGAAGGCATTTCCGGAAAAAGAGGAATTCCTAGGCTCGCTTATCGCCAATACGGCCATTCACGAAATTGCCCATATGCTGGGTTTGCACAAGGGCGGATTTGATGACGGCGGGCACGTGTCGGATCCTGACAACATGATGCATTCTCCCAAGCCTGTTTCGCTGAAAGTCTTTCCATCTTTTACCTACACGGTGCGGCGCGGCGACTCGTTGCTCGGCATTATTGACAGATTCAAGAAAGGCAGCCTGGACAAGTGCGCCAGGGGGCCGTCAACATTGAAGCTGGAACTGGTGCGGGACTTCGAGCCAAACAAGGCGCCCGGTTTTATCCGCGATCCCAAGAAGGGCAAGGGGATCGATGTGATCCACCCTGGCGAAAAGGTTGCGCTTCCAAGCCACACTTTGCGGCCCAAGGAGTATCGCACCAGAAATTTCTCATGGTTGCTTGGCGACAAGAATTTCAGCAAAGAGCAGAAAGACAAGATGAAGCAATTCATTTCGGTTCGGCTGAAGGCAGGACTGGGCTGAGACAGCAATCTTCCCGGCAATCACCGCGCTGGCTGATGTGGCTGGAGAACGCGCCAGGCGAGCGTGCCGAAACCTTCAAGCGAGTCGCGCCCGCTTGCGGCAATGAAGCGAAGCTGCCGCTCCCTGAGCTGCACGCAGGTCAACACGCCAGTGTAAAATGCGCCACTGTCTACGCCGATGCGGTGGGGTCTTACGTCTGGTCCACAGGGCGTGTGGCCGTGAACAACCACAAAGGCATGCTGCCATCCCTCGCCTGACAGAAACGGCTCGCGAATGAGCGTCAATTCTCGCCGGGCATTGATGTCGAATGGCGTGTGCGGATGAACCCCGGCATGGGCAAACACGTAATCGCCAATGCGCATAGCAAGCTTCAACCTGCCAAGGATCGCCGCGCTGGATGGGTCAATTTTGTTGCGAGCCTTTGCGCTGACGGTGGCAACACCAAATCGATAGAAATCCTCGATGTCGACCCCAAGTTCGGCAAGCGTCGTGTTGCCGCCATTGCGGATCCACGATGAGATGAGTTCAATGCCGCAATCTGGGTCGTGCAGGAACGCGTCGAGATAGACGTCATGATTGCCAAGCAGCCGTGACACGGCGATGCCAGGCAGATCAAGCCGGGCGATACGGCCGAGAGCCCCGATGCTGTCCGGGCCGCGATCAATGTAGTCGCCCAGCATGACCAGATGCAGCATTGCCGAATCCGAACGATCGGCAGCCCTATCGACCCAGTCAATCAGCGCGTTCAGCAGATCAAGCTGGCCATGCACGTCGCCGATCGCGAAGACCTCCGTGCCAGGTGGCAGCGTGGCAGGTGCATCCTGCCAATCGGAAATGTGGAGGTGTACACCGTTCACAATTCAGAACACCGTGCTGGACGGCAGATGACATCCACGATTCGCTTTAACGCCCAGAATGAAACCGCTTGTCAAAATCTTTCGCCAGCTTTTTGCACGCACGGGAATCGCCATCGTAACAGGGATAGTCGCGCAGTACAGCTGTGGCAGACGACAACGCAATTGCTCGCATCGCCATCGCCTTTTGTCATGGCATGTCTGACATGATGCGCCGCTGCCCGCACTCCAAATGCATGGACCGCGTTCCATTTTTCTTCGAACTCCTGATGCTTGCCTAGTCACGCACGGGCGGAACGGCGGACTCGCGTCGCGTCTTGGGCAATCCTATGCTTTCCGTGCACAGCTCTGTGACAAACCGAGTATCGGTTGCGCGATTGTAGAAACTGATACCAGTGTCTTTTGAGGCTTTGGCCGACCCGGTTCCCACCGTCACCAGAGCCCAGCTGCC
The DNA here is from genome assembly GCA_031373255.1 of Hyphomicrobiales bacterium. Classification (GTDB taxonomy): domain Bacteria; phylum Pseudomonadota; class Alphaproteobacteria; order Rhizobiales; family Aestuariivirgaceae; genus JANMMJ01. The sequence goes on from JANMMJ010000054.1 coordinate 32,004, forward strand.
TTTTGGAGGTTCGTCAAAGTAATATTTCAGGAGTAGGCTTTCATCGACCGGCGGGCTTCCAAAATAGCCAAATTTCTTGTTCAATTCCTTGAGTACGTCCTCCATCACCTTCTTTCCGGATTTGTTCAGTTTGGCGTACTGGGACCAATGCGTGATATCCTTTCCATTCCAATTGAATATCTTTGATTCAGTATGAGGATGGCATCCTTTTCCGAGGCCCTGCGGCCTTTGCTTCCCGCCTGGACGGTTTAGGGAATCGAGAATGACAGTCTCAAATTTTTTATCAATATTGCATGAGTTCATGCTGGTTCTGGCCGGACCGTATGTATCTCTCCATTTCTGAAAGTCTTCGTCTCCAAACAATGCCTTGATCTTGTCCGCCGTGTAGACCCCTTTACTTCCATAGACGAGATCAAGTCCAGGTATGGCCAATGCGTCATCGGCCCCATGCATGCGGATGATCAGATCCCAGTTGCCAGTATTGCGAATTTTCATGAGCTGCTGCTTCATTTCTTCAAGGTCGCCAACAATCCTGCCGTCTCCAACGTCAAGATTGGCATCGCCCACCACGAAACTATAGACTTTGTTGTTGGATGGTTCGCCCATGGTTCACGGCCTCTCATGATCTAATTGCAATTCTGCCTACTGCCTGACGGCGCAAGAGCATTCATTCCAAAGTCACAAATAAAGAGCGGCGTTCACTTCACTTTTGATCCTCATTGACCATTTTGCGCCCTACCGCCCGGAATGAAACCGCTTGTCAAAATCCTTCGCCAGCTTTTTGCATGCACGGGAATCGCCATCGTAACAGGGATAGTCGCTCGGCTTTCCCTGCATCTGTTCGGTGTTATCCTGAAAATGGCCGCCGCCATGCGCGGAATAATGACAGCTGTGGCAAACGACAACGCAGTTCCCGGCGTCACCATCGCCATTCGCCATGGCATGCCTGACATGATGCGCTTCTGCTCTCTCGCCAAATGCGTGATCCCGCGTTCCGGACTCGCCGACGCCATGAATGACGGCGGCACAGGACGCGCATCGGAAATTCTGCCTGATCAGCGCTTCCCATTTGACTTTAAGCGTAAATTCAATGCGCTCTGCCATGTGTGGATTCTCTCAGCTTACCCCGTACACAAACTCCCCATCCTTCACCTCCACCTTGGCTTCGGATATCTCCTCGCGCGCCATCGACTTGTTGAGGATTTGCCGGGACAGTGCGGGCAGGAGCGTGTTGGTGACGATATTGTCCACCATGCGGCCGCCCGAGTCGGGATCGTTGCACATCGACACGATCTTCTCGACCACCGCATCGTCATAAACGAAGGCCGCCTCGTGATTTTCGCGGATGCGCTTGCCGATGCGGTCGAGTTGCAGGCGCACGATGCCGCCCAGCATGTCACCTGACAGCGGGAAGTAGGGGATGGTCACGATGCGCCCGAGGAGTGCTGGCGGAAAGGCCTGCAGCAGGTGCGGTTTCAGGTCCACCGCGAGTTTTTCGGGGTCGGGCCTTTCCTTGCCCTCTCCCGATTCATGCATGATCAGTTCGGTTCCGACATTGGTCGTCAGGATGATCAGGGTGTTCTTGAAGTCTATGCGGCGGCCGGAGCCGTCCTCCATCATCCCTTTGTCGAAAACCTGGAAAAAGATTTCATGCACATCGGGATGCGCCTTTTCCACTTCGTCCAGCAGCACCACGCTGTAGGGCTTGCGTCGCACCGCCTCGGTCAGCCGCCCGCCTTCGCCATATCCGACATAACCGGGAGGAGCACCCTTGAGCGTCGAGACGGTATGCGCCTCCTGAAACTCCGACATGTTGATGGTGATCATGTTCTGCTCACCGCCATAGAGGGATTCGGCCAACGCCAGTGCCGTTTCGGTTTTACCAACGCCTGATGGCCCGGCCAGCATGAACACGCCGATCGGCTTGTTGGGATTGTCGAGCTTGGCCCGGTTGGTTTCGATGCGCTTGGCGATCATGGCAAGGCCATGGCTCTGTCCCACCACCCGCCGGTTCAGGATGTCGGCGAGGTTGAGCACCGTCTGCACTTCATCCTTCACCATCCGGCCAACCGGAATGCCAGTCCAGTCGGACACAACGGCGGCAACCGCCTGCTCGTCGACAAACGGATAGATCATCCGCTTTTCCGGTTCGACAGCCTCAAGCTTTTCCACCATGGCCTGCAATTCCGTGCGGGACTGGTCGGCATCCTCGCCATCGGCGATTTTCTTGCGCAGGCGATTGATATCATCGACAACGGCCTTCTCCGCCACCCAGTTTACTTCAAGCGCCGTGAGGTTTTCCTTGGCCACTGCGATGGCCGCATTCAGTTCGGCGATGCGCTCCTCATCGGCAAACCCGATATCCCTTTCACGCTCGATGGCCGCCAGTTCCTTTTCGCGCGCCGAAATCAGCACCCTCGCATCTTCCACGGCGGCGGGCGTAGCCGTCTGCGATACAGCAACTCGCGCCGACGCCGTATCCAGCAGGCTCACCGCCTTGTCCGGCAATTGCCGGGACGGGATGTAACGGTGCGACAGCCTCACGGCGGAGACAACAGCGGCATCCGAGATGTGGACATTGTGGTGCTTCTCCATCGGCGTCAGTAGGCCCCGCATCATGTCGCAGCAGCGCTCGACCGAGGGCTCGCCAATCTGCACCGGCTGAAAGCGCCGGGTCAGGGCGGGATCCTTCTCGATATGCTGGCGGTACTCCGACCAGGTGGTGGCAGCGATGGTGCGCAGCGTGCCGCGCGCCAGGGCGGGCTTGAGCAGGTTGGCGGCATCGCCGGTGCCTGCGGCACCACCGGCACCGATCAGCGTGTGCGCCTCATCGATGAACAGGATGATCGGGATAGGCGATGCCTGCACCTGATCGATCACCGAGCGCAGCCGCTGCTCGAACTCGCCCTTCATCGAGGCCCCCGCCTGCATCAGTCCGATATCGAGCGCGTAAAGCTTGTTGCCGCGAAGCGGTGGCGGCACATCGTTCGCGGCAATGCGCTGCGCGAAACCTTCGACCACGGCGGTCTTCCCGACACCCGCCTCGCCCGTGAGGATCGGATTGTTCTGGCGCCGCCGCATCAGCACATCGACGATCTGCCGGATCTCTTCATCACGCCCGACGATCGGGTCCATCTCGCCGCTCGCGGCCTTCTGCGTGAGGTCCACTGCGAAGCGGTCAAGTGCAGTCGTTCCCTTTGATCCCTTGGCTGCAACATCTCCGGGCGATCCTTGGGCCCTGAGGCCGGAACCGTCCATCGGCTGGAGATTCTCTTCTTCCGAGTTCTTCCAGATCTTGCCATGCTCATTGGTCAGCGTTTCGACGTCGATCTTGCCAAATTCCTTGGATATCGAGGTCAGCGACCGCGCCGTTTTCTGTTCCTTCAGCAGGCCCGTCAGGACATGTCCGGTCCTGATTTGCGTTTCGCCAAACAACAGGGTGGCAAAGTGCCAGCCGCGATCCAGGGCGTCGATGAGGCTTTCCGAAACGCCCGGCATCTCCGTCTTGTTGGCGGAAAATCCGCTGACCGTTGCATTGACGTCCGACAGCAGCCGCGCCCGGTCGAGTTTGAAATGGTCCGCCGCCAGCACGATGTCGCTGCGATCCATCTGCAGGATCATCTGCAGCCAGTGCGCCAGCTCGATATTGCGGTGCCCGGCACCCTTGGCGAGGCGGAAGGCCTGGAGAAACGTATCATAGCCAACCCGGTTGAGTTTCCCGGTTACTGTTTCAAGACTGATATCGGCCATGGTCCAATCTCCCGTTGCGGCCCGGCTTATTGCCGGGTCATTTTCTGTTTCCGCCTTGCCCTTTCGGCGGGTCTAAACCTGCAGTCTCGCCGCCAGCCCTCTTTTGCGGGGGCATCTTCCTTTTTCATCCACGTGGTCCAGCCAAGCCGGCCGAACCCGCCGAGTTTTGCCGGCCGCGTCTCTTTTTCACCAATGGCGATCTCGACATCGTAATCGAGAATCTCGCCGATATAGAAATAAATCGCATCCGCCAGCTTTTCGCAAAACGCTCCGGCCGGCAGGAAATCCTCGAACTGCTCAAGAGACCGCGCATAGACGCGGATGCGGAACATGTCGTGCACGCTATAGACGGAGGCGCCGAGAAGGGTTTCCGCACCGAGCCGGCCGTGCCGCACCGACAGGCACGACTGATCTTCCGGATCCAGTTGCAGCCACTGGCCGACGAGCTGTTCAACCTCGACATCCGCCTTGAACAGATAGGCCAGCATGCCCTCGATCCGCGCCGCACTCTTGACCGCCGGTCCCAAAAGGCCCGCCAGCGGCAGCTTGGCCCGGTCATCCAGACTGTCGCGATCCTGAAATGGCGCCGTGCCCATGCCCACGGCCGAGCCGACATAATCCTGGAACCTGTCGTCATCGGGCCGGTCAAACTGGGCGGCAGGCCGCGCATCGGCCCATGCCCGGTAGAACAGGGCAATGAACCGGTGATTGAAGATATCGAGGAAGCGCGCGAAGGATTCATCGCGCGCGTCGCACCATTGCCGCGCTTCCACGGTAAGATGCAGCGGCAGCGCACCCTGCGGCCCCAGCAGGCCGGTAAACCGGCACAGCAGCCGCAGGCGGTTTTGCCGATCGCGGTCGGCCCTGGTGAGGTTTGAAGCCGGAAACTCGAGATAGGGGTCCTGCCCGAGTGTGATGAACTCTTCGTCCCTGGCCCCGGCTTCGCCGATCCGCGGCTGGCCCGGAGCGAGGCGCTCGAAGGTGCGTAGCACGTCGAAGAAATCGTAGCGCCATGGCTCGCTGGCAAGATTGTCAAAGTAGTTCATAGCGTCACCCGCGAACCGTTGCGGGCGGGCCACCGCATGATCTCGCCACGATCGGTCGACCTGATGACAGTCTGCGTAAACGTGTTGATCGGGGCATACTCGGTGAAGAACCGGTCGAGCACTGCGCCGAACAGAAAGATGCCGCTGCCCTCATAGGCACGCTCATCGAAGCTTGTGGTGATTTCGAGCCCGCGCGCCGCCCCTGTGCCAAGCGCCTGGCGAATGCGGCGCACGATCGGGCGGCTTTCAATGCCAAGCACGCCACGGATGCGTCCTTCGGTGGCAGTATCGGGAACACCCGCAAACAGCGACATGATCTCGCGCAGCGCTTCGCCCGATTGTGCCGTGCCGCGGCCGGTCAGCCCAAGATGGTTCAGGCTCAAGAGGCTGATCAGCCGCCAGGCCGGTGATTGAGCCGTTGGATTGACGGCATTGCGCGCCGCGTCGATGATCGACTCCCGGGGTGGCGTGGGACCGGCCAGACAAACCACCGGCAGCGACGTGTTGTCCTCGATCACGAAATCAGCGCCGCCCTGGCCAATCGGCAGGTGCACGGTCAGGTGCCGGTTCGAACACATGACCCGCACGCTGAGTTCCGCGATCTCCATGTCGCCCGACCGCGTATTTCCGGCAAGCGTGATGAAACAATCGGTTCCCAGATAGGATGGCGATTGCCCGCGCCGTTTCTCGTCGTCGGTGCGCCTGCGCTGCATCTGCCGCTTGGTGTAAAACAGCGCCTTGTTTTCCGGCACCCCCGCCGGCGGCGGTGAATAGAGCGGATAGACCTCGGCCCTTTCACCACTTCCAGCGAAATGCGCGTTTACGCGGGTAACATCATGCACCTCGTAATCAAGGTAGCGGCTGCGGTCGGCGACGATGTGATATTCGTGTTCGTTGCTTTTCACCGGCACGCGCGAGGCCTGCATTTCGAACAGATTGACTGCGGGGGCTGCATAAAGGGCAAACGATCCGGTGCGCACCGTCGACGGCAGGCGTCCATCCGATTGATCGAACGAGAAGATGATATCGACCGAACGCGAAGCGATCCGTGGCAGGATGCGCGACAGTCCGGTGAGCCGGAAACCGAGGAACTTCTGCGGGAAGACAAAGAGCTCGCGCAACAGGTCGAAGCCGCGGAACACCCGCCGGTCGCGGGCGAACAGGGCATCGGCGAAATCAAAGCCGATTTGCTGCAGGCAGCCGTCAGGTGCGGCGATCAGCACGGGATCGCCAAATTCATCGAGATAGCGGAAATGGATGGCCTTGCAGTGCCCGAACAACTTTTCATAGAGGCGGATGCTGTCGGCTTCATTGCCGGTGAGATGGAACGTCAGTTCGGATGCCCGGCAGGCCGCAACAAGGAGGTCCGGCTTGCCTTCCGCATCCTTGTCATCGGGTTCGTTGTCAAGCGTCGCGGCACTTCGCCTGAGCAAGGTCAGCTGCATGCCGCCCATGATGTCGCGGCCGGTCTCTAGGCCAAGCGCCTGCAGCGCCCCGGGTGCTGGAAAGAACTCGGCACCGCTCACCTCGAACGGCCAGAGCTTGATGCTTGAAGCCAGCCTGAACTTGCAGGCGACGCGGCGGTCTTTCTCGACGTAGCGTGCTTCGAGCATTGTTCCCGCAGCAATCTCCACGCCGTTCTTGAGATTGGGATCGTCGAAAGGCGGATTGATCCCGGCAAGCATGACCGATGGCGTCGGCGTGAGATAGTGCGGAACCAGCTGGTCCAGCAGGTTGTTGGTGAACTGCGGAAACTCATGCTTGAGCTTCAACTGAACCCGCGCTGCAAGATAGGCAGCGCCGCCGAACAAGCCGGCAATCATTGGATCCATATGGCCGCTGCCTAGTCCGCCCAGGCGCTCGGCGATGCCGGGGAACTCTTCAGCAAACTCTGCCGCGCTGTCATGGAACAGCTTGAGTTCGCGGTTGTAGATATCAAGAAATTCGCGATTCATTTTCTACAATCGTGAGATTTTCATCATGCCGCTGTCGAGTTCAAGGTCGGCAACAAACTCCAGCGGAATATCGACCGGGGTCGCGAACATTTCGGCATGGACATTGAATCTGATTTTCAGGGTCGCCTCGTCGACGCTCTTATCCCGCTCAACCGCAATCGTCGAGTGGAGCAGGCGGGGCTCATAGCTCCTGAGTGCCTTGCGGATCTGCTCCGCGATATCGCCAACCGCACTTTCTTCAATGGAAATCGCCGTGAGATCCGGAAAGCCGTAATTCAGGATAGACTCGGCGACAAAACTGAAATCCGAAAGGTCCTGCGAAGCCGCGAGATTTGTGGTGTTGAGCAGCGCCGCGATATCATCGGAAAGCTCAATGCGAAGATTGGCTTCATTCACAAAGTTTCTTGGCGATGCGCGCCGGCTGGAAATCACGCGTTCTCCGGACTCATCGCGGATGTCCAGTTCCTTGCGACTGTCACGCTCCCGGAACGACTCGCGGAAGGCGTGCATGAGAGGCGGGACAAAACGATCTTTTTTGAGTTGTCCCGCCAAAATCAGTACCTCTGCATGAGCGCCAAAACTAGGAATCTGAGTGCTTCACCGCACACAGACATCGTTGTTCGGAATGGCGCAAAGTGGGAAGAAGCCTATCCTCCTCCAGGAATCAGACGTTGGCTGCGATATCAAACTCCGCGTCCTTGGCCCCGCCGGCGGCCGCACCTTTTGCGTCCTGGGGCTGATAGGAGAATTTGAACTTTGCAAAGTTCAGTGTGACATTCTCGGTAAGCCTGTCCTCGCCGCCAGACCCGCCTGTCGAAACCGAGGTGACTATAACTTCTGTCATTGTGAGCTTGACATACTCGACCGGGGTTCCCCCGGCTTTCCTGACAATGAGGTCCGCGGTGTCGTAATGTGTTCCCTTTGTGCAGGCTATAATCAGAGCGTTACTTGCGCCGTCGATATAGTGGGTAAAGCTCAAATCCTGCACATTCGCTTTGCCCGCTCCACCACCTGGTCCCATATGGGTTGTGCCGCTCTGGCTCATTCCCCATGACCACGCAAGCACATCGATTTTTTTCGCGTGGACGCTGTCGATTGATTCGCCCTCGATATCACCAATCTTGATAAAGATGTCTACAGCCATTGGTTCCTCCTGGTTGACGTGTCCGGAAATCGGTTCAGTTTTGGCAAACTACGAAAGGGCGGGCTCGGCGGTGGTGTTACTCCGCTTCGCAAGAGAAGACTACTGTGACGGCAGCCATCATTTACCTTGTCCCGGCAGCCGGGAAACAAGGCTCAGGCCAATATCCATTCCTTCCAGCTGATAGTGCGGGCGGAGAAAGAATCTGGCGCTGTAGTAACCCGGATTTTCAACATCCGGAAAAACTTCAACCTTTGCGTCGGCCAGAGGCTTGCGGGCCTTGATCGCCGGTGTCGAGTGCTTTGGATCGCCATCGACATACTTGTTGATCCACTCTTGCAGGTACCTCTGCAATTGATCCTCTTCCATGGTTTCGCCGATCTTGTCGCGCACCATGCACTTGAGATAGTGGGCGAAGCGGGAAACCGCGAACATATAGGGAAGCCGCGACGACAGGTTCGACGACGCGGTTGCGTCCTCGTCGACAAACTTCTTTGGCTTGAACAGCGACTGGGCACCGATAAAGGCGGCTTTGTCGGTATTCTTGCGATGAATCAGCGGCAAAAGTCCCGCCTTCGAAAGCTCAGCCTCACGCCGGTCGCTGATAGCGATCTCGGTCGGGCACTTGAGGTCGACGCCGCCGTCGTCGGTCGGGAACGTGTGTACCGGCAGGTTGATGACCTCGCCGCCCGATTCAACGCCGCGGATGCGGACCGTCCAGCCCCATTCCTTGAACGCCCGGTTGATGTTGACGCCCATGGCGTAGGACGCATTCATCCAGCCATATTTCTCGCCCTTGTGTCCGTCGGTGTCCTCTTCGAAGGCGAATTCCTCGACTGGCTCGGACTTGGCGCCATAGGGCTGGCGGGCCAGAACACGCGGCATGCACAAGCCGACATACCGGGCATCTTCGGAATCGCGCAGCGATTTGAAGCCGGCATACTCGGGCGTATCCATGATCTTGCCGATATCGCGCGGATTGGTGATTTCGGTCCAGCTGTCCATGCCAAGCAATGTGGGATTGGCGCCGGCAATGAACGGCGCATGCATGGCGCTCGCCACCTTGCTGACATCGCGCATCAGCTGAACGTCGACCGGCGAATGATCGAAATGATAGTCGCCGATCAGGCAGCCATACGGCTCGCCGCCCAACTGCCCATATTCCGCTTCGTACAGGCTCTTGAACAGGGGGCTCTGGTCCCAGCGCGCTCCCGGATAGAGTTTCAGTTCGCGGTAGAGTTCGTTCTTGCCGGCGTTGAGCACCCGGATTTTCAGCGTCGAATCTGTTTCCGAATTGAACACCAGGTAGTTGATGCCGCGCCAGGCGCTTTCGACCTGCTGAAACTCCGGCGCGTGAATGATTTCATTGAGCTGTACGCTCAACTGCTGATCGAGCTTGGCGATCATCGATTCGATGGTGTCGAGAACATCGTCCTTGACCAGCGAAGTATCGGCAAGCGCCTGCTGCACCAGCGTTGCAACTGCGTTTTCAACTTCCTGCGCGGCGCGGTCGGAACGGGGCTTGAAGCTCTGCTTCAGCAGGCCCGAAAAAGCCTCGGGATCGCGTGTCTCGGTCGCTTGTCCGCTGCGTTCTAATTCAGTTTCGGCTGCCATCGTTCACTCCTTGAATGGCTGGGCACTGTCTTGGCCGGCTATGATTTGGACGAATCCGTCTCGCCCGCTTTCGCAGCCGTTTTTTCGCTCAAAAGACGCATCAACTCCGGATCGCCCAGCAGTTCCTTGAGGCGGTCCTCGGCGGCAACCTTTCCATCCATGTATCTTTGCAGGTTGGCCAGTTGTTCGCGCGCCTGCAGCAGCTTTGCCAATGGCTCCACCTGCCGGACTACGGCGGCCGGGCTGAAATCGGACATCTTCTCGAAGCTGAGTTTTACCGACAGACTCTCGTCCTTGCCACTCGCACTGCCCAGCTTGTTGGCAACCTTGAACGCGGCACCCGGCTTGATTGCCTTCATGCGCGATTCGAAGTTGTCCATGTCGATATCGAGAAATTTTCTCTGGCCGACGGGGGCCTTCTCGACTTCCGAACTGTTACCGGAAAGATCCGCCATGACCCCCATCACGAAGGGAAGCTCGATCATCTTTTCCGATTCGTGTGGATCCTGATATTGAATCTGAACCCGGGGTGGACGGTTGCGCTTGATGAACTTTTGACCACTGTCAGCCATCGCTCTTTCCCCTTTGGGTATGTTTGATTGAACAAAACCGAACTAAAACAGTATCCCTATCCCGTGACACTGACAACAGGGAAAGTTCGGCCGGAAACGGCCGCAAACGACAATTATTTGATAAAAATGACGCTTTAACTACTCGACGCTGAAGGTTTTCATGTCGATTGCCGCTTCAATCTCCGTGCCGCCAAGCGTAGCCAACAGCGCCTCGAATGCCGGCGCGGCGACGGCAACGCCCGCGCTGTCCAGCTCACTCAAAGGGACAGCGGAGGACAGCGCCATGATCAGCTGGCTGCGGCCCCTGCCCTGCTCGTTGACCGTGAATTTTTGTGAAAAGGCCAGCCCGTTTCCACTATTGGTGAGGCGGGGCGTAAGATTGATGATGGCGCCCTCATCGTCAAACGCCAGGAGGTACCGGCTTGATTGCCGCAGTCCTTCGACAGTGCCGACAAGTTCGGCGCCATTGGCGATCTTTGAGCCCCGCAGATTGATTTTGAGCAATTGCAGCCAGGGCTTTTCAACATTCGAGCGGCTGATCTGTGCGGCCAGTTTGAGCACCGGGCATTGCTTGTCGGTGAGCTGGCTGAAGCGCGCATTGGGATCGGCGTTGAACGCTTCGCGATAGGACGAAGTGAAGTTCTCGAATTCCTGCCTGCTGTTGCCATAGGCAATGACAAGCCCGGTGGCTTCCGGCGTGCCTCTTGGGATGGCCAGGAAGCATTCGCCGCCTTGATAGTTTATAGCGAAGCTCTCAACCGTAAGCGGTCCCGGGGGCACTGTATCCACAGTCTTCGGGGGCTCCGGCACGACAATTTCCGGGGGTTCAGGAACAACCGGCTCCGGAGGCTCTGGAACAGGAACCACCGGCGGAGCGGGTCCTTCGACAATCACGTCATCGGCGCTCGTATCCGTGGCGCTGTTGCCAGCCTTGTCAAACGCTTCGGTCGTCACATCGTATTTTCCGGGCTTGAGGGTGAGATCGGCCTTGAGCGTCCAGCGGCCCTTGCCGTCGGACGTGAGCTCGGCGTCTTTCCCAAGGGTCCAGGTGCGGCCATCGAGATGCACCGCCAGCACTGTCGCGTCACCTTCAGCCCAGGTACCCGTCAAAATGACGGGTGGACCGGTAATTTCAATGGGGTTGACCGACGGTGCTTCCGGCGGAACGCTGTCGACAACGATCTCGCCCGGACTGGCTGATGCCATAGCCTGACCATTGCCGTCGTCCGACTCGGCTGTCACGGCATTGGCGCCCTGGGCCAGCGGTGTTGCAGGCTTCAGCACCCAGGTGCCCGTTTTGCTCGTCAGTTCGGGGTCGCTCCCAAGCGTGTAGGATTTTTGACCAATTTTGACAGTCAGGGACTTCGCCTTACCTTCATCCCACGTCCCCTTGATCTCAGGGTTGGCGGAGTTGGTTTCCTGCGACTGGACTGTCGGCGGCGTGATTTTCACGACCTCAAGCGGCGCCGGCGCTTTGGATCCGGGAACTTGCACATAATAGAGACCGGCCAGGGTTCCAAGCATGATCGCTGCAAGTGCAGCGACCAGCCCTATCAGCATTCGGCTTGATTTGCGGGGTGCAGCCTCCGCGACCTTTTTCGTCTGGGGCGGCAAGACGGTTTTGCGCGGCTTGGCGGCTTCCAGACGGCTCGGAGCGATGACCGTGGGTTCGCTCTCGGGATAAGACGCTGCTGCGCCGGCTCGCCAATCCCGCACCGCAGCCATGGATTCCATGCGGTCAGCCGGATCGGGCTCGAGCATGGCATGCAGCAATTCCCGCATTTCCGCCGGAACACCGGAAAGATCCGGCACCACGCGCCGCTTCTCGATGACTTCCACCTGCGAACCGCTCATGTCGAGCGGCCGGCCGAGGACTGCCGCCGCCAGCACCAGCCCGAAACTGTAGACATCCGACTTGGCCGCCACGTCGGCGCCAAACAGTCCCAACTGCTCGGGAGATACAAAGCTGTACTTGCCGGCGAAGCTGCCTCCAAGCAGCGTGCCGCCGCCGACATTGGCAGACTTGGCTATTCCGAAATCGATGATCTTGGCCCGGTCGACGCGCCCGCCCGGCAGGATGACATTATCAGGCGAAATATCGCGATGGATAATGCCGGCCTCATGCGCCCTTTGCAGCCCATCGGCAACCCGGCGGCGCAGCACCGTACACTCATCAAGGCTGAGCGGCTGCGTCCTCATGCGCTCGGCAAGCGACGGACCGTCGGAAAATTCCATGGCGAGATATGGCCGGCCCATCGCCGCATCGTATGAAAACCCATAGTAGCGCACGATGGCATCATGCGCGAGGTGATGCAGGATTTGCGCTTCCTTGCGGAACAGGTCGAGCTTCAGTTCATCGCGCGCAAACTCTGGCAGCACGATCTTGATCGCCACCGCGTCGCCGGTATGGATGTTGTGGCCGCGGAATACCTCTCCCATCCCGCCGATTCCGATCAGGGAATCGATCCGGTAGGTCTGGTTCAGCTCGGTACCCGGACGCACCGTTGGATAGGCGGCGTCCGGATGCTGGTTGGGATTGTTCATTTTTGGTCCCACACAGCCGGGCTTCCGGGCCCGGCAGGACGGCAGGCTACGACGATGACCGTTACATTGTCCTTAGCGCCACGTTCAAGCGTAAGTTGTATCAAGGCATCACATGCGCCCTGTGGTTCATTTGCGCCAGCAAGATCAAGGATTTCGCTGTCCTGGACATGCCCTGTCAGCCCATCGCTGCACAGCACAAACACGTCGCCCGGTTCGATCTTGCCCTGCACCGAATCGAGTTTGGGCTCATCGAAAACGCCCACCGCGCGCGTCACCACATTGCGCCGCGGCCAATTCCGGGCCTCCGCCGGGCTGAGCAGGCCCTTGTCCATCATTTCCTGCACTTCGGTATGGTCATGCGAAATCTGGGTGATCGTGCCGGCCCGCACCAGATAAACCCGGCTGTCACCCGACCACACGCAGGCAAAATGGCCCGCATAGGCAAGAAGCGCTGCCACGGTCGCACCGATGACGCCGCCATCCTTCTTGGCAATATCCACCAGTTCGGAATTGGCCCGGTATATCCGGTCATTAAACCGCGCCATGAGATCGGGAGCAGAAGCTGGCCGTCCCACGGTCTTGGCCGTCTCGACCACGATGCCACTGGCCAGCATGCCGTTCTTGTGGCCGCCCATCCCATCCGCCACCAGCCACAGCCCCTGCTCGGGCGCCGCAAAGTAGTTGTCCTCGTTCTGGGAGCGAATATTGCCCTGATGAGTAACGCTCGCCGTGACGAATTCAAACGATCCCGCACTCACGGCCGGTCTCCATTGTTGGGTGTGCCGGTCAGGAAGCCGGCAAAGGCATAGGGATCCGGCATCTGCTGGCAGATGACAAGTTCCGCCGGTCGCGTGGCGCCGCCCAGCGTCCACCACACGCTGCGCATATCGTAGAGGCCCATCAATCCCGCGATCTCGGCCTGGATGAACGCGGCACCAAGCTCGCTTGCCTGCACCTGCTTCCTCAACACGTAGCTGCCCTTCGGTTCCCGATCCTGAGGTGTGTCGATCGTCTCCGGGAACGGCACACTGTCGGCGATGGCCGCAGCCTCGCCGGCAAAGCCTTCGTCAAGCGCCTGCAGCAAGGCCGTCTCGGCCGCTGCGTACCATTGTTCCATCGGATCGATCATTGGCGGCGCGATGGCCTGGCCTTCCGGCGCGCACGCGCAAACGGTCAATGGAAAATACCGGCCGATGCCATCGACCGACGGCATCATGACGCCCGCCGCCGTCATCGTGCCCACCGCCTTGCCAATCCAGAACCGCCACAGCGGTGCGGTCAGGAAGGCGTCCTGCCATGCAGCCCCTAGCTGCGACCGGCTCGCGGCAACCGAGCTTTGCAGCCAGTCCTCCCATATCGACAGGAACTGCCGCGGCAAGTTATGGGCGACGAAGTCGCGTTTCGCAGGATATTTGCCGAAGACACCGCATTGCATGCTTGGCTCACAGATCCGCCGGGCATCTGAATTCCCGCAAGGCCGGCAGGCCGATCGGATTTTCAGGCGATGTCGCCGCAACATCGAAAACCAGCGGTTTTCCGTCCACTATCAGTGTCGATGTAACCACCGGTCCCGCAGCACGGGAGCGCTTGGCAATGGGTGGCGTGAACAGTTTGAACAGCGACCAGGGGCCGGTCGCGCGCACCTGGGAATCGCTTTGCAGGAAAAAACCCTCGATCGTCACGGACGCCGAGCCATCGGCAGCAGCGCCGGGCCATTGCACCACGATGGGCTCTTCCACGCGGGTGACACGCTCGAAGGTCTGGCCGTTGAACTCGAACTTGATATTGGCGACATCCGTGTTGGCGGGCTTCAGCACAATCGACAGGCCGACATTGGGAAAGTTGCCGCCCGAGGCAAAGAAGATATCGCGAATTTGGTTGGCCGTCTGGAACTGCTTCAGGATGGCGGGATCGAGCGTGCGGCCAAGGCGCGAGTCCTTCTTCAACACCAGCGTGCCATTCTGATCCTCCACCAGCGACTCCAGGTTCTCCTTGTAGAACTGGTCCAGTATGCCGCCTGCGCCAAACAGCTTGCCGAACTCCTGCATGGTGACGCTTGCCTTGGCATTCGCGACAAACGGATAGCGGTTCTTGGTGATCCGCAGGCAGGGCTGGGTGACATCGCTGTTCAGCTTCCCCTTGAGATCATCCAGAGTTTCGAAAACCACCTTACCCTCGAACTCCTCGGCAACCTTCTGCATCATCGGTCCAAACGGTTCCGGCAATGTCGTGGCATTCCGGCGCAACGCCCGCACATATTCGCGCACCCGTTCGCGCTCGCCGGCAGGGTCGGCAGCACCACCTTCGGCCTCGGTGATATGCTGGTGAATGCCGTTCAGGTTGCTGAGCAGATCGTCAATCGGGCTGCGGCCACCCTGTGCCTCCACGAGATCATGGTACCCCTGAAAGTGCTCTTCGATGTTCCCGCCGTAATCCGATTCAGCAGCCGGCTGCCCGTTCCTCGCCGTGGATTTGAAGGCAAGACCGAGGCCAATTCTGCCAAGCCCGCTGACACGATTCTGCAGTTGCGTCTTGGCCACGTCTCCAACCTTGCCGAGGGTTTCATCCGTCGCAGAGGCTTCCTCGGGGGGTTTTACCGTCAGCTTGGTTTCATGGCTGACCGATTCCATGAGTTTCTTGATCGGCGATCCCGCACCGCTGGCCGACTTCAGAACGAGGTATTCCGGCTTGTCGGCCGAGAATTTCTTGAGCTTGAGCTGAGCCAGCGCCGCATCCCAGCTTGCAATGAAATTCTGGTCATACATGTCTAGCAGTTCCGGGCCATATTTTTGATAGCGGTCCTGCGCCGTCGGTCCTTCGCCCGCCTTGCCAAGCACCCACTTCTCGGCTTCGAGTTCCTCGGCGACGTCGCCAAGCCTTTGCAGGAAAGCGTTGTAGAACCCGTGATAGGTATAGAAGTAAGGGACTCGCACCTTGTCGAGGGCGGCTGAATCGAAGACTTCCTCGAAATGACTTCCGCCTGCGGCAAGTGCTGTCCAATCGGCCGCTCCGGGCTTAGCGGCATCGGTTTCCAGCCAGGCATAGGCGCGCTCGGCAAGGCTCGAGGACGCCAGAAGCTGCTGTGTCGACTCGACCAGCGGGCCATTGAGATCGATTTCCGCAGGACTGGTTCCCATCGTCAGCATGGCCTTGAGATGATCGGTGAGCCGGCTGCGGATCTTGTCGGCGGCGGGACCGGGAAAGTCCGCATTCCACGCAGCATCAAACCATTTCTCGATCAGATCCTTTTCAACCCGCACATTATCCTGGCCGCCGAGCATCAGATAGACCTTGAGGGCCGGGTAGAGTGCATTGATATCGTCGTTGGCATTCTCGATGTACTTTTCAACGTAGAAGAGGAGTCGCGCGCGGAACATGCGGTCAAGCGCAATGCTGTAGGTATCGCGTGACTCTTCGAAAAGCCGGTTCTTCTGGCTCAGCCCATAGGTCTGCGACGTGGGGATGTCATCATCGGCGGTGGTAAATCCCGAAGGCAGGCTGCGCAGCCTGTCGAGAAATTCCAGTGTCGCTTCGACATTGCTGTCTTTGATCGGTTCCTTCGGCACCGGGCTCGCGGCCGCTGCCTGTTCGTATTCGGCCACCGCCTGCTCCGACTGTGCGATCAAGGATGAGTTGGCCGAATAGCTGACCCACCACGCAAACAGCACACCAGCCGTAACAACCCCGGTCAGGCCATAGCCGCCGAGAGTCAGCAGCCGCGAGCGCCTGATGGCTGCGCGATTGGTCGAAACCCATCCGGCTTCGCGGAAAATGACGCTACCGAGAAGATCGGAGAGAAAGTAGCTTTGGGCGCGGCCGGAATAAGCCGGCGTGTGGGCGCCCGCCAAGCCGAAGCTTCCCGAAATCGCGCCCAGCACCTTGTCGAGAGGCGTGCCTTCCTGGGTGCCCGAGGTAAAATAGAACCCGCGCAGGACGAAGTTGGTATGATAGCGGGTTGGTTCAAACACCTGGGCCAGGAAGTCGCCGATAATCGGCTTGAGCGCCACCATCTGCGAAGGAAACCCGAAGATGCGGGTGCGCGACAACGGATCCGGCTCCTCCTGCAGCCGGTCCGGCAGGCTTTCTGTCAGCCGCTGGACCAGCAGGTCATATTCCTCATCAACATCGCCGATGTGGTTTTCGGTCTTTGACGAGGTCTGGAAGGTGGCGCCCCACACCATCTTGCGGCGCTGTTCGTTGAAGTTGCCGAAATACTCCATGAACCCGGCGACCAGGTCGGCCTTGGTAAAAACCGCATAGACCGGGAAGTTGATGCCGAGCCGGGTGTTGAGTTCGCTCAACCGCTTGCGGATGGCCACGGCATGGGCGGCAATTTCCGCCTGGTTCAACCGGATCAGGTCTTCAATGCTGATTGCCACCAGCACGCCGTTGATGGGTTGACGGGTGCGGTGGGTCTTGAGCAGGTCGAGAAACGCCAGCCAGCTTTTGCGATCGCCTTCCGTGTCGGAGTCCTGTGTCGTGTAGCGTCCCGCGGTATCGATGAGGACCGCTTCCTCGGTGAACCACCAGTCGCAATAGCGCGTCCCCCCTACCCCTGCGACCGCACCCTTGCCGCCGCCGCGCATCAGCGGAAACTTGAGTCCCGAGTTGAGCAGCGCCGTCGTCTTGCCCGATCCGGGTGGGCCGATGATGATGTACCACGGCAATTCGTAGAGGAAGTCGCCGCCGGATTTACGCGATTGCTTCAGAGTGGCGACGGCATCGGCCATGCGCTCGGCCAGCACCGGCTCGTCGGAATCCGGTTGACCGGGCTCGGCCGCACTGATCGCCGCGGCGATCGATTTCGCCGCGGCGCGGTGGCGGTAGAACTTGTACCCGGCGATGCCGATGAAGATGGCAAGCAGAATGGCAATGATGGTGAAGCGGACCCAGAATCCGTCGAATGGCCAGATGTCGCCATAGCCGATGAACGGGAAGGCGAACCACACAAGCGCGCATAACGCCAGGATCCCCACAACCGATACTGTTGCAATGATCCACTTCCTCACCTTCGATCAGCTCCTCTTTCCGGTGAAAGTCATCAGTCGATCCAGTCGATGCGAATATCCACCCTTCGGTTCAGGGCACGGCCTTCATCCGTTTTGTTGTCTCCCACGGCTTCCTTGTCGCCCCGCCCGCTGGCCTTGAGCCGCGAAGCGTCCTGGAGATCGGGGGCCAATCTGCTGAGCACCGCTTCCGCCCGCTTCTGCGACAGGTCCTGGTTATCCTTGAACTTCAGGCTGGATCGGATCGGTGTGCTGTCGGTGTAGCCGACAACGCGGATCTCATCCTTTTCGCCATTGAGCATGCCGGCGACACTCTTCAGCGCTTCATCGATGCCATCGCGCAGATTGGCACTACCCCTGTCGAAAAGGAGGTCATTCGGCAGCCGCACGACAATGTCACGCCCATCAGTTGAGACGGCAACCCGCTGCTCGGTGATTTCAGGAGCCAATGCGGCCTTGACCCGTTCCAACTGGGTGGATTGGCGCGGCGGCTGCGGTTCGGCCGGCGGCACGATAATGCCGCGATCGATCACGATCTTGCCTTCCGGATTGAGCGCGATCAACCGCGCGGCCAGGGCGTCTGATCCGCCTGCCAGCAGAAAGCGCAAGGCCACGAAAGTTGCCAGCAGGATGGCCGCCGCCGAAGCGGCAACCGCCCACACCGGAATCGTCCGCCGCACATAGGATGGCGGAATTTCCTGCCCCTTCCAGTGTGGCGAAATTTCTTCGCCGGACCGGTTCTTGATGTAGCGCAGTGTCTCGTAAAGGTCGCGCCGCACCTGCTGCAGGTGCAGTTCACCGCCCGTGGCGCGATACTGTCCTTCAAAGCCCAGCGACAGGCAGGCATGCATCAGTTCAAGCAGATTGTAGTTGAGCGCAGGATTGGCCTTTGCTTTTGCAAGTTCCTCATAGAAGCCGACACCGCTCGTCCGCGTCTGGAAGAACCGGCTCAGCATGCTGTATTGCGTCCAGCGATTGCGCTCGCTCGCCGGCAGGTTCTGCACGATATCGTCAGCTGTGGCGCACAATGCGTATTTTGCCGTTGTCACCTGCTGCTCGGGAAGCCCCGCACCGCGCAATTTGACTTCAAAATTGGCGATCGTTTGCGCCACCTGATCCATGAGCGCGACCGCTCCCGATTGCAGCGTGGCAAAGCGCAGATTGGACAGCAGGATGAGCAGCGGGCGAGCCTCACTGAGGAAAGGGTTTGCCTCGCCGACTGCACCTTCGCGGATAACCCCCGTCGACGCTGGCAATGAACCGGCGACCGGAGGCGGGACGTAGGGCGGGACCTGGCCGGGCAACGGTGCGGCCATTGGAGATGGCGGCGGTGGAACATATTGCCTTGTCGCCGGGCCAGTGCCCCAGAAGTCATGTTCCACCGCGGGTTCAGGCGGTGGCGTCGCTATCGGCTCACGCCGTCCCCCGGGATTGGGGCGGATGACTGTCCGTTCCGGGCCGGAAAACGGATCGCCAGGCGGTTTCGTGCCACTCATCGCGCGCCTTCTCTGACAGCCCAGAGATTGAGTTCGAGTCCGGGCCAGTCACCGGCAAAATGCATTCCTATGCCGCTCGCCGTGCTGAACTCGGGCCACAACGGCGACATGCGGTCGAGATAGAAATAGACATGCGTGGAGATCGCGCGAATCTGCGACGGCGGCGTTGGAATATGGACCAGGCCGATGCCGGGCAGATGCGCCAGGACAATGTCGCGCATCTTTGTCGTCGGGCCGATCTTGAACAGCGCCGGAAACTGGTTCTGGATTTCAGTGAGCGGCCGCTGGGCTGAAACTTCGAGCACGAATGTGGCATTGCGAAACAGGTTGCGGTCGCGCACCGCCGCGACAAAGGCATTGACATCCTTGACCGTGATATCGAGGCGGATGGCCCGGCTGATATCGACATTGAGGAATTTCTGGATGTCGCCCAGCACCGGCTCGAACACCGCGTCGAGCCGGTCATGGTCATAGGCCGCGTAGTCATTGGCCCGCCGTTCCTTGGTCGCATAGGTCGCGAGTTCTCCCGCCAGCGCCACCAATTCGAAGAACAGCCGCTCGGGATGCACGTAGCGCGAACCGCGCAGATGTTTCAGCTGCGGAATGGAGCGGTTCAGCATCTGCAGCATGAAATAGTCGACACTCTGCAGTCCGCCGCCAGCACCCGGATCGGATGCGTAGCGTGCCAGTTCCTCAAGCTTGGTTTCGACCCAGCCGATCACCCTGTCGAGCCAGCCGAGTGTAACCGGATGTGCGCTGGTGATCAGCACCGGTGGTGCAAATTTCTCGTCGAGTACGATGGCTTTGTCGGTGACTTCGACGATCCGCGCGATTTGCATGCCGACAAATCCGGGTTTCGCCGTCTTGCGGATTTCGAAAGTCAGGCGTGGATGGCCTATTTCGATCTCCTCCTCCATCCGCAGTTTCGAGGTCGAATCGATAAAGGTCTCGACACCGGAAAAGAACCGGCTGGCGCTCTCGGCCTCTTCCGCGTCGGCCTCGCGCACATTGGGCATGGCTTCCGGCATCATCAGCCAGACATGCAGGCCCGCCGCGTTTTCCGGGACATTGATAGGCGGCGGCAATGGGCTATCGCCAGGCAGGCTGAACGGCGTGCCGTCTGGAAACACACCGGTAGCCCGGCGCAGTCCGAACCTGTTCTGCTGGGCAATATCGCGGTCGATTTCGATCTCGCTGAAACCCCAGGGATAGGGCGTGACCGAATCGGTCCGCTTGCGGACAAAGTGCTCCTGGTAGCGTTCGGCCTGCTGGAAGTGCTGCGGCCGCAGGAACAACCCTTCCGACCAGATGACTTTGCTATACCACGACATCGTACCGCATGCTTTCCGCCATTATCGATCCTTCGGTGGCAAGGCCGCCAGTTTGCATCATGATCGGCGCGATCCAGCCACAAGCACTGCGGGAATCGCCAATGCCGATGATCTTGACGGGCGCGATTGTCTCAATGATTCCATGCTAATCATAACAAACCATGTGCTCAAAGCGAAATCGTGCCATCAAGGCCTCGGCGGGCGGGGCAGCCCAAAGGCCTACACAGTTTGATTCAAGATGTCGCGAAGCAGTTCGCGGAAGTCGGCACCGGTAAACCGCCGCGCCTTGTCGAGCAGGAATGGCACTGGACTGGATGGTTCGTTTTTCCGGTAGAAGGTCTCCACGTCCAGCATGGCGCTCACGGCACGCTGCCGCGTCAGGATCTCTACAGGCTTCGCGTCCGGGACGTTTGCCGGCGCGGCGACTTCGCTTTTGACAACTGACAGGGCCTTGAGTTGGTCGAAATTCAGGGTCATTGGCCATTCGCCGGCAATCTTGACACTCATGTTCGCCGCGGTCGCCGGTGTCAGCATCTGCAGAACATCGACAAATGATTGCCCTTGAACCTGGCGCGCCAGCCGGACCACCAGCAATGCCGGATTTGACGGCTCGAACCGGGCAAAGTAGCTCTCGACCGCTTGGAGAACAGCAGCAGCCGCGTCAGCTGAGGCCAGAACCTCACCGCCACTGGCAGCAGGGGCGGCTTCATCGCCAGACTGGGACGCATCGGGTGCCTCGGTCTCCGCAATGGCTGGCGCCGCCTTTGGCTCGCGCTCTTCGACCACCTTTCCGAGAAAACCGCAGATGCCGGAGACAACCTCTTCCAGCCTGTCGAAGGCCGGCACACTTTCCTGCCCGGCAAAGGCACCCCGGATGGCCTTGAGCGCATCGGCGGTGCGCGAGAACATTTGATAGGCGGCCTTGGTCGCGTCAAAGTCATCTTTCAGCAGCGCTTCATGAGCGCTGGTAAGGTCCGGCAATACCTCTTCTGCAACCAGTTTCGCCTGCTTGTTGGCGACAAGCACGATCCGGTAGCTGATTGCCCCCAGGCGCCGATTGGCGACCAGAGTCGCTATTTGCAGTGGCAGGACCACGGTCGGCATGTCGTCGAGGCCGCCGAGAATAACTGACCGCAGCATGTGGCCGTCCTCGCCACCGGCCGGGTGAAAATGCTCCCAGTGATTGGTTACCAGACCCGCCGCCGCGATGATGGCATCGCAAAATCCGGCGGCCTTGTTCGACAGGATTTCGTATTTTGCCGCCAGCACCAGCAGCCGGATATCCCGGTGCTGCCCAAAGAAGGTTTTCATTCCCGTGAGCGATTGCTCAAGCTCCAGTTGGGAATCCTTGCGGTTAATGAAGCTGGTCGGAAGCCGTGCGTCCGCCGCGGCTACGAAATTCAGGAAATCTGCCGAAAGGTCGGGATCCGGACCGCACGGCGCGTCGTCCGAAAGGGCTTTGCTCGAAATTTCAACGAATGACATGCGTGACCCGTTCTACCCATGCGATGACCAGATGGTCAGGATGGTTTCCGGAACAGATCCTATTCAACGATCCGCCGTGTTTCGACTCGCCTGTTGAGCGGATCCATCGGGTCGTTGGTGATCAGGCGGCTTTCCCCATAACCATTCGCAACCAGCCGGCTGACGTCTACGCCTTTATCATTAAGATATTGCAGCACCGATTTTGCCCGGCGCTTGGAAAGATCAAGATTGTGGTCGTCGCTGCCCGAAGCGTCGGTGTACCCCTCCACGGCGAATTTCATGGCGCCAAGTTCGTTGCTGTTCATCGCTTCCGCCGCAACTGAAAGCTGCGCCTGGGCCTGGTCGGTCAATTGCGCCGAGTCGAGCTCGAAGGTCACATTGAGGTCAAAGCCCATGTCCGGCTTGCTGGCCCCGGCAGGCTCGCAGCCCTCGCCAACGCAAAGGCCGCGGGTCGCGCCATTGCCCGCACCCGAGGTGAAATACTTAACCATATCTTCGGCAGAAAATTTTTCGCCGCCTTGGGCTTCAGCCGCAAACAGGGCAAGAATTGCGGCGGCGAACAACAGGGATTTTACCGGCATGACCCGCCTCCAGAAGCTGGTCTTTATTCAATAGACTATGCCGCAACGGCTATGTAGAGTCAATTTAAAGAGATCAATCTGCGTGTACTCGCCGCTCAGTCGAGGAACTCAATGGCGCTGAAGCTAAGTCAAGATACGCGGGTCGCTAAATTCACTACTCCGTTGGGTCAAAATGTCCTCGCACTTGAGCGCTTTCAGGGTCACGAGGCCGTAGGCGAACTCTTCGAATTCCACGTCGATGCGGTAAGCGAAGCCAAGGACGGCAAGCCCGAGGTCACTTTCGACAAGGCTCTGGGAAACCTTTGCTGCGTGTCCATCAAGAACCACGATGGATCGATGCGCCATTTCAATGGAATGCTCACCGAAGCGCGCTGGCGCGGCGTCCAGGGCTCGTTGTTTGCTTACAGTCTCGTCCTGCAACCCTGGCTGTGGATGCTGTCGCGCGTCTCGGACTGCCACATATTCGCGAAACTGACAATTCCTGCCATCATCAAGCAGGTCCTCGGAAAATCATGCTATCCCTTCGCCGATTTTGAGGAGCGGTACTCATCGTCCTATCAGCCCCTCGAATACTGTGTCCAGTACCGTGAAACCGATTTGCAGTTTGTCTGCAGGCTCATGGAAGAGGCCGGAATCTTCTATTTCTTCGAGCACAGCGAAGGCGGTCACAAGCTGATTCTCGGCGACTCCGCATCGGCCCACCATCCCAAGAACGGCGGCAGCAAGCTCATTTTCCGGCAGCTTGCCGGCCAGGATCGCCGCAAGGAGGAAGCCCTCCACACCTGGCAGGCGGGGCGCCAGTTCGCCACTGGCAAATATGTCCTGAAGGACTACGATTACCTGAAGCCCAGCAATCCCCTGAAGAGTGAGAACGAAGGCGGCGGCGCCTACCGCAGCGCCAACCTGGAGCGTTACGACTACCCCGGACGCTACGAAGAAACCTCCGTCGGCGACAACTACGCAAGATTTCGCCTTGAAGCCGAACAGGCCACGGACAAGAGGTGCAGGGCCGAAGGCGACAGCGTGTCAAGCTGCCCCGGCATGCTGATGAAACTCGCTGAGCATTATGAGGAAAGCCAGAACGTCGAACATCTGATTGTGAGTGCCGAACATTCGTTCAGCACCAACTACTACCGGAGCGGCGGCGGGGCGAGCGGTGGCGAGGACTATTCGGGCATCTATGAATTCCTGCCCAAATCGGTCCCCTTCCGCCTGCGCCAGATCACGCCAAAACCTGTCATTCCCGGACCTCAAACCGCGGTTGTCACCGGCAAGGGCGAGATCGATGTCGACAAGCATGGCCGCATCATGGTGCTTTTCCATTGGGACCGGGAAAAGAACAAGAAATATGCGCGCTGGGTTCGCATCGCTCAGGTCTGGGCCGGCAAAGCCTGGGGCGGCATCTATATCCCGCGCGTCGGCATGGAAGTCGTCGTGCACTTCATCGACGGCGATCCCGACCGGCCACTGGTGACCGGCACAGTCTATAACGCTGAAAACACCGTTCCCTATGCCTTGCCCGCCAACAAGACCATTGCCGGCGTGAAGTCGAATTCCTCGGAAGGCGGCGGTGGCTATAATGAATTTATCTTCGAGGACAAGGCCAAGTCCGAGAAGATTGTCATGCACGCCCAGAAGGATCTGGAAGCCACCATCGAGCATGACGAAAAATGGACGACGCACCACGACGTCATCGTGGAAATCGATAACAACCGCACGGAAAAGATTGGCAACACGTGGAAGGTCGAGGCCACGAGCAAGATTGAATTTATCGTCGGCACCAGCAAGATTGTCATGGACCCGACAAGCATCACGATCGAATCGCTGTTGATCAAGATCAAGGCGCAAACCATGCTCGAGGCAACCTCATTGACCACGACGGTCAAGGGAGATGCGATACTGACGCTTAAAGGTGGATTGGTGCTAATCAACTGAGGACTGGGACGTGGTGGAGACGTTGTCATATCCAGCTTATCCGGCCGGGGATCGAAGGTGAAAGCCGTGCGGCATTTGCGGTTCAGTACCGCCAGACAGGTCTTCGACGCATACGCGCCGGTGCGTGAGGATATTGCCGCCGAGCCTGGCGATGCGCCGCCCCTCGTATTCCTCGATTCGCTGATGAAAGGCCCAACCCCCGAGGATGCAATCAGCTTCTGCAGCTATCTTCTGCCCAAGCGCGAAGCCGTATGGTGGGCCTGTGAAAGCATACGCAGCATCGCGCCACCCGTCTCCGAGAGCGACAAGCATCTGCTCGATCTGAGCGAGCAGTGGGTCCGCGTACCCGAGGAAGAAAAACGCGTGGCGGCGAAGGCTGCCGGCATGGCAGCCGTGGTCAAGAATGCGCCTGCCTGGGTGGCGTTGGCCGCGGCCTGGTCGGGCGGCAGCATGGTCGACGACCCGGAAAGGCCTGTACCGCCGCCTGATTTCCTGACCGCCAAGGCGGTCCGCGCAGCGATCCTCACGGCACTCGCCCAGTCGGCGCCGAAAGACCGGAGCCAGAAGCTGGAAGCCACGGTCCAGAGGGCGCTGAAACTCGTTAACGGTGGTGCTTCATAATTCCGCCGCCGCATTGGCAGCATTCGCAAACTGCACTAGAACGCATTGGTTTACTTGAGTTGGATCAAGAGATTTCGTGCTCACGCTAAAGATTGAAAATATTGATCGGCTGCCGGACGGGGGTCCGATCCAGGTCAATGTCGACCAGCGCGGCCTCGATCTTGGGCGCGATCAATATCTTGACTGGACACTTCCCGATCCGAGCCGGTTCATTTCCGGCAAGCACTGCGAAGTGCGTTTCTATGAGGGCTGCTATTGGCTCTTTGACGTCTCGACCAACGGCACATTTGTGAATGGCTCAAGCAAGCGCATGCAAAGCCCTTACAAGCTCGCCGACGGCGACCGGCTCACCATCGGCGACTACATCATTGCCGTTTCAGTGAAGGGTCAGGACAAACCGGCCGCACCGCCGCCAGTCATGCGCCCCGCCGAACCCCCGCCGGTCATGCGGCCACCCGAGCCGCCCCCGCCCATGCCAAGTGCTGACCCATGGCAAACCGACGATGGCCCCCCCGCTATCGATCCCCGGGATCTGATGCCGCAGAGAGACCGTGGTCAGCGCGCCGGCGATTTTCTGAACAGCATTCCGGCTATCCCGCCCGTCAACGAGCCTGCAAAATTCGCCATGCCACAACCGGCCCGCCAGAGTTTTTCGTGGGATACATCGCAGGTCGGTCACCAGGACGTCCCGGAAATTTCGCCTGCCAAGGCACAGCCGGCGGCCGAATACTGGCCAACCGAAAATGAAATGCCGTTTCCGGCACCCCCGAAGGAGCTTCCGCCAACCGCACCTGTGGTCCAGGAAACAGTGCCCCAGGCAGGTGCTCCACCGCCTGCCGCACCGAGCCCTGGCGCCGGAAGCTTCATCGAACAATTTGCCGCTGGCGCCAGAATTCCGATGGAGCACCTGCACGGCCGGGACGCAGGGACCTTGGGCCGCGAGCTTGGCGCGCTCCTGAACCTCACCTGCGCCAATCTCATGCAACTTCTGCAGGCCCGTGCAGCCGCAAAGACTTTGGCCCGCAGCGGCCACCGGACCTTGATTCAGCCGGCAGAGAACAACCCGCTCAAATTCATGCCGACGGCGGAAGACGCCATCAAGGTGATGCTTGGCCCCGGTTCGGGCGGTTATCTGGACAGCCGCAAATCCATTGAAAGAAGTTTTTCCGATATCAAATCGCATCAGGTGGCAACCCTTGCCGCCATGCAATTGGCTGTCGCCCAGCTTGTCGAGGATCTGGCGCCGGAGGCCATCGAAAAGGCGGGGGGAACGTCCAAACCCTCGCTGCTCGGCGGCGGCAAGGCGCGCCACTGGGACACCTTTGTGGAGCGCTGGAAAGCCAAGACCGCGCGCCATGAGCACGGCATGCTCGGTGAATTCCTTGAACTCTACGCAAAGTTTTACGACCAGCAGAGCCGCGGCAATCAATAGCCGGGCACCGCTGCCCACGGTTTCGGTTGGATCGGTCCTCAGCCTGCGCTATTCTGCAATGAAGGAAGGAACAGCAACTCATGGGTATGCCCGCCGCCCGCATTACCGACATGCATGTGTGCCCGATGGTGACCGTGCTGGTGCCACATGTCGGTGGCCCGATTGCGACCGGCTTTCCCACCGTGATCACCGGAGGAATGCCGCAGGCCCGCATTACCGATATGTGCGTTTGCGTCGGCCCGCCGGATATGATTGCCCTCGGCTCCTTCACCGTGATTGTCGGTGGCCAGCCGGCAGCCCGAATCGGCGATATGACCGTTCACGGCGGCGCAATTGTTACGGGCTTTCCAACCGTGCTGATCGGTCCCTGAACCTCATTCGCCTGGCGGCATGATTACTCAACCCGGAAAGCCGAGAGCCCGATGGCGATATCGGACTCTGAAGCGGCAGCCTTTGCAACGACGTCCGCGAATGAGTCGAGACTTGCCGCCTGTTCCCCGGAGCTGAATTGCTCCAGTTCCTGTTGGGAAGCGACCGCCACGATCAATTGATTGCGGCCCTTGCCCTCGGCAGTCAGAAACACCTTCACGGTGAATGACCAGCTGTCATTGCTCTTGCGCAGATAGCTGGAGATATCGTGGATCTTGCCGTCGTCATCGACCAGCAGCAGGCTGAGCCAGGGATGGCGCACACCGTCCACGTCGCCATGAAGCTCTCCGCCGCTGTTGACGCTCTGCGCATCGAGCATGACGTGAAGCTCCGGCGTCCGCGATTTGAGCAAGCGCCCGATCAGCCCGATCGCCGGACACTGCCGGCTGGTGATCTGCCGCACTTCAACGGCTGCCTTGCTGCCAAAAGCCCGGCGCAGTTCCGTGCCGAAGGCCAGAATGGGGCCGACCTCCGAACCAAAACCATCGATCCGCATATCCTCGCCCTCGACAGACACCGGCATCGCAAAGAAGCACGATCCACCTCTATAGCCCCGGACAAAGCTTCGCATTTTCTCTGCGAGCGAGACTGGCACAATCGTGGCCGGAGCCAGCGCCACCTGTTGTTCTGCGGATACGACAGGTTCAACGGTTTCAGGCGGCGGAGCGGTGGACTGATTCTGCACAGGCTGAACCAATTTAACGATCCCAGCCGTTGTGGGCGCTACGCCGGACTGCTTCGGCGCGACAACGGCTGGCTTCGCAGCAGGAACAGGCGCAGCTTCCGCGCTAGTGGATGGCGCAACATTGGTCACAGTGGCAGGTGTGGCTGGCGCAGCCAGGATCACTGGTACACTATCCTGAACCGGGAGTTGCGGATCCTCACGCACTGGTTGGCTCAACGCCGCATCGGGTGTAATGGCAGCGATTGCATCCGGCTGGCTTGCCGGACTAAGTTGCTCGGCTTGCGCAGGTTGGGAAGCCTGTTCTGCGGCAACCGGCTTGAGCCGGGATTCTTCAGCCACGACTCCCGCATTGGCATTGGCGCTGGATAGAGGTGCAAGCGCGCTTTTGGCCGTCGCAGACACGGGTTGAGTCGCTTGCGTGTCGCGCTGATTCGCTTGCAGAGGCGTTTGCGATTGCACCTCCGGAACGGCTGTAACGGCAAAACCGCTATCCTCCGAGATACGCAGTTCGGCGAGCGGAGGCGACGCGGTGCCGCCGGCAAGACTGGATACAAAGGCCAGCAGCACCAGATGCCCGGCAAGCGACGCTGCGGATGCAATCACCCAGGCCGCAACGCGCTTCATCATCGCGCGTCATCCTGAATGGTGACGAGTGAAATGTTACGAACTCCGAGGCCCTTCAGCGCATCGATTGTATCAATGAGCTTTGCCGCCTTGAGCCGGCGATCCGCCGCGATCACAAGTGCAGGCAAGGTATCGCCTTCAAGCCCGATCGCCTTCGCGTCCGACTTCAATTGATTGACAATCTGATCGGCAGTGACCGGCGCGCCGCGAAACACAATGCGGCCTTCGCGGCTGATCGACACTGCATCGCGCGGTGGATTGCCGGCCGTAATCAGGATCGAACGCGGCGGTTCCACGCCGATTTCCTGTTGCTCCGCAATCGTGCCGTTCACCAGGAAGAACAGCAGAAGCAGAAACACGATATTGATGAGTTGCAGCACCCAGTCGGACGAACGCTTCGGAACAACAGGAGCAAGCCGCATGATGGCCCCCTATTGCATGACCGTAAGCGCGGAGAGTTTTGAACGCCGCGCCTGTTCGAGTGCCGAAACGAGATCCTGAACCTCCGCCGTAGGTGAAAGGACGACCACGCCCGAGCGGACACCCAGGTCATGGAATCGGTCGAGCGCTGTGGCGATATCCGCCGTGGCGGTTTCCACGCCATTGATCCGGTAGCTCTTGCCCGCGGCAACGACGAGGATGACCCCGGGCTTCGCCGCTTTATCCTCAGTGGTGCTTTGCTGCTTCTGCGTCGCACTGCTTTTCAGCATGTCGAGATCGCCAAACCGGGTGAAGGTGGACGAAAGCATGAAATACATCAGCAGCAGGAACACGACATCGACCAGCGGCGTCAGCGGCAGCGGCTTTCGTACCGGTGCGGGCTGTTCAATACGCATGGTCCGGCGCCTTGCTGCGCACACCCGTGACTTCGCTGAATTCGCGTCCCTGCGAGTCGGTGATGCGATGCGCGAAGAAGCCGGTCAGCAGCATCTCCATGACAGCGCGTTCGTTCTCGACCCGGCTTTCCAGCCATGCGCCCACCATGGAAAACACGATCGCAATGCCAAGGCCCAGCGCCGTCGAAAGCAGGGCCGTCCAGATTCCGCCCGCCAGTTGCGCCGGGTTGACCGAGGATCCGGACGACTCCAGCTGGCTGAAAGCCTGGATCATACCGATGACCGTGCCGAGCAGGCCAAGCAGCGGTGCCGATTGAGCGATCACCTCGATGCCGCGC
The DNA here is from genome assembly GCA_031373255.1 of Hyphomicrobiales bacterium. GTDB lineage: Bacteria > Pseudomonadota > Alphaproteobacteria > Rhizobiales > Aestuariivirgaceae > JANMMJ01. The sequence goes on from JANMMJ010000054.1 coordinate 61,425, forward strand.
AGATAGCGCCGCAGTTCGAACAGTTCGCCCTGGGCAACCCGCATGACATCTTCCTTGACGTCTTCCAGCCGGTGTCCGCCATGGGTCTTGCCGCGCATCGCGTGGGCAACCACCTTGGAGAGCGGCGACTTGCTTTCGGCAACCGTCGCATAGGCCGCCTCGCGGTCACCTGCAATCCAGCTCTCAATCGCTGCACGGCCCACGCCGTGCCGGCCGACGCGCGCCTGCGTAAACTGCCAGATTTTGTAGAGCGTCATCGCCATACCGACGACCGACAAGAGGGTCAGGATAACCGTGACCGGCCCGCCTGCCCGGAAGAAGGAGAAGATATCGCCACTCATCATTCCCCCGTCTCCGCTGCGAAAGTCATTTGGCTATTGTCCGAAGGCGATTGAACTGTTGTTGCTTGTTTTGATACGGTCTTCGCACTGAAGTGCGGCATTGTCCGCGCCCACGCACTCCTTGATGCTGTTGAGAAGGAGGCGCGAAATGCTGGCGCAGTCCCGGGCGAGGTCGAATTGCACCACCTTGGTCTTGTTCTGCGGCAGGCTGCCAAGATCGAACACCACCATTTCGGAAAACACGTTCTTGTCGTCGAAAACACCAACTTCAATGGCTGTGCGCGCCAGTTTCGCGCCAAGCGTGTTGACCACCACAAAGGTGGCGCGGCAATGGCTATCAACTGGCGCAACGGAATTGAGTTCAAAGCTCAGGGCGCCGTCGTCGGCATTGGCCGCTCCGGAAATTGCCAGCCAGCAGATGCAGAGATACTTTACGGGCTTTAACAGCGTTCTCATCCAGCACCCAATTTCCTTGGCCGAGATCCAGACCAGCGCATATTTGGTTTCAAGACTAAGACAATTCGGCAGTTCCGCCAACTCATAGTGAAGTTTGGGCATGGCTCAATTCAGCATGATCTCGACCAGTTGCTTGAACTCGGCAAATGCCTTGCTTGGCGGCGGCGGCTTCCCCGCGGTGGCGGGAGCACCATCCACAGTCTTGGGCGAACCTTTCGACTGCATCTTCCGCGCCGCCCAGTCGATAAGGAAGCCGATTGTCTTGCCCCTTTCATGCGGGTTTGCCGCAACGTGAGCGGCGCCAAAGACCTCGGCAATCATTAGATCCTGGCCGGCGCTGAGGGCCTGAAGTGCTCCTCCTGCGCCGAGAAAATGCGCCAGGTACAGGTTGCCGGCCGTAACAGCCTTGCCTTGCGACCTGAGGATCGTCGCATTGTCGCGCGTGAAGGCAGTGGTCATTTCCCGCGCCAGGTCACAATCCGTCCGCAACGCCAGCACTTCTTCGCGCGAGCGGTTCTTCTGCAGGTCGGGCCGGTGCCGGGCGATTGTCTGCAGCCACGTCGATTTGATGAACTGCCCGAGTCCAACCGCCGTCGACAGCGGATTGGCAGCCAGGCAATTGTTGGCGCTCTCGATGTAGATGATGCGCTTGACGAAAACATCGATCACCCCACCCTTTTCCACCTGGCTCTGATACGCGCCGAAGGGATCGACCGGCCGGCCTTTTTCGAGCAGCTGAAAGTGCAGGATCGGATCCTTGCCCGTTCCGCTTTTTCCGACATAGCCGATGATGCTGCCCGCTGCGACCTTGCTGCCTACGTCGAGATTGGCGGCACTGTTCTTCAGCCCGCCATAGACCGACTTGCGTTTGTCCGGGTGCACCAGCCTGACAAAATTGCCGAGTTCATCCTCATGTCCGATTGTCTCGACCACGCCATCGAATGCGGCGACCACCGGCGAGCCCAGCCGCGCCGTCCAGTCGACGCCAAAATTCATCACATCGGATTTCTTGCCCGTTAGAGGATCAAGGCGTGGACCGAACCTTGCCGTGATCACGCCTTTGACCGGCGATATCATGCTGATGCCCGATCGCTCCTCGCCATCGACCGAGACACAGTCGAATGGCTTGCCGGGCTTCGATTGCACCGCATAGCACTCCATGTCGCCGGCCGTCCGCGAGATGCGCACATACAACACCCGTCCAAATCCATTCTTCAGGTCACGCGGGGCTTCCGAGAACAGCATGGTGATGCCATCGCCCGAAGCTGCCGGCTGTTCGAGATCGTTGGATCGTGACAGTAGCAGAAGCGTTTCGCCGATAACCGGCGTCGGCAGCTTGTTGCGGATTGCCGCCGAATAGATGGCATCGAGAAGCCTTTCCTTGAGCAGCGATGCCCCTGCCTCGTTGACCTCGATTTCGGGCGGCTGGCCATTCCACGGATCGGAACTTGGCGCATAGGCCATGTTGTCTGTCAGGCCGATTGAGCCCAGATACCGACCCTCGCGATAGACCGCGACCTGCGCCGGAATGAGCTTGCTGGTGTCCGCCTCGTCCGGAATCCCAAGGACCGCAAGGGTATCGGTCGCGGCAACGGCGCTGGCGTTCAGGGCGACCTGAAGCGCGGCATCCGCTGCCTTTGCGCCGTCTTCGGAAAATCCGAGGCCCACCAGGAAATTCCACACGGTTTTTGCCGGACCCATGGCCCCGGCAAACTCCTGCTCGGTTTGGGCCGCCACGCTGACATCGGCGTTGATGATGAGGTCATTTGAGTTGCTGTTGACCTCCAGCACCTGCGCCTCCACTTCTCCGCCATCCGGAGCAACCGCCGTTCCCTGCGATTGATCAAATGCAAAGTCCTGCTGCGAGCCCTGAAAGCCGCCCGCAGGCCCTGCCTCCGATGCCGAAAACGTATCGCTGAACCGGTAGACATCGCCAGAAAGCTTCAGGGACTTTGCCGCCGTGATCTTCTCCGGCGGAAGCTTGACCAGTTGCCGCGAGACATTCCCGGCGCGCCGCACGATGAGCGGAGCGCCCGCCAGTTCGATAAGCCGCGGCGGCACGTATTGATCCATTTCATCGGCGGTTACGGGCAATTCCGCTTCGCTCGGCTCCGGTGTGTCGACAATAATGAGCGGGGCCTCCAGAACCTCGGGCGACATCGCTGTTTCGGTGGGACTGAAGACACGGATTGTCACCAGTGCCGAACCGATCCCCAGCAGCACAACGAGCAGCCCGGCAAGCACCAAAGGCCAGGCTTTGCGCCCGCCACCTGACGGCACGGCGCTTTGCCCTTCGGCTTGTGGAGCAAATCCCGTCGGCCGCGCCGCAATGACGGTGCGGTCATCGCTCATGTCCTTGGGCTTGAATCTTCCCTTCTTTTTCTTGTCAAAACGCGAAGTCATCGACGGCTCGCTCGAGTCTTGCGATTTCGGGAACAGCTTCGATGGGGAGCGGCCTGCACCATTCACTTCTTGTCTTTGATGAAGGTGATCCACTCGGTCGAGTTTCCGGTGTCGATCTCGACAAACTTGGCCTCGCGCAGCCCGCGCAGCCAGCATTCCCAGGGCTGGTCCGGCTTGCGTCCGGCAGAGAACTTCTCCCTGCCCACGCACATCACCGAGCTTCCGGAAAGCACCGGCTCGCCATAGATGTTCGCCACATAGAGATAGATGTAGCGCGATTGCAGGTCATCCCTGATCGGCGAAACACAGGAATTCGCCGGAACCGTCCACCATCCTTCGGTCTTGAATTTCCGCGCGTCGCCGTACCCGATGGAGAGATTGTAGAGATCGAAGGTCTGGTTGCAGACTTTGAATTGCGCTCTGGCGTCGCTTGCGCCTGCCAGAAGCACAACAGTCGCCAGGAGTGCGGAAATGCCAACGGCCGCTGGTCTAGCGCAAACCCGCATCGCCCGTGCCCCCATGGCGGCCACACCGGGTTTCGTTGCGCCGGTCACTTCCGCAAGTCTTCCGGGAATCAGTCATGGTTTGGCGCCGGTCATCATCGGAATTGGACAGCGCCAACTACATCATGAATCGTAAAAAGGCGCAACCCGGCCCGCCCGGCGCGGAACCCTCTTGCTGGCGAAAAAACCAGTCTTATTTGACTGTTATGGTTATTTTCTTCGAAACCAGAGGCGGGTCGAACTGCATGTGATCCTTGTCCGCGAAGTTGAGCTGGATCGTATGCACGCCCTTTGTGAGCGTCAGGATGGTCTCGGTCTGGCCCTTGCCGAAATGCAGGTGCTGTTCGTCATTGGGAATGGGTTCGGACGCGTCGGGAATGTCCGCATCGACGATGATATGGTGATGCCCGGCGTTGGGAAAATCCGTACCCGCGGGCGCTACACCCATGTTTCTCAGGCCGAACCACACCTTGACCGTCGTCTTGCGGATGACTTCTCCGTCATTGGGCCAGCCAATATAAAGCTCGGCATTCGGATCCCGCTTCGTTCCTGCCGCCAGCGCCGAACTGACATTCATCAGGGCTCCACAAACTGCAAGGGCTACGGCCAGCTTTGCTATTGTCATTTCGATCGATCCCTATTGTCCTGTTCTGTGGCCGCCATCATCCGTGGCAGAGCCAGATCAACGCACCGTTATCTTGATCTTGCCGGACACGAGCGGAGGTGTGTGAGGAACGTGCCCCGCATCGCCAAACATGAGTTGCAAGGTGTGCTCGCCTTTCGGAAGCTCGATCCTCGCCTCGGTTTGCCCTTTGCCAAAATGAAGATGATTTGGATCATTGGGAATGGGCTCGTCCGTCGCCGGCAGTTCACTGTCGATGATGACGTGATGATGTCCGGTCCCGGCCATCTCGGTGCCAGCCGGTGCAACACCCATTCCGCT
>JANMMJ010000061.1:0-7710 GCA_031373255.1 Hyphomicrobiales bacterium
TGCCGTCACCTCGTCGAGAAAGAACAGCGAGGTGTAGCCCCGGCCCATCGCCTCATGCTGCATGTTCTTGTAGTGAAGTTCGCAGCAGATCCAGTGATGCGTGGCCCAGCGCCGCTTGCCCAGCGTCCGGTCGTCACGGTGGAATTTGCCGCCCCGGTTGCCCAGCATGGTGCCCCGCGCTTGAACCGCCTCGATTTCGCCAAAGGGCGTCACCCGGTTCTGCAGCGCCATGTCAGCCGCGCACGATGATCACGTGCATTTCCTTTGGGCCATGCGCCGGGCGCACGATCGTCTGCTCGATGTCGGCGGTGCGCGACGGGCCAGAGATCATGTTGACGGTGCGCGGCATGTTGCCGGCGCCAGCCTGTTCGCGAAGCCGTGTCCAGCCTTCTTCATAGGAGGCATGCAGCCGGTCGAGCGGCAGCACCACGATATGCGCCTCGGGCAGGAAGTTCAGCGTCGTCGGATTGTCGGGCCCCGAAAGCATCACGATGGTTCCGGATTCGGCCACCCCGGCGAAGGCCATGGAGAGCGAAGCCGTATCGGCGGGATCGGCCCGGCCTTCGGCGACTTCAAGCGCACCGGCCCGGTGCCAAGGCAGCAGCGCAAGTTTCTCCTCCGCCCCACGCCTGATGCGCGCCGGCAGGTTGTTGTTGCGGAGATAGCTTGCAACGCTCTCCGGCACATCGTCGAAGTGATCGACCGTCTCGACCGTGCCGCCCACCGCCACCATCATGTCGGTGAAGACCTTGATGCGGTGCGCGTCATCGCCCTGTCCCCGCGCCGGAATGAGATTGCGCGGGTGCAGCGCCAGCCGCTCGGCCACCCTTGCCGCCCGTTGCACTTGATCGCCCGTACCCACCTTGCCGCGAATGCGATTGAGGATCTGCTCGCGTGCACTATCCGCCATCTTTCCTCCGCTCCTTCCACATCTGCTGGAAGGTCTTGCCCTGGGGTGCAGGAAAATCGCGATACCGCGTCCAGCCGGAAGCCAGCGGCACAGAAGTCATGCGGCCCTTGGCCCGCCCGAGGTTGCCCAGCACCCGCGCTGCAATCCGCGTCCCGAGCTGATAGAGCTTCGGCCGCTTGACGGCGAAGGCCCACAGCTTCAGGCCGGTGCGGATGCCGCCCGGTGTCAGGTGCTTTTCGAATTCCTTCTCGCGCCAGTGCCGCATCATCTTGGGAAGCGGTATGCGCATCGGACACACCTCCTCGCAGCGCCCGCAGAAGGTGGACGCATTGGGCAAATGCTTGGCATTCTCGATGCCCTTGAGTGCAGGCGTCACGACGGCGCCGATGGGTCCCGGATAGACCCAGCCATAGGCATGCCCGCCGACAGCCTGGTAGACCGGACAATGGTTGAGGCAGGCACCGCAGCGGATGCAGCGCAGCATGTCCTGGAACTCCGTGCCCAGCACATTGGACCTTCCATTATCAAGAATGACCACGTGGTATTCTTCCGGGCCATCGGGATCGCCCGCCCGCTTCGGCCCGGTCGAGAGCGTCGTGTAATTGGAGAAATCCTGTCCCGTTGCCGAACGCGCCAGCACGCGCAGGATCGTCGAGGCATCCTCCAGCGTCGGCACGATCTTCTCGATCGAGGCAATGACGATATGCACCTTCGGCAGGTTTTGCGTCAGGTCGCCGTTGCCTTCATTGGTGACGATGATCGACGTGCCGGTTTCGGCAATGAGGAAATTGGCGCCGGTGATTCCGGCATCGGCGTCGAGATATTTCTGCCGCAGCACCTGGCGTGCTTCTTCGACCAGTGTTGGAATTTCGCTAAGATCGCGCTCCGGCGGAAGATGTGTGTGCGCCTTGCGGAAATCCGCCTCCACCTGGTCGCGCGTCAGGTGCACGGCGGGTGCTATGATATGGCTTGGCCGTTCGCCGCGAAGCTGGATCAGATATTCGCCGAGATCGGTTTCAATCGGCGTGATGCCGGCTGCTTCCAGCGCATGGTTGAGGTCGATCTCCTCCGAGATCATTGATTTGCCCTTGGTGACGAGCTTGGCGCCACGCTGCTGGCAGATGCCGATGATCGTGGCGCGCGCCTCTTCGGGCGTCGCTGCCCAGTGCACCACTCCGCCCGATTCACTCACTTTCCTCTCGTAGATTTCGAGATAGAGATCGAGGTGCTCGAGCACGTGATCCTTGATGTCGCGCGCCTGGTCGCGCAGTTGATCGAACTCGGGCAGTGCGGCCCGCGCCTTGGTGCGTTTCTCGATGAAACGCGGCCCCGTTTCCGTCATGGCATACTGCAATTGCGTGTCGGCCAGCGCCCGCTTCACATTGCCCTGGAATTGTGGAGAAGTAGATTCCATTACATCCCCCACCCGTCGCGCTGGCGCGCGCCACCCTCCCCGCGCAAGCGGGGGAGGGATATTCCAGACCATCCTCCCCCCGTGAGCGGGGGAGGTGGCGCGAAGCGCCGGAGGGGGTTCAACTCCACCATCACTCCGCCTCCGCAATCGGCGGTGTCTTCATGTCGCCCGCCAGCACTTCGGCGATATGCCGGACCTTGATGGCCGAGCCCTCCCGCTTGAGTTTGCCCGCCATGTTCATCAGGCAGCCGAGGTCGCCGGCGATCAGCGTGTCGGCACCTGTCGCCGCGATATGCTTGATCTTCTTTTCCAGCATCTTGTCGGAAATGTCGGGATACTTGACGCAGAACGTACCGCCGAAACCGCAGCACACTTCGGCATCCGTCATCTCGCGAAGGGTTACGCCGCCAACACTTTTGAGCAGTTTGCGCGGCTCCTGCTTGACGCCAAGTTCGCGCAATCCTGAACAGGAATCATGATAGGTGGCTTTCGCCGCGAACTCCGCCGAGACTCTTTCCACCTTCATGACATTGACCAGGAATGAGACCAGTTCGTGCGTCCGCTCGCCGAGTGCGTCGGCTGCGGCGCGGTCGGGCGTTCCCTCGGCAAACAGCTCGGCATAGTGTTTCTTGATCATCCCGGCGCACGAACCGGAAGGCGCCACCACGTAGTCGAAGCCCTTGAACGCCCGGATCACATTGCGCGCGATGTCGATGCTGTCCTTGCGGTCGCCGGAATTATAGGCGGGCTGCCCGCAGCAGGTCTGCGTGTCCGGCACCTCGACGGCGCAGCCGGCATCTTCCAGAAGCTTCACTGCGGCAAAGCCGATGGATGGACGGATGAGGTCGACAAGACAGGTGACGAAAAGACCAACGCGGGGAGAGGACATATCCGACCTTTTGCCCACTTGCAGGAATTCCCGCAAGCGCCTTGTCCGTCATGGCGGCCTTGCGTCAGCGCCAAATGGTCATGGCGGAAGCCCGGCCTTGATCAGCGCTTCAAGGAGCAGTGCCCGGTGGTCCGGCTTCTTGAAGGGTTCTTTCGAGACATTCTTCGCTGACGAGAAACCGGGCTGCTTGCTCAAGGCTTCGGCCATGTAACGCTTCGCTTCAATCTCCCGCCCGGCCAACTGCGAATAGGCGGCCTTGTAGGCGGAAATCCAGGCTGAACTGTCAGGTGACTTGTTCATCGCCGCCACGGCCTCGTCGTAGCGTCCGGAAACAAAATTGAGATATCCGAGATCGTGCCAGTACCAGGCCGGCGTGAAATACGGATCAATTTCGGATGCCTCCCTGAAATATCTGGCCGCCTCTTCCGGTTCGCCGGCAAAGATGTGGAAGCGGCCGAGTGCCAGCACGATGCCGGGCCGGTTGGGATTGAGTTCCAGGGCGCGTCGAAAATGGTGTTCAGCCTTGTCGAACTCGCCCATCTGCAAGTGGAAGTCGCCAATTGTGGCCCGGCAATAGCTATCATTGGAATCGAGCTTCACGGACGTCTCTGCCTTGCGTAATCCGTCCGCCAGCGCATCGACGGTGCTGTCGGCCAGTTGAAACCACTCGTGCAGGTCGATGGTCGCGAGCAGGGCGTAGGCGCGGGCATAGCTGGGATCGATATTCAACGCCATCTTGCACAGTCTGCGCATCTCGTTCAGGCTCGCCTCTTCGTGAAAGGGCAGGTTGTCGGCCTGCAGCACCAGTTGGTATGCGGCAAGACTGGTGGGCGTCTTGCGGCTGGCCTGCCGCGCGCCATCCTCAAGCATGCGGCCAACCAGCGTGCTCACGATCCGCCGGACAATCGTGTCCTGTACCGAAAAGAACGCGTCCTCGCTTTCATCGAACCTGTCGCCCCACAGATGCTGTCCGGATGCGCATTCGATCAGCTGCGCGCTGATCCGCATGCGGTTGCCCATGCGCCGCAAGCTGCCGTCGAGCACATATTGCGTGCCGAGTGCCTTGCCGATGCCGGCACCATCACGCTCGTCCTGTTCTGTTCCGGGCTTCATCTGCGCCAGCCGGACCATGAGGGGCCGCATGCGCGAGAGTTCCGTGACGATGTCCTCGGTGATGCCGCGGCACAAAAGGGCTTGGTCTGGATCGTTGTTGAGATTGGCAAAGGGCAGGACCGCGAGCGTTAGTTGGGTATCCTTCGGCGCCACATCGGATTGGATCTCCTCGCTCCGATTGGCCGTCGCACCCAGTTCGGACGCAAGACGCTCCGTCTCCGCCGAAAGCTTGGTCGAAAGCTCCCGCTGCAGCATCTCTTTCAGGTTGTTGTATTGCTTGCGGGCAAGCGCCACTTCGCCCTGCATCGCATAAGCCCGCATGAGGGCTCTGTGCGAGTCCTCGCGCAGCGGATCAAGGCCAACCAGCCGCTTTGCTGCTTCGATCCGGCCCGCCCCGGTCTCAAGTTCGACAACCCGGCGATTGACGTCGATGGCGATGTCGTTGAAGCGCTCGCGCGCATTGCGCAGCCAGGTTTCAAAGCTGTCGTCGTGGATGAAAAGTCCGTCGATCAGTTGGCCACGGCAGTGCGCGGCCGCCGCGCGAAGGCTCGCGAGGTCACCTTTCGCCGCGAGCGTCTGCACATCGAAAACATCGATCTCAAGCCCGTCTTCGCGAAGTCCGAGCTGGTCGGCTTCCACCATGAGCACCCGCGAGGTGAGCCCGAGTTCACGCCGCAGCACCACCAGCGATTGCCGCAAGCTGCTCCTCGCCTGCTCCTCGCTCCTGTCGCTCCATAGGAGGCCGGTCATTTTCTCGCGCGAGATCGTGCGCCCGCGCGATACCGCAAGGATTGCCATAAGCCCTTGATTTTTTTTGGCTGAAATGGCGATCTCCGCGCCCGAGGGGTCGCGGAGCCTGAATCCACCCAGCAATTCCAATCGTGCAACCGGCATCTCGGCACAGACCTTTTGAACCCTTGGATAGCTTATTTTACGTTTTTTTGACGCGCAATCGAACATCCCGCTGACGGGGCTGTGGGAATCTCACGAGCATCGGAGGTTCACCCATGTCCCTGTTTCAATCGATTTTCAACAAAATCAATACTTTCGGTTCGAAGCCTGAGCGAGCAGCTCCCTATCATGATGGCTTTGAAGCGGGCGATCGGAAATTGCCACACGTGCCGTTCGAGTTGTGCGGTTCGCGAAGATACCGCGATTAGCGTTCGCTTGTAGGCAGGCCGGGAACCTTCTATCCCTGAGCCATGCTCACTATGCCGGCTCCGGATCAGGAAACTCTCGGCCACCGCGATGACATCGTTGCTGCCCTGCGCGCCATTGTGCCGGGGGAGGGCGTTATCGCCACGCCGCGCGAGATGCAGGCCTATGAGTCGGATGGCCTCTCTGCCTATCGCCAGGTGCCGCTCGTGGTAGTGTTGCCGGAAACCACCGGGCAGGTCAGCCGCATCCTGCGCTATTGTTTTGAAAACAAGGTGCGCGTCGTGCCGCGCGGCTCCGGCACATCGCTGTCCGGTGGCGCCCTGCCGCTCGCCGATGGCGTGCTCCTCGGCCTTGGGAAATTCAACTGCGTCCTCGATATCGACTACGACAACCGCTGCGTCGTGGTGCAGCCCGGCGTCACCAACCTAGCGATCACCAATGCGGTTCAGCACCGGGGTTTTTACTACGCACCCGATCCATCCTCGCAGATTGCCTGTTCCATCGGCGGCAACGTCGCGGAAAATTCCGGCGGCGTGCATTGCCTCAAATATGGCCTCACCACCAACAATGTGCTTGGCATTGAAATGGTCCTCATCACCGGCGAGGTCATTCGCCTCGGCGGCAAGCATCTCGACGCGGAAGGCTACGATCTCCTCGGCATCATGACCGGCTCCGAGGGCCTGCTCGGCGTTGTCACCGAAGTTACCGTGCGCATCCTGCAGAAGCCCGAGACGGCGAGGGCCGTTCTGGTTGGCTTTCCCACCAGCGAGGATGGTGGCCAGTGCGTCGCCGATATCATTTCCGCCGGAATCATCCCGGGTGGCATGGAGATGATGGATCGTCCCGCCATCCACGCCGTGGAGGAATTCGTTCACGCCGATTATCCGCTTGATGTCGAAGCGCTGCTGATCGTCGAACTCGATGGCCCCAAGGTCGAAGTGGATCACCTGATCGCCAGGGTCGAGGCGATCGCGATGAACAATCGCGCCAAGAACATGCGCGTCTCCAATTCGGAAGAGGAACGCCTGCTGTTCTGGGCCGGCCGCAAGGCGGCATTTCCCGCGGTGGGCCGCATTTCGCCCGATTACATCTGCATGGATGGCACCATTCCAAGGAAGCGCTTGCCCGAAGTCCTCACCGGCATGACGGAACTGTCGCGCCAGTATGGCCTGCGCGTCGCCAACGTCTTTCATGCCGGGGACGGCAATCTGCACCCGCTCATCCTCTTCGACGCCAACAACGCCGATGAACTCGACCGTGCCGAGAGATTCGGCGCCGATATCCTGCGCCTGTGCGTCAAGGTTGGCGGCGTCCTTACCGGCGAGCATGGCGTCGGCGTGGAAAAGCGCGACCTCATGCCGGAAATGTTTTCCAGGGCCGACCTGGATCAGCAGCAGCGCCTCAAATGCGCCTTTGACAGCGAAGGCCTCCTTAATCCCGGCAAGGTGTTCCCCACCCTGCATCGCTGCGCCGAACTGGGCCGCATGCATGTGCACAAGGGACAGTTGCCATTCCCCGATCTGCCCCGGTTCTGAACCATGGGTGACGTGCTGGCCCCCAAGACCGAGAAAGAGCTTGAAGCTGCCATTGCCTGGGCACTTTCGGAAGAGGCCCCGCTCGATATTGTTGGTACTGGCACCAAACGCAGCCTCGGACGTGCCACCCAGTCGCGCGCCACTCTGGACATGAGTCAATTCTCGGGAATCGAACTCTATGAGCCGGAGGAACTGGTGCTGGAGGCGGGTGCTGCTACGCCCATGTCCGAAATCACAAGCCTCCTTGAGGGGCGCGAGCAGCAACTGGCCTTCGAGCCGCCTGACTATTCCAGGCTTCTGGGCTCGGCCCATGCCGGGACGCTTGGCGGCATGCTGGCCTGCAATCTGTCCGGTCCGCGCCGCCTGAAAGCAGGTGCCGCCCGCGATCATGTGCTGGGTATGCGAGGTGTTTCGGGCAGGGGAGAGGCATTCAAGGCGGGCGCCCGCGTCGTCAAGAACGTCACGGGCTATGATCTCCCCAAGCTGATGGCCGGTTCCTGGGGCACCCTTGCCGCCCTGACGGCCATCACCATGAAAGTCCTGCCACGCGATGAAACCGGGGAAACCCTGGTGATTTCCGGTCAATCCGCAAGCCAGGCGGTCACCACCATGAGCCTTGCCATGCAGTCGTCCTGCGAGGTGTCCGGCGCTGCCTATCTGCCCGAAGGTGTCGCGGCCTCATTGGGTTTTA
>JANMMJ010000109.1:0-8864 GCA_031373255.1 Hyphomicrobiales bacterium
TCACCTTGTGTGGAATGGAGCAGTTGAAACCCATCCAGCCCATGGCGCGCGCCCCCTTCACGGCATCGCCAAGGAGCTCGGGCGGAACCTCGCAATTGATGTAGCGCCAGTTGAGCCCGTGATTCCGGAACGCCGCCTCGATCATCACCACTGTTGGATTGCCGGCCGCCCCTTGCGAAAACGAGCCAACCAGCGTGCTGAGAAATGACGATGCGGACATGGTGCTTCCCCTTCAAGTGTCAAAAGACGCTATCATTCAAGGTTCGACGCTCACAAGGGGGCGAAACCGGCGATGATCGGCCCTTGACCTCAATAGTCGATCACCCCGTTGAGCGCATAGTGCTTCACCGTGGTCCGGTTCTTGATCAGCTCGTCGATGGTTGGCTCGCCACGCATGGCGCGGCCGATAGCGATCTTGGTGGCTTCATACTGGGTGCGGTAGAGATCGCGTTTGTCGAGTTCGGCATGCGTGGCGCAGCGCTCGTCGAGCCACACCATGATGATCATGCAGATATCATCGGCTTCTGACTTGGGTAGGACACCCTCGATCACGCAGTCGATGATGGCATCGCCGATGGCGCCCTGCACAACCCCGCCCAAAAGCTCGACATAGGCGGCGGAACGGATGGTCGTTTTGGTCGTCATCATCGTGGCAGGCCTGACCAGCTGGTTGAGATCGCGCACCACGAACATCCGCGTATGCCCTTCCGCCTGCCCCATCATGCTGGCAAAGGCGGCGCCTGCCGGGCCCTTGACCGAGCCGATCAGGACTTCCGGCATGGCGTCGGTATATTGCCCATCGGCGGCCAGCACCGTCGCTTCGCCCGTCCTGAACCAGATTGCCGTCATGATCGTCTCCTCTGAATGAAATCGTGCCTATGCCCGCGGATCGGCGGGATCGCAAGGGGAGAGGTATTGCAGGCGGGAGACAGGATTGTGATACATGGCACGCCGGATGCGCCGCCATGCCATGGCTAAATTTCGCGTTATTTATAAGATAACTTCGAAATCGTTCACCGTCATGGCGAGGTTCTTGGTCAACTGGGCGATCTTGACAGCCGACCCGCTTCCCGATCCGTCGGCATCGAAATAGAGTGCGCCCGTCGCTTTCACATAGGTGATGCGATCATCCGCGTCCTGCGATGCAAGCCCGCCGAAATGCAGCTTGTTGGCGGCCAGCACGCCGGCCGCGCCAAGACCTGCGAAGACCGAATTCTCAAATCGCAGCGTATCCGAGATCACGTTGAAATCCGAGATCGTGTCGACCGAATTGGCGATGGGCGAACCGTTGAACAAAAACCTGTCCTCGCCCAGGCCGCCAGTCAGCTGGTCCCTGCCGGTGCCGCCGCTCACGATATCGTCGCCGCCTCCGCCGGAAATCGTGTCGTTGCCGCCGAAGCCCGAAATTCTTTCATTGGCCGTGCCGCCGTTCAGCCGGTTTGCCGCGGCCCCGCCGCTGATGATCTTGAAGACGGCATCGTCGTTGATGATGGTCATGGTCCCGACATTGTCTGCAACGTCATTTGCAATGTCGGAGTTTGGCGTCACCACAAGCGTGAACTTCTCGTTGCCCTCGACAGCTTCGTCGCTCTTGAGTGCGATGCGGACAAACTTGACGGTTTCACCGGCTTCGAAGGTCAGGGAACCGGTCCGGCCCACGAAGTCTGTTCCCGCTTTTGCCGTGCCGTTGCTGGTCGTGAAGTCGAGGCTGATGTCGCTGTCGGACGGGCGCGACAGCCTGACTTCGAAAACCGCGAACTTGGTGCCGAGATCGCCCTCGACGATTTGAGGATCGGATACGAAAAGCGAAACGAGTTGCGGTCCGTCGATGTCCCTGATGACGCCCGTTGCCTTGATGCTGTTCTCGCCTCCGGCAAACACGCCATTCTGCGCGTTGAAAAGCTCAAGGCTTATATTTTCGTCAAACTCGCTGAGCGCGTCGGCAAAAACCCGTATGCGGACGATTGCCGTGGTTTCGCCGGGCTGAAAATCGACCGTTCCCGTGTCGGTCTGAAAATCGCTGCTCCCCGTGGCGCTGCCGTCGGCGACGGTCCGGAAGGATGCACTGACTGCGTTTGCGGCGGGAGACGCAAGCGTCACCGCAAATTTCAGGTAGATCAAACCGCCATTTGTCTCCGTGGTGACGACCGGGTTGATGGAAATGACCGGCAGGAAGGTGCTGTGCTTGTCGTTGTCCTTGATCGTGGCGCTTCCGGCCACATCCGCCACGCCATTGCCGGTGGCCGGATCCTGGTCCAGCAGCAGGGTGAAATATTCGTCCGATTCGATCAGCTGATCGCCCGTGATGGCGACCAGGATTTCCTTGGAGGTTTCGCCCGGATTGAAGGTGACCACGCCCGACTTGGCGGCATAGTCCTGCCCCGCAACCGCCGATCCGTCCTTGGTCTTGTAGCTGAAATTGAGGAGCGAGGCGGAAGGCCGCGAGAGATCGATGGTGAATGCCACGAATTTCTGTCCCGCCTGTCCCTCGATCACTTCAGGATCGGAGACGAACAGCGAAGGCACCTGCGGACCGTCCGTATCGTTGATGATTCCGGTGACTTCGAGCCGTTGCTTTCCACCAGCGAAGACACCGTTTTCGGGATTGAAGAGTTCCAGGCCGAAATTCTCGTCGAACTCCGAAAGCGCGTCGGCAAACACCCTGATTGTGATCTGCTTGGACGTTTCCCCGGCCGCGAACACCAGTTGGGCCCCACTCGATGGGTCCGAGATGTCGATGAAGTTGTCGGTCGCCGTTCCTTCCGCTGTTGTGCGGTAGCGCACCCGGACTTCGTTCGCGGCGGCCACGTCCAGCGTGACGTTGAAGGTCATTTCGATGAGACCGGCATTGGTTTCATCGACGGTTGCGGGTTCAATGGAAATGATGGGTGTTGCCATGACTGACGCTCCTGTCGCGTCAATAATAGTAAACAAGAAGTTAACGCTGGGCAACCAAAACTGATCGCGCGTTCAATGATCCACGCCGTAGAATTTCTTCTCCCAGGCCTTGTGATTTTCCATCCCCTCCTGGATGAAAGGCGTGAACACCGCGAGGTTCATCAGCAGCCAGTTGACCAGCCGCGCCGGAAATCGCAGGGGCTTGACGAAATCGACAAACAGCACCACCCGGGTCTTGTCGGTATGGTTCCATGCCTCATGCTCGTAGGCATCGTCGAAAATCAGCACCTTGCCTTCGTCCCAGTGGCAGATACGGTCTTCGACGCGTATGGCGATCTTGTCGCGCGGTTCCGGCACGATCAGACCGAGATGCAGGCGCAGCACGCCGTTGTAGGGCCCGCGATGGGCGGGAAGATGTTTGCCCGGTTCGAAGATCGAGAACATCGCCGTCATGAGGCCGGGAATTTTTTGAACGGCTTCCCAGGTTCTGGGGCATACTGCGGTATTGTGTGCCGAAGGCTTGCCGAATCCCGCGAGGAAAAACGTCTTCCAGTTCGCATCGTTGCTGATCGCCTTGACGTCCGATGAGATGTCCTGGAAGTTCGGCAGCTCGCTCTTCCGCGCCAGCACTTTTTCGAGTTCGGCGCGAATGGCGGGATAGGCCTTCTGGATTTCGGCCACCCAGGGAAACGTCGCATTGTCATAGACCGGCGGATTGCCATGCACGGCATAGGCGAGGTTCAGCCGCTCGGCTTTGGCCACGATTCCCATGAAGAACCGTGTCAGGGCACCTGGCCGCTGCATCGGCACAATGCCATCGGTCGCCAGCCGCTGATGCGGTTGGGCATCCTTTGGGTTCGCCTCCACAACGCTATGGCCGATATTGTCCACGCCGCTCACTTCGCCGCTGAAAATGGCTATTTCGTGCCGAACATCCGGTCGCCGGCATCGCCCAACCCCGGCACGATATAGCCATGGCTGTTGAGGTGGCTGTCGATGGCTGCGGTGTAGATGTGGACGTCCGGATGCGCCTTGGCCACCTGTGCAATTCCTTCGGGTGCCGAGAGCAGGCACACCAGGCGGATGTCGGTGGCGCCCTTTTCCTTCAGCCGGTTGATTGCGGCGGAAACCGAGTTGCCCGTCGCCAGCATGGGATCGACCACGATCACCCGGCGCTCGGCGATATCCTCCGGCACCTTCAGGTAATATTCAACGGGCTGCAGCGTCTTGGGATCGCGATAGATGCCGATATGGCCGACCCGCGCCGAGGGCATCAGGTCCAGCATGCCTTCCAGCAGCCCATTGCCGGCCCGGAGGATCGACACGATGACCAGCTTTTTGCCCTTGAGGATCGGGGCTTCCATTTCCGCAACCGGCGTTTCGATTGTCTGCATCGCCATCGGCAGGTCGCGCGCCACCTCATAGGCAAGCAGCAGGCTGATCTCGCGCAGGAGCTGGCGGAACACGGCGGACGGCGTGTGCTTGTCGCGCATCAGCGTCAGCTTGTGCAGGACCAGCGGATGGTTGACCACAGTGAGGTTCTTCGGCAGCTCGATCTTGTTCATGAAAATCCCGTGTCTTCGTATCGTCATCTTTCCAATGCGCGATTGTGCAAGTAAACTCAAGTCACCGGCGAAGATCGTCCACCGTTAGAGAGTGTGCCATGACGTCCATCAATTTCCGCCAGCACGAGATCCTGAGCATCGCGCGCCAGACCGGCCGCGTCATGGTTGATGAACTGGCCACCCGCTTCGACGTGACCCCACAGACCATCCGCAAGGACCTGAACGACCTGTGCGACCAGCGCCTGCTGACCCGCACCCACGGCGGCGCACTGCTCTCTTCCGGTGTCGAGAACGTCGCCTATGAGGCCCGCCGCCAGCTGGCAACCGTCGAAAAACAGCTGATCGGCGCCCGCGCCGCTGAGCTCGTGCCCAACGATTGCTCGCTTTTTGTCAATATCGGCACCACCACGGAAGAAGTTGCCCGCTCCATGGTCAACCACACCGGACTGCTGGTCATTACCAACAACATCCATGTCGCCACCATCCTCATGCCTTCGCCCAAGATCGATGTGATTGTGGCAGGCGGCGTCGTCCGCCGCACCGATGGCGGCATCGTCGGCGAGGCTGCCGTCGATTTCATCGGACAGTTCAAGGTCGACTATGCCGTGATCGGCGTCTCCGCCATTGACGACGACGGCTCGCTCCTCGACTTCGATTACCGCGAGGTCCGCGCCGCCCAGGCCATCATCGCCAATGCCCGCAATGTCATCCTGGTGTCGGATGCCATGAAGTTCACCCGCTCGGCACCAGTCAGGATCGGTCACATCAGCCAGGTCGACTCCTTTGTCACAGACCAGCCCCCGCCCGATGCCATCATCGATATCTGCCGGCACAATGGCGTGACCATCGAAGTGGCCGGCACCGATGAAGGCACTGGAGCCGCTGTCGCAGCCGCATGATTTTCGGTTGCCTTTCGTTTTGTTTCATAATATTGATTTTCGTCTCAAAACTCGCAAAACTTCGCAAATGCGAAAGAATTTTCGCAGGCGCGTCCCCAGCGGGTTCATGCAACGCGACACTGGAGATGAAGGGATGCCGGCACTTCCGGCCATCTTTGACCTTGCAATCATTGGCGGCGGCGTCAACGGCTGCGGTATTGCGCGTGACGCAGCCGGCCGGGGACTGAAGGTCTATCTGGCGGAGCAGGGCGATCTTGCCGGCGCCACCTCCTCGGCCTCGACCAAGCTGATCCATGGCGGCTTGCGCTATCTCGAACACTACGAGTTCCGCCTGGTTCGCGAAGCGCTGATCGAACGCGAGGTGTTGCTCAATGCTGCCCCCCACATCATCTGGCCGCTGCGCTTTGTCCTGCCGCATCACAAGGGCCTGAGGCCCTGGCCGCTGCTGCGCCTCGGCCTCTTCCTCTACGACCATCTCGGCGGCCGCAAGATCCTGCCGCCGACCCGCTCGGTCAACCTGGCAAGCGACGTCACCGGCCAGCCGCTCAAACCGGAGTTCACCCGCGGCTTCGAATACTCCGATTGCTGGGTGGAGGACTCGCGCCTCGTCGTACTCAATGCCAGCGATGCTGCCGACAAGGGTGCTGTCATCAAGCCGCGCACCAAGGTGAAACGGGCGAGGCGCGAGGGCGATGTGTGGCTGGTTTCCATGGAGGATGGAAGCGAGATCCGGGCCCATGGCCTTGTCAATACGGCGGGTCCCTGGGTCAGCCAGGTCCTCGGCCAGGTGATCGGCGTGAACGATCCCGCCAAAATCCGCATGGTCAAGGGCAGCCATCTGGTCGTCGACAAACTCTATGACCACGATCGCTGCTATATCTTCCAGAATGCCGATGGCCGCATCTGTTTCGCCATTCCCTACGAACAAAACTTCACCCTGATCGGCACCACCGACGAGGATCACAAAGGCGATCCCGGCGCGCCGCACATCACCGAGGCCGAATCCGGCTACCTGCTCAAGGCGGTAAGCGAATATCTCCGCCGCCCTGTCACCCGCGACATGGTGCGCTGGAGCTATTCCGGCATCCGTCCGCTTTACGACGACGGTGCATCGAAGGCCCAGGAAGCCACCCGCGATTATGTCCTGAAACTGGAAATGCATGCCGGCAAGGCGCCTCTGCTGTCGGTCTTTGGCGGCAAGATCACCACCTCGCGCAAGCTGGCCGAGGCGGCGCTCGAAAAACTTCAGCCCTTCTTCCCGCAGATGCGAGAGCCCTGGACCGCCGGTGCAAAGCTGCCCGGCGGCGAATTCGCCTATGCCGAAACAGGCCGCATCATCGCCGATTTCCAGGCCAGATATGCCTTCCTGGAGCCTCAGAATGCCCGCCGCCTGTTCCGCGCCTATGGCACGAGGGCGGAGAAGATCATGCAGGGGGCCCGCACCGCCAAGGATTTGGGACAAAGCTTCGGCCCGTTGAGCGAGCGCGAGGTCGAATACCTTGTCGCCCAGGAATTTGCCCACGAGGCCGCCGATATTCTCTGGCGCCGCTCCAAGCTTGGACTGCACATGAGCCAGGACCAGCAGGCAGCCCTGCAGAACTACATGGCCGCAAGAAATTCGGCTGTCGGTTCGAAACGCGCCATAGCCAATTAGACCAAGCCTCGTTACTTCCAGTTTGCAATGCGGGAAGTGATTGAAGTCGCTATTCGTTTTGGTTTCGATTGGTTTCGTATTGGCAGAATTGTGACGTAACAATCCCCTCTGAAACCTGTTTTAGGCTCCATGCACGCTCAAAATCATCGGGTTTCACCAACCCGTCACTATTGACTTTCGATTTTTTTCGTTTGATTATCCGGCAGGCTCCGAGAGGAGGCTACATCGAAAGGGAGGAATCTCGATGAAACGGAAGTTAATGGCTGCGGCAGCCGCTGCAGTACTTATGACCTTTGCGGGTCCCAGCTACGCCGACGAGGCCGCTGCCAAGAAGTGGATCGACTCTGAATTTCAGCCATCCACGCTCTCCAAGGACGATCAGCTCAAGGAATTGAACTGGTTCATCAAGGCGGCAGAGCCCTTCAAGGGCATGGAAATCAACGTGTTGTCGGAAGGTATTCCGACCCACACTTATGAATCGACTGTTTTGACCAAGGCTTTCGAGGAAATCACCGGCATCAAGGTGAACCACCAGATCCTCGGTGAAGGCGAAGTGGTCCAGGCCGTGCAGACGCAGATGCAGACCAACCGAAATCTGTATGACGCCTATGTCAACGACTCCGATCTTATCGGCACCCACTCGCGTCTCCAGCTCGCCGTGAATCTCACGGACTATATGGCGGGTGACGGCAAGGATGTCACCAATCCCGGCCTCGACCTGGATGACTTCATCGGCAAGCAGTTCACGACCGGCCCG
This sequence comes from Hyphomicrobiales bacterium, assembly GCA_031373255.1. Classification (GTDB taxonomy): domain Bacteria; phylum Pseudomonadota; class Alphaproteobacteria; order Rhizobiales; family Aestuariivirgaceae; genus JANMMJ01. Next base: position 7,774 of record JANMMJ010000109.1, read on the forward strand.
GACGGCAAGCTCTATCAGCTGCCCGACCAGCAGTTTGCCAACCTCTATTGGTTCCGCAAGGACTGGTTCGACCGGCAGGACCTCAAGGACAAGTTCAAGGCCAAGTATGGCTATGAGCTGGGCGTTCCGGTGAACTGGTCGGCCTATGAGGACATCGCCGAGTTCTTCACCAATGATGTGAAGGAAATCGACGGCGTCAAGGTCTATGGCCACATGGACTACGGCAAGCGTGCGCCTGACCTGGGCTGGCGCATGACCGACGCCTGGCTGTCGATGGCGGGTGCCGGTTCTGCAGGCGAGCCAAACGGCATCCCGATCGACGAATGGGGCATCCGCATGGAAAAGGGTTCATGCAACCCGGCAGGTGCTTCCGTGTCGCGCGGCGGTGAGGCCAATGGTCCGGCCTCGGTATATGCCATTGCGAAATGGGATGAATGGCTGCGGAAATATGCCCCTCCGGGCGCTGCCGACTATGACTTCTATCAGTCACTGCCAGCACTGAGCCAGGGCAATGTTGCCCAGCAGATCTTCTGGTACACGGCCTTCACCGCTTCCATGGTGGCGCCGAAGGCCGACGGCAACAACACGGTTGACGATACGGGCACGCCGCTGTGGCGCATGGCTCCGTCGCCACATGGCGTCTACTACAAGGAAGGACAGAAGGTTGGCTACCAGGACGTGGGTTCCTGGACAATCCTGAAATCCACGCCAGCCGACCGCGCCAAGGCCGCCTGGCTGTTCGCCCAGTTTGCCGTGTCGAAGACAGTGGACGTGAAGAAGAGCCATGTCGGCCTCACCTTCATCCGCAAGTCGACGGCAAACCACGAGTCCTTTACCGAACGTGCGCCAAAGCTTGGCGGCCTGGTCGAGTTCTATCGCTCGCCCGACCGCGTACGCTGGTCGCCGACCGGCATCAACGTGCCTGACTATCCGAAGCTGGCTCAGGTCTGGTGGCAGCACATCGGTGACGTGAACTCCGGCGCCTTCACGCCGCAGCAGGCCATGGACCGCCTGGCCGGTGAAATGGACCAGATCATGGCCCGCATGCAGGCTGTCGACGAAGCCAACAAGACCTATGGTGGTTGCGGGCC
>JANMMJ010000125.1:0-5807 GCA_031373255.1 Hyphomicrobiales bacterium
GGCCTTGGCTACCCGGCCGGGCAGGAGGTTCATGTTGCCTATAAACTCCGCCACCTCGCGGCAATTGGGATACTCGTAGAGGTCCTCGGAGCGCGCTATCTGCAGGACCTTGCCCGAAGACATGACGGCAATACGATCCGACAGGGTCAGGGCTTCTTCCTGGTCGTGGGTGACGAAGACGAAGGTGATGCCGACGCTGCGCTGCAACTGGCGCAACTCAAGCTGCATTTCCTCGCGCAGTTTCTTGTCGAGTGCGCCCAGCGGTTCATCGAGCAGCAATACCTTTGGCCGGCACACGAGGGCGCGCGCCAATGCCACGCGCTGGCGCTGGCCACCGGAGAGTTGATGGGCGGCGCGCTGGCCATAGCCCGCCAGCTTGACCAGTTCGAGGGCATCAGCGGTGCGTGCTGAAGCCTCCTCTTTGGTAAGCTTCTGATTGCGGAGGCCGTAGCCGACATTCTCCGCGACGTTGAGATGCGGGAAGATGGCGTAGCTCTGGACCACCATGTTGGTCGGCCGGTGATTGGCGGGAATGCCGGCCATGGGTTGTCCGTCGATCAGGATTTCTCCCATCGACGGCTGCTCGAAGCCGGCGAGCATGCGCAGAAGCGTGGTCTTGCCGCAGCCCGAAGGACCGAGCAGCGAGAAAAACTCGCCGCGTTCTATGCCGAATGAAATTCCGTCGACGGCCCTTACCGTGCCGAACAGTTTCGACACGTCCCTGATTTCGATCACGGTGCCGGAAATCTCGGCCATGTCAGGCACCTCCGGGTGCGTTGGACGGAACGCCGCGGCGGCGCAAGATTTCCGAGACGATCACGATGATAGTTGAAAAGGCCAGAATGCTGGTGCCCAACGCAAGCATGCCGGGCAGCTTGTTGGGAAAGCGCAACTGCCCGAAGAGATAGACCGGCAGTGTCGGATCCGTACCGGCGAGAAAGAAGGCAAGCACGAACTCGTCGAAGGAGATGATGAAACAAAGGAGCAGGCTGGAAACGATCGCCGGCATGGCGAGCGGCATCGTGACCCTCACAAATGTCATCCAGGCATTTTCGCCGAGATCGCGCGAGGCCTCCTCAAGGCTCTTGTCAAAACCTTCGAGCCTGGACATCAACACGGTCATGGCAAAGGGAATGCAGATAAAGACGTGACTGGCGCCCACCGTCCACAAGCTCAGTTGCAGACCGATAAAACGCAGAAAGATGATGAGCAGGGCCACGGCGAAGACAATCGAGGGAATGACCAGCGGCATTGAGATTGCTGCCAGCACCGCGCCGCTTCCAGGCAGCTTGAACCTTGTGAGGGCGATGGCGGCAGGCACGCTTACGGCGGTGGCGATCACAGAGACGGCGCAGGCGACGCCGAGGCTGTTCTTCAGTGCCGCGAGCATATTTGTGTTTGCCGCCATGTCGCCATAGTGCCTGAGGGTAAAACCCTTGAGGGGAAAGGTCGCAAAAATACTGTCGTTGAGTGAAAAGACCGGCGCGAGGAGGACGGGGCCATAAAGGAAGATCATGAAGAAAATAGCGTAGGCGAAAAGCGCGCGAGTCGAGAATGTCATGCTTTCAAGCCACCCGTGCCCGCAATTTCCAGAAACCGATGGCCCAGAGGAACAGTGCGACGAGAGCTGCTATGATCAGCATCATGGTGATGGCGACAGCAGCACCCAGCGGCGCGTTGTTCTGGCGCAGGAACAATTCCTGGATGAGATTTCCGATCATGGTGCCGCCCGGTCCGCCGACGAGAGTTGGCGTTACATAATCGCCAACGGTCGGGATGAAGACGAGGAGTGCGGCACCGACGGTACCTGGAGCCGAGAGCGGCAGGGTTATGCGGCAAAACCTCTGCCATTTGCTGTCACCGAGATCGGTTGCGGCCTCAAGCAGCGAGCGGTCAATCTTCTCCAGCGAGACATAAATTGGCAGCACGGTGAAGGCGATCCAGGCATGGGCTAGCGTGAGTGTCACCGCCAGCGGATTGTAGAGCAGGAAGGAGAGGGGCTCGCTGATGATGCCGAGCGCCTTCAGACCGGAATTGATCGCGCCGTTGAAGCCGAGCACGATTTTCCAGGAAAAGACGCGAAGCAGGTAGCTGGTCCAGAAGGGGATGGTCAGCAGCACGAGCCACAGCGCCTTGTTTTTCGTGACCCTGAACGCCAGGAAGTACGCCATGGGATAGGCAAGCAGAATTACGGCCAGCGTCGCCACGAGCGACATGGCGAGAGATTTCAGCAGCAGAATGGCCGGAACCGGGTACTTGAACGGGAAGCCGATCCCCATCCAGACGGTCGGCTCACTGGTGGGTTCCACCAATGTCCAGTAATTGGCGAGCGTCCAGGTGCGCTCAATCTCGAAACCATGCTGCGTCCAGAAGCTGAGGGCGATGAGCGCCAGCATTGGCGCGACCATCATGAAGGCCATGATGATCAACGAGGGAGAGAGCAGGCCGTAGCCTGCCAGCCATTCCGGCCGCTCCTTGCGGACCTGCTTCGAACGCAAGATCGGTTCCGCTATTGCTTCAACGCCTTGAGATCACCCCAGACCTTGTTCCATTCGTTCTGAACATTGTCGGCAACCTGGATAAAGACGATGCCGTTCTTCATGTGCTCGATGGGATCGGTAATGCCCATGTCAGCAATTGCCTGCTTGTCGGCGGCCTCGAAGGACTTGGTGTTGGCGTGGCCGTAGCCCGATCCTTCGATGAGCGTCTTGCCGGTTTCAGGCGAGAGCCACGCATCGATGAAGTCATAGGCAAGTGCCGGATCGGCCTTGCCACGGTTCAGCATGGTGAGGCCGCAGAACCAGGTGAAATAGCCTTCCTTGGGCTTGGCGTAGGCAACCGGAACGCCTTCGCGCTTGAGGTTCTTGTAGACGTCGTTCCAGGCGTAGGCGGCGACGATTTCGCCGGAGGCCAGCCCCTGCTGCACCTCGGAAGGATCATTCCACAGGAAACGGCTGTTCTTGACGACCTTTTCGCCCCACTCCTTGGCGGCCTTGGCAAGCTGCTCGCCGGTGACGACGGCGGCATCCTCGTATTTCATGCCGCCGACCATCTGGCCGATGGTGAGCGCCACCTCATTGTCGAGCATCGAGACCTTGCCGGCGTATTTGTCGTCGTAGAAAATGCTCCAGCTTTCGTTCTTCTTGAACTCCTCGTCCATCAGATCGGGCCGGTAGGCGATTGAGGAATTGCCCCAGTCGGCCGGCGCCATGACGACCTTGCCGTCCATGACGACGCCGCTTGCGGTTTGCAGTGCCGGGAAAATATCCTTCCAGTTGGAGAGCTTCGCGGTATCGATTTCGGCCGCAACCTTGGCGCTGACAAAGCGGTTCACCGAATAGTTGCAGGGATGCATGATATCGGCTTCAAAGCCTGCGAGCACCTTGGCGAGGGCATCTTCCTCGCCGGTGAAGATCGAGAAGCTCGGGGCGGGATGCTTGGCGCTAAAGGACTTGTAGTAGTCTGGAGCGTCATAGCCGGCCCATTCGAGGCAGGTCAGCACTTCGGCAGCCCTGGTCAGCTTTGGCAAGGCCATCAGGCCCACGCCGAAGGCAGCGGACTGGGCCAGCATATCGCGGCGATTGATCTTGCCGGTGGCCATACGGTCGATGAACTTGATGCGATTCATGGCGTTTCCCTTGTTTCCTGACTGGTTTCTTGACGTTCTTGCGTTGATGCTAGACCGGACTACTGCTGGTTGACAACGGCATTTGCTCTGAACGCGATTGCCGCATCGGCCCAAACAAAAAAGCGGCCAGTGGCCGCCCGGTTTTTCGCATGTCGCTGGCTTTACTTGCCCAGCTTGGCAAGCTCCGCCTCGAGTTCGGGAACGGCCTGGAACAGATCCGCCACCAGGCCATAGTCGGCGACCTGAAAGATCGGGGCTTCCTCATCCTTGTTGATGGCGACGATGATCTTGGAATCCTTCATGCCGGCCAGATGCTGGATGGCGCCGGAAATGCCCACCGCAATATAGAGTTCGGGGGCAACGACCTTGCCGGTCTGGCCGACCTGATAGTCGTTCGGCACGTAACCCGCATCGACGGCGGCACGGGAAGCACCCACGGCGGCGCCAAGTTTTTTGGCCACGGCTTCGAGCAACTTGAAATTCTCGCCGTTCTGCATGCCGCGCCCGCCCGAGACGATAACCTTGGCGGAGGTGAGTTCAGGGCGATCCGACACGGAGAGATTTTCGCTCTGGTAAGACGACAGGCCCGGATCGGCCGGCGCTTTGACCTTTTCCACCGGAGCGGAACCTCCTTCGCCGGTCGCGGCAAAGGATGCGGTGCGAACCGTGATGACTTTCTTCGCGTCGGTCGACTGTACGGTCTGTACGGCGTTTCCTGCGTAGATGAGCCGGATGAAGGTATCGGCGGATTTCACTTCCGAGATATCCGACACCTGCATGACATCGAGAAGTGCGGCCACGCGCGGCATGTAGTTCTTGCCGTTGGTCGTGGCAGCGGCGACGAGATGTTCGTAATTGCCGGCAAGTGACACGATGACTGCCGCCATCGGTTCTGCGATGGGCCGCTCCAGCGCGGGGCTTTCGGCATGAAGCACTTTCTTGACGCCCGCCAGCTTCGCTGCCTGAGCTGCGACGGCATCGGCTTTGTTGCCAGCGACGAGAATGTGAACGTCGCCGCCCATCTGGGCCGCCGCGGTGAGCGCCTTGCTGGTGGCATCCTTCAGGGACTTGTTGTCGTGTTCGGCGATGAGGAGAACGGCCATGATCAGATTGCTCCCGCTTCCTTGAGTTTCGAAACAAGCTCACCCACCGACTTGACCTTGACTCCGGCCAGACGCTTCGGCGGCTCTTCGGTTTTTATGACCTTGAGGCGCGGCTTGACGTCGGCGCCATAGTCAGCCGGGGATTTCTCTTCGAGCGGCTTCTTCTTTGCCTTCATGATGTTGGGCAGCGAAGCATAGCGGGGCTGGTTGAGGCGGAGATCGGTGGTGACGATCAGCGGCATCTTGACCTTGAGCGTCTGGAGGCCGCCGTCAATTTCGCGGGTGATGGTGGCTTCGCCAATGCCCGGTTCGAGTTTCGAGCAGAAGGTGGCTTGGGCCCAGCCGAGCAGGGCCGAGAGCATCTGGCCGGTCTGGTTGCAATCATCGTCAATCGCCTGTTTGCCGAGGATGACAATGTCGGGCTTCTCGGCTTCGACAACACCTTTCAGGATCTTGGCAACGCCAAGCGGCTCCACGTAGTCGTCGTTCTTGACGAGGATGGCGCGGTCGGCACCCATGGCAAGGGCGGTGCGCAGCGTTTCCTGGGCCTGGGCTGGACCGATGGAGACAGCAATAACCTCGGTGGCCTTGCCGGCTTCCTTCAAACGGACGGCCTCCTCAATGCCGATTTCATCGAACGGATTCATCGACATCTTGACGTTGGCGAGCTCCACGCCCGAACCATCGGCTTTGACCCGGATCTTGACGTTGTAATCGACAACCCGCTTGACAGCGACCAGTACCTTCATCTTGACCCTCTTTGGAAAAGTGGCCGGAACCTAGTGAGGGGACCTCCTCAAGTCAATTCCGCAACCGGCACGATAGGGCGAATTGCGACGCCGCGCCTTAGCTCGGACGGCGGATGAGAAGGCGGGAGCGCAGTGCGACGGTCAGCAGCAAACCAGCGACAAATCCGCCGATGTGCGCCCACCACGCGACATCAATGCCATCTTCGCTGGTGATGAACAGGCTTGCGACCTGCAGGAGAAACCAGCCGCCCAGCACATAGAGTGCCGGTATGCGGAGCGGAATTCGCATGAGGAAAAGGATCCAGATGCGGGCCTTGGGATAAAGCA
>JANMMJ010000176.1:0-8989 GCA_031373255.1 Hyphomicrobiales bacterium
CACGCACGCAGTCGGCGCCATCCTCGCTGTCGATGCCACGGCTACGGCGGCGGTCACTACGAGGCCGCTGCTGCTCGGCGCCGATATCGTGTTCCATTCCGCCACCAAATATCTCAACGGCCATTCCGATGTGCTGGCGGGTGCACTGGTCACGAAGCAGCCCGGTGAGCGCTGGAACGGAATCGCCAAATTGCGCACCCAGATCGGAACACCGCTGGCGCCATTCGAATGTTGGCTGCTGGTCCGCGGGCTTCGCACGGTTTATGTGCGCTTCCGTCAGGCCTCCGCCAATGCACTCGCCATCGCAAGGCATTTCGAAGGCCATCCAAGGATCGCGTCCGTGCTGTACCCGGGTCTCGCCAGCCACGCCGGACACGCCATTGCCAAAAGGCAGATGACCGATGGCTTCGGCGGCATGCTTTCGCTGCTCGTGGATGGCGGCTTTGCCGAAACCCAGAAAGTCTGCACCAGACTGAAGGTGATCGTGCCCGCCACATCGTTGGGCGGCGTCGAAAGCCTGGCCGAACATCGAAAGGCCGTCGAAGGCCCATCAAGCCCGGTGCCGGAAAACCTGATCCGTTTCTCCATCGGCATCGAACACCCCGACGACCTCATCGCCGACATAGAGCAGGCGCTAGGGAGTTAGGGCAGCGCTGGGATTTTGTTATCGTCATTCCGGACAAGCTGCGCGATAAGCGCAGCGCCGCCCCGGGGCCAAGCGCAAGATGACGGGCCTTTGGCCCGGCTGATCCGCTGGGTTCCGGATGCGCCCATGTCCCGGCAAAGCGCCGGGCCAAGACGCTCCGGAATGACGATGGTCGAAGAATCTCGTCCGCCACCGCTCAGGAGCCCGCCACGCTTTGGCCCTATTGCGATGGTGAACCAGCGCCAGGAAATGGGGAATCATGGCAAGTTCAAACGATCGCATCCGCTCCATCCGGGAGATCGGCCTGCAGATGACGGCGTCGATCATGATTCCGCTGACTGTTGCCGGCATGGGCTGGTATTACACCCGCTGGCAGCAGAACCTGAACGACCTGAAAACCATGATCGACCTGGTCAGCGACCAGAACACCGAACGCCGCAAGTATGGTGTGGCCATGTTCGAATACCTCCTGAAGAACGACAAGGTGCCGGTTGAGTTCGTGGCGGCGCAGCTTGATTTCGCCAACAATTCATCCGATCGCGAATTGCTCGGCGCCATGGAGCGCGCCCTCACCAAGGCGGCCCTGGTCAACGAGAATGTCGGCGCTGTGTTCGAAGAGGCCGCCAACCGTCTGCCCACCAGGCTGTTCGTGCATGTGGTGAGCGATCCCCAGCGCCGCTGTTTCTACCAGCTTCTGGGTTCCCTTAAGGATGGCGACGAGGCCGCGATCACCGTGCCCTCGATCGCCAATGTCAAATGGGACGGCAAGGTCAACGAGATCCGCGCGCTGAAGGATGAAGATGTGCCCCGCGCCCGGAACATCGCCAACCTGTTCGGCGGGTTGGGCATGGAGCTGAAGGTCGTCAACCTCACCAATGTCTGGTCCGGCGCCAAGAAGGTGCGCCCCAATACGCTGGAATTGTGGTTCGGCAATATCGACCTGCCGCCGATCTGTGCCGCGAAGGGCGCGTAGCACTTTCCTCTGGCGTCCCGGATGGCTAGGCTGATGCCGCGAAACAGCGAGACATCATGCATCCCCTCATTTCAAAATCCGCCTGCGAGATCGTCGGCCTGCTGAAATCCGCAGCCGTCACCCCGTTTGATTGCCTCGATGCGCTGGAGCAGCGCATTGCCGCCGTCAATCCACAGGTGAACGCGCTGCCCACGCTGTGTTTTGACCGCGCCAGGGCGCATGCCCGGAAGCTGATGGCGCTGCCTGTGGATCAACGCGGCCCTCTGGCCGGCCTTCCGGTTGCCATCAAGGATCTGGTCGATGTCGAAGGCGTGCGCTGCACGAGCGGCTCGCTGCTCTACAAGGATCGTATTGCCGAAACATCCGATCTCCTGGTGCAGCGCCTTGAGCGCAACGGCGCCATCGTCTATGCCATGTCGAACACGCCGGAATTCGGCGCCGGCGCCAACACCTTCAACGAGGTCTTTGGCGCCACACTCAATCCCTGGAACGCCAGTCTTTCGGCGGCGGGCTCGTCCGGCGGCGCCGCCGTGGCGCTGGCCACCGGCATGGCCTGGATCGCCCATGGCAGCGACCTGGGCGGCAGCCTGCGCAATCCCGCCAGCTTCTGCTCCGTCGTGGGTTTGCGGCCATCGCCCGGCCGGGTGGCTGAAACCGTCCATGGCAAGATCGACAACACCATGCCGGTCGAAGGGCCGATGGCGCGCAATGTCGAAGATGTGGCGCTGATGCTCGATGCGATGACCGGTGAGGAGCCGTCCAATCCCCTCTCGCTACCTTCCGATGGCACATCGTTTCTCAGCGCCGCGCAGGGTGGCTGGCTGCCCAGGCGTGTTGCCGTCAGCCGCGATCTTGGCATTACCCCCGTTGATGGCGAAGTTGCGGATATCGTGATGAAGGCCGCCTATCGCTTTGCCGATCTGGGCGTCGAAGTGGTGGAGGCGCATCCCGATTTCTCCGGTGTTCATGAATGTTTCGACACCTTCCGTGCCCTGTCCTATGCCACGGGCTATGGCGCCTTGCTGGAAAACGGCCGGGACAGTCTCAAGCCGGAAGTTATCTGGAACACCGAGAAGGGATTGGCCTTGACCGGCTCTGACGTGGCAAGGGCTGAGAATCTACGCGGCCAGCTCTTTGCCCGCACACTCGCATTTTTCCGGGAGTACGATCTCATTCTCTGCCCGGCGACCATCGTGCCGCCCTATCCCGTCACCCAGCGCTACGTTGCCGAACTAAACGGACATACATTCGCCAACTACTACCAGTGGCTGGCCATCGCCTATGCCTTCACCACCGTCTGCTGCCCAGCCATTTCCATTCCGGGCGGATTTACCCGTGATGGCCTGCCGGTCGGATTGCAGATAGCCGCGGCACCCCGAGGTGAAGCCCGCCTGCTCGCCGCCGCGCACAGTCTTGATCGCATGCTCGGCTTTTCGAAGTGCGTGCCCATGGACCCGCGTGTATCCTGAATTCACCACGTCATTTGATATGCGTCGGTTTGGCCGGAAAAAGCGTAGTATAGCGTCAGGGATCGCCGAAGCGAAGAAAGGCAGGGCCACATGAAAGCGCTCATGCAGGACTGGCCCCTGTTGGTACACCGGGTGCTCGACCACGCCGCCCGCTGGCACGGCACGACTGAAATCGTTTCACGTTCGGCGGAAGGCCCCATTCATCGCTGCACCTATGCCGATCTCGATCGCCGCTCGCGCGCGCTTTCCAGCGCCGTGCAGGCGCGCCTCGGCCTGAAGCTCGGTTCGATTGTTGGAACGATGGCCTGGAACACCTGGCGCCATCTCGAAATCTGGTACGGCGTCATGGGTTTCGGCGGCGTTGTCCACACCCTCAACCCGCGCCTCTTCAGCGACCAGCTGATCTATATCGTCAATCATGCCGAGGACCGCTGGATTTTCATCGATCTCACCTTCGTGGCGCTCTTCGAAAAATTGCAAGAGGCGCTGCCACAGGTTGAAGGCTTCATCATCATGACCGGCCGGGCCCACATGCCTGCGGAAACAAGCCTGCGCAACGTGATCTGCTACGAGGAGCTCATCGCCGATGGCGACCCCGCGTTCCAATGGCCCGACCTTGATGAAAACAGTGCCTGCGGCATGTGCTACACCAGCGGCACCACCGGCAATCCGAAGGGCGTCGTCTATTCGCACCGTTCCAATGTGCTTCATGCGCTGACGACGAGCCTTGCCGACTCCAAGGATATTTCGAGCCGCGATACGGTCTTGCCCGTTGTCCCCATGTTCCATGCCAATGCCTGGTCGCTGGCCTTCAGCTGCCCGATGGCGGGCTGCAAGATGGTGATGCCCGGCCCCAAACTGGATGGCGCATCCATCTACGAACTGCTGGATACAGAGCAGGTGACCTTTACCGCCGCCGTACCCACCGTGTGGCTTATGCTGTTGCAATATCTTGAAAAGAATCCCGAGCTCAAGCTTGAACATCTGAATCGCGTCTTCATCGGGGGTGCCGCCTGTCCCGAATACATCATGAAGGCTTTTGTCGAGAACTACGATGTCGACGTCATTCACGGCTGGGGCATGACCGAGATGAGCCCTGTCGGAACACTGGGCACGAAATCTTCTCGCACTGCCGGTCTCGATCACGACGCATGGTGGCCGATCAAGCTCAAGCAGGGCAGGCCGCCTTTCATGGTCGATCTCAAGATCACCGATGATTACAATGTCAGCCTTCCGCACGATGGCAAGACTTTTGGCCGCCTCAAGGTGAAAGGTCCTGCCGTCGCTTCGGCCTATTTCAAGGGCGAGGGGGCCTCGTCGTTCGATGCCGATGGCTGGTTCGATACCGGAGATGTCGCAACCATCGACGAATATGGCTTCATGAACATCACCGACCGCTCCAAGGATGTGATCAAGTCGGGCGGCGAATGGATTTCCTCGATCGAACTTGAAAACACCGCGGTCGGCTGTCCCGGCGTGCTTGAGGCAGCCGCCATCGGACTGCCGCATCCGAAATGGGACGAGCGCCCCCTTCTTGTGATCGTGAAAAAGCCGGGCGCCGATGTGGACAAGGTCCGCGTCATGGAACACATGTCCGGAAAAATCGCCAAATGGTGGATGCCGGACGATGTCACGTTCGTCGATGAAATCCCGCATACGGCAACCGGCAAAATATCGAAGCTGGAACTGCGCAAGCGCTTCAAGGATTATCGGCTTCCTACCGCGTGATGCGGGTTACAGCGCCTCGAATTGTCCTTTCCCGAGAGTGCGGATCCTGCCGAGTTCGACCAGGTGATCGAGATGTGCGCGCGTTGACAGCGCCGCAGCGCCATGCAGCCGCGTGTCCACATCCGCATAGATGACACGCACGATAGCGGCAACGCTGCGGTCGCCCTGCTTTACCCGGTTCAGGATGGCTTCTTCCCGCATCCGGCGATGCGCGAGAAAGGCGCGGATGAGCGGCTTGGGATCGGGCCGCGATGGCCCATGCCCCGGATGCAGCAGTTGATCGTCGCGCTCCAGCAGCAGTCTGAGGGAGGCCATGTATTGCGCCATGTTGCCATCGGGCGGGGCCACCACGCTCGTCGCCCAGGCCATCACATGATCGCCGCCGAATAGCGTCTTTTCCTCAAGAAGCGCAAAGCTCATGTGATCGTGCAGATGGCCCGGCGTGAAAACGGCTTCCAGCGACCAGCCGGGGCCGCTGACCGTGTCTCCATGCGCAACCGCGGCATCCGGCGCGAAATCGCTGTCGATGCTGGCATCGAGCCGGAACCCTTCCTCGGGCGCGGGGCCGCGTTTGACGCCGGAGGCAATGATTGCAGCACCCGTTGCCTGTTTCAGTCTCCGTGCAAGAGGCGAGTGATCCATATGTGTGTGGGTGACAAGGATATGGCTCACCGTTTCGCCGCGCACCGCGCTAAGGAGCGCTTCGAGATGCGCGTCGTCGTCAGGTCCCGGATCGATGATCGCCACCACGCCGCGCCCGGCGATGAAGCTCGAGGTGCCCTTGAACGTAAACGGCGAGGCATTGCCGCACACCACGCGCCGCACCAGTGGTGAAAGCTCAGCCGTTTCACCGGGGCGAATGTCGAAGTCGCGGTCGAAGGCGAGTGCGGTCATGGATCGGGTTGTCACTGCGTGGCAGGCGAACTATAAGCGTTACCGGACAATCCAATACATCAGGGCAGGGGTGAAATGAACATGAATACCAGTCTTCTCGCCGACCGTTTGTGGCCGGCAACCGCACAATCTCAGTTGCTGCGTAATGTGGCGCTCGCGGTGATCGGCACAGTGATTGTGGCGCTTGCGGCGCATGTGAGCGTGCCAATGCTGCCGGTGCCAATGACCTTGCAGACACTTGCTGTGCTGGCGATTGGCGCTGCTTTTGGGGCAAGGCTTGGCGCGGCCTCACTGGCGCTCTACGCGGCGGAAGGAGCTGCGGGCCTACCGGTCTTTTCGCCCACGGCAGACGGATATCCCGGCATCACGGGTCCCACCGGTGGCTACGTGATTGGTTTTATTCTCGCCGCCGGGCTTGTTGGCTGGCTGGCCGAACGCGGCTGGGATCGGAACCTGCCCAAAATGCTGCTGGCCACCGTGCTGGGCGGAGCAATACTGTATGTTCCGGGTCTCGCCTGGCTGTCGACCTTTGTCGGCGGCATGGCCAAGGCGGTCGAATACGGCCTGACGCCCTTCATTATGGGCGATTTGGTGAAGGCAGCTATTGCGGCAATAGGTTTTCCAGCCATTTGGGCGCTGCTCGGCCGCCGTTAAGCGATCATTCTGAAATTTATTGAAGATTGGTCGGAGTGAGAGGATTCGAACCTCCGACCCCCTGCTCCCGAAGCAGGTGCGCTACCAGGCTGCGCTACACTCCGTCCTTGGCCCGTGGCCTTATAGCGGCGGGTTCGGTTGACCGCAAGCCATTGCGGTTCGGGCGCCAAATCAGTATAGGAAGCCCGCGATTGGGGCGTAGCCAAGCGGTAAGGCAGCGGATTTTGATTCCGCCATTCCCAGGTTCGATCCCTGGCGCCCCAGCCATTTTTTCATCCGTCGATCCGGCCGGATTCGCGCCAAAGCCATAATTGCGGAATTTTTTGATCTAGGAAATGTTTCACGTGAAACAATTCCTCTCAAGTCTCTGTTTTTGCCCGCCCAGAATGCGCAAAAGACGTGTTTTTAGACGCCTTTTTCCCGTCAAAATGCGTTAAAAACACCCCAAAAACACGCAAATTGCGTGCATGTGCATGCGCAGAATCGCCTGATTATGGCCGAAATAAATCTGGCATATGCACCTATTTACAGGCATATACCGCTATCACACAATGGCGCGCTGGAATATCCAACAAGTTCAGCGGCATTCCGCCGCTGGCCTGATGCGAAGAGCGCCATCGCCATCCAGGCCAGACCCGGAAATCGCCAACCACCGCCACCTCCATTGAAAATCGCTTGCAAATCCATCGGCAATCGCGCCCACCTGCAGCAAGTGGAGGGCTCTTATGCCAGGCCGTTGGCTGATCCTTGCTGTCTTGTTCCTTGCAAGAACGACGATGTCGTTTCAGTTCCAGGCCGTGGCCGCACTGTCCCCGCTCCTCGTGGAGAGCTACCGCGTCAGCATTGCGGATATCGGGCTGCTCATCGGCCTCTATGTGGCACCAGGGGTTATCGTGGCGATCCCCGGCGGCGCCATTGCATCGCGTTTCGGCGACAAGCGCGTGGTCAGCCTCAGCATGATCCTGATGCTGCTGGGCGGCGCGATGATGGCCTGGGGACCCGGTTGGGCATGGCTGCTGGCGGGCCGTTTGCTGGCGGGTGCTGGCGGTGTCGTCATCAACATTGTGATGACCAAGATGCTCATGGACTGGTTCGCCGGCCGCGAGATATCGACGGCGATGGCCATCTTCATAAACTCGTGGCCGGTGGGCATTGCGCTGGCGCTCCTGACCATTCCGCCGCTCGCGGCATTGGGCGGGCTGCAACTGGCCTGGGCCGCGGTCATGTCGGTGATCGTCGTGGGTCTGTTTCTGTTTATGATGGTTTACCGGCCGCCGGAGGGCGCACCCGCAGCGGCCGTCCGCATCGCGGTCAGCAGGCTTCCGATGCAGGCGCTCTTCCTGGCCGCGATCGTCTGGGCGCTCTATAATGCCGCCCTCGCCATGGTCTTCAGCTTTGGACCGGCCTATCTGACTGAGCGCGGATGGGAGCTGACCGCCGCCAGTTCGGCGACCAGTGTCTTCATCATCGTGGTCGCAGTGGCGGTCCCCCTGGGCGGCATCCTTGCGGACAGGACCGGGCGGCGCGATGCCGTCATCATGGCAAGCCTCCTGGGCTATGCCATCCTGCTGCCGCTGGTGCTGGCCGCCCCATCCTGGGCGGTTGCCCCGATCTTCGCTGGTGTCGGCCTGATCTTCGGCCTCGCTGCCGGTCCCATCGTATCCATGCCCGCCCTGATCCTGAAGCCCGAGACCCGCGCCTTCGGAACGGGGGTCTACTATTCGATCTACTATGCCCTGATGACGCTGGCGCCGGCCCTGGCCGGTATGATCGCCGACCGGGCCGGAAGCATCGGCGCCGCGTTCATCTTCGGCGCGCTGATGGTGGTCGCAAGCATGGCAGCGCTTTGGGGTTTTCGGAGGGTCAGTGCCGCATCAAAGAGGGTCTGATTAGATTTGGAATGAGACTGAGCCTGTTCATCGCCGTTGGCGGTTCAAATTCTGACCTAACCATGAGAACATGCGCAATGACGGTATTAGCTCAGCAATGTCACCAGATTTTCATGTTCACTACTATGACGCCAACTCGGCTCGTGACAGAATTTCCCGCAACCTGGGCAAATCATTTGCATTGGCAGCTTTTGTCGCCTCGACGCGAACATCTTCATCCGTAACACGAATGATGCGTCGCTTGAGCATTGCCAATTCTCTCTTAGGATCCAATTTTACTATTGCCGAATCTGTCCAGTTGAATCGGTCAAAACGGTCAGTTTCATTGCTCATACCGTAAACTCACGAACTCCTGATATTGCATGATACTCACTCCTTTGTAACTCATTTACAAGTTGCCAGAGGATCAATAGTTTTGTTGACATTGAAACCAAAGCAATCTGGAATTCCATCGAACGTAGCAACAATTGATCTTTGAGTGCGCAATGAAACCTGAAAAACTTACTGTTCATGAACTCTTTCAAAGAGAGAGACGGTATGTCGTTCCACTTTACCAGCGCGCCTATGTCTGGAATTTGGAAGAACAATGGGAACCACTTTGGGAGGATATAGAAAGGCAGGCAGACGCTTGCCTCAAGGCAGAAAACCACGTCGCGAAAAGATCTCACTTTCTCGGCGCGATTGTTCTGAATGTTGCAAAGATTGTCGGGGGATCGGTTGCTAGATCGGAGATCAT
>JANMMJ010000195.1:0-1618 GCA_031373255.1 Hyphomicrobiales bacterium
ACCGGAAAAAACGTGCTTAAGTGACACAACGCCCCGGCGGGGCGGATCAAAAATGTCAGGGAGTTACAGATGAAATTCACAACACTTTACGGCGCGGCGCTGCTCGCCTCCACCATGCTGGTGGCCGGTGCGGCCAATGCCAAGTCGCTGGTCTATTGCTCGGAAGGTTCGCCCGAAAACTTCAGCCCGTCGATAAACACCACCGGCACCAGCCTTGATGCCGCCCGGCCGGTCTATAACACGCTGGTGCAGTTCACCCCCGGCACCACCGCGACGGAGCCAGGTCTCGCCGAGGGCTATGAAGTCTCAGACGGCGGCAAGACCATCACCTTCCATCTGCGCAAGGGCGTCAAGTTCCATTCCGGCGTCAATGGCTTCACACCGACCCGCGATTTCAATGCCGATGACGTCATCTGGTCGTTCAATCGCCAATGGAAGCCCGACCATCCCTACGCCAAGGTTACCGGTGGCTCCTATGATTACTTCAACGACATGGGCATGCCCGACCTTCTCGCCTCGATCGACAAGGGGGCCGATGACCTGACTGTCATCATGAAGCTGACCAAGCCCAACGCTCCGATCATTGCCAATTTGGCTATGGATTTCGCCACCATCCACTCGGCCGAATATGCCGATTACTTGATGAAGAAGGGCACGCCCGAGCAGTTTGACCAGATTCCGGTGGGCACTGGCCCATTCTCCTTCGTTGCCTACCAGAAGGATGCGGTGATCCGCTTCAAGGCCAATGCGGATTATTGGGGCGGCAAGCCGAAGATCGATGACCTCGTGTATGCCATCACGCCCGATGCAACGGCCCGCTACGCCAAGCTGCAGGCCAACGAGTGCCAGGTGCTGGGCTATCCCAACCCGGCCGATCTCGCCGCCATGAAGGAGAACAAGGACATCGTCGTCCTCGAACAGGCGGGCCTCAATATCGGTTTCCTCGCAATGAACACTCTAAAGCCACCCTTCGACAAGGTCGAGGTCCGCAAAGCCATCGCCATGGCGATCGACCGCGATGCCATCCTCAAGGAAGTCTATCAGGGGGCCGGCCAGAAAGCCAAGAACCCGATCCCGCCAACCATGTGGTCCTACGACACCGATGCGGTTGACTACGAATACAATCCCGACAAGGCCAAGGAGATGCTGAAGGCGGCGGGCATTGAGAAGTTCGACACCGACCTGTGGTGGATGCCGGTTTCACGGCCCTACAACCCGAACGCCAAGCGCATGGCCGAAATGATGCAGGCCGACTTGGCCAAGGTTGGCATCAACGCCACGCTCGTCTCATATGAGTGGGGTGAATACCGCAAACGCATGGACGCCGGCGAGCACCAGATGGGCCTGCGCGGTTGGACAGGCGACAATGGCGACCCCGACAATTTCCTCGCGGTCCTCCTGGGTTGCAATTCCGAAGGCAAGCCAAACACCAACAATTTGCCCAAGTGGTGCAATGCCAAGTTCCTGGAGGACGTCAGCAAGGCGGTCGAGATCACCGACCCGGTGGAGCGCACCAAGCTCTATGTCGATGCCCAGAAGATCGTCAACGATCAGGTGCCGTGGCTGAACATCGCGCATTCCACCGTGTTCGAGCCGATCCGCAAGGAAGTCTCGGGCT
>JANMMJ010000202.1:0-13302 GCA_031373255.1 Hyphomicrobiales bacterium
GTGTCCATGCACGACAAGGATGCGGCGAGCCGCCACAATCTGCTGCGGCCATTTCAGGTCGATGCGCGATTGATGAAGCGGGCAAAGCCCGATGCCATATTCATGCATTGCCTGCCGGCTCACCGGGGTGAGGAAGTCACCGATGAGGTGATCGACAGCCCGCAGTCGGCGGTCCTTGATGAGGCCGAAAATCGTCTCCATATACAGAAGGCCATTCTCCTTCACTGTCTGAAGTAATCCCATGAAGCAGCTTCCTCATGACGACCTCGTCATGCCGTTTGAAATCAAGCCACTGGGCGTGCGCGGCCGAATCGTGCGCCTGGGCAATACGGTCAATGACATCCTCCATCGCCACAACTATCCGGCTCCGGTATCGGCTGTTCTTGCCGAGGCCGTCGCCCTCACTGCAATGTTGGGATCTGCCCTCAAGTTTGACGGCAAGTTCATTCTTCAGACCAAGACCGACGGCCCGCTCGATATGCTCGTGGCCGACTTTGTCTCGCCGGGTGGCGTCAGGGGTTATGCACATTATGATCGCGACGCCGGCCTCGCCGGCCTGACGCCCCACGCCCTGACCGGAGCCGGTCATCTGGCCATGACCATCGACCAGGGCGAGGAGATGGAGCGCTACCAGGGCATCGTGCCGCTCGGCAGCGCCACCCTGACCGATGCGGCCCACACTTATTTCACCCAGTCCGAGCAGATCCCGACCAGGCTAAGGCTCTCGGCTGGACCCCTCATGGGGCGTGGTGCTGGTGCGGAGGATGTTTGGCGTGCCGGCGCCATCATGGTGCAACATTTGCCGCGGGAAGGCGGGTCAAGCCCGATTGCCATTTCATCGGGTGATGCGCCTCCCGGCGCGATTGAAGAAGTTGTTGAAAACGACGATTGGGTAAAGGCCCGGTTGCTTCTCGATACCGTCGAGGATCACGAGCTTCTCGATCCGATGCTGAGTCCCGAGGAACTGCTTTATCGCCTGTACCACGAGGATGGAGTTACGGTTTACCCCGTGATCCCCCTTGAGCGCCATTGCACCTGCTCGCGGCAGAAGATTTCCGACATGATGCAGCAGTTTTCCGAAGACGACCGCAATCACATGACGGAAAACGGCGAGATCAAGGTGACGTGCGAGTTCTGCTCGACGACCTACAGCTTTACGGCTTGACCAGTTGGCCCGCGGGCGCCGTGTTCAGGTCATCGTAGCTGACCACGCTACGCCCGACGGGGAACAGTGAAGCGATGGCAAGCTTGACGTGCTGAAGCGCAAAGGGAATGCCGATAATGGTAATGCCCAGCGCCACTGCAGCCGAGATATGCCAGATCGCCAGCCACCAGCCGCAAAAAATGAACCAGATGACATTGCCCACAGCGCCAAGCGCGCCGGTTCCGAGATCCTCGCGGCCATAGAGCTCGTCGCGCCGCACCACGTCGCGGCCAAATGGCCAGAAGGAAAATCCGGCCAGCATGAAGCAAGACCTTGCCCAGGGCAGGCCAACGATGGTGATCGCCATGATGACGCCCGCAAGCAGCCAGCCGAGCCCCGACAGGAACCCGCCAAGGACAAACCACACGATATTGAGGATCAGTGTCATAGCGGGAAAGATATAGGGATTGGCCGGCCGGATTTCAATGCTCAGGCGCTGGCGTGGCGCGCCAGCCGCCGCATGAAGGCCTCGCATTTGGCAATCTGCGAAATTTCCACATACTCATCGGGCTTGTGCGCCTGCTCGATGGAGCCGGGTCCGCAGATCACCGAGGGAATTCCGATTTCCTGGAACAGACCGGCCTCGGTGCAATAGGAGACAGCGTGTGTGCCATTGGCCTCCGCCAGGTGCAGGGCGAGGTGCTCGGCAGGTGAATCCTCTTCGGGCCTGAGGCCAGGAACGGTGTTGATCTGCGCGGTGCTGATCCCGGCTGTTTCCGCGACGGCCTTCATCTGCGGTTCCAGCTTTGCGGCAAAGGCCTTGAAGCGGCTCGGCACTTCATTGGCATCGGCATGCGGCAGCAGCCGCGTTTCCCACATGAAGGCACAGCGCCGCGGAATGATGTTCTTCGCCGTGCCGCCTTCGATGGTGCCCACGTGCACCGTGGAGTAGGGTGGGTCGAAACGCCCCGATGGATCGCCCCGCTCCCGCAGTTCCTTTTCGAGCCGGCTGACCTCGCCCAGAAGTTCCCCAGCGACGAGAATCGCGTTCACACCGAGATGCGTGCAACTCGAATGCGCCTCATGGCCGGTAACTTCGGTGGCAAAAGTGATGGCGCTCTTGTGGGCATTGACCACCTTCATGGATGTCGGTTCGCCCACGATCACGGCGCGCGGCCTTGGCAGACTATCCTTCATGTATTGCACCAGCGGCCGGACACCTTTGCAGCCCACTTCTTCGTCGCAGGAGAGCGCAATATGGATGGGAGACGCGAGCCTTGCCGCCTTGAACGAGGGAACCATTGCCAGGGCCACGGCAATGAAGCCCTTCATGTCGCATGTACCGCGCCCGAAATACTTGCCCTCCCGCTCATCCAGCGTGAAGGGATCGCTTGCCCACGGCTGTCCATCGACCGGCACGACGTCGGTATGGCCCGAAAGCACGATACCGCCCGCAATATCGGGTCCGATCGTGGCGTAGAGGTTAGTTTTCTTACCCGCTTCGTAGTCGACGCGAAGATGCGCAATCCCCCAGCCGTCAAGATAGTCTTCCACCCATGCGATCAGGGGCAGGTTGCCATCCCGGCTCGTCGTGTCAAAACCGATGAGCGTGGCGAGGATGTCGCGCGAAGAAAGAATCTGCCCGGTCATGCTTAATTGATCTGGTGGGTTTCGTGCGGACTGTCGAGCGAAAATGCCGGGATTTCGGCATTGAAGTACGTGCCGTCGTCGCGCTGCATATGGTACGCCCCCACCATGAAACCTGAACTGGTGGTGAGTGGACAGCCCGACGTATATTCGAAACTCTCGCCCGGCTTCAATGTTGGCTGTTCGCCGACGACGCCTTCGCCGCGCACTTCCTGCACCCGGCCTCCGGCATCGGTAATCTTCCAGTAGCGTGTCCGCAACGTAACGGTAGTGTTTCCCTGGTTTTCGATGGTGATCGTATAGGCCCACACGAAGTGACTTTCATCGGGCCGTGACTGGCCTTCCAGATATTGTGGCCGGACGCTGACTTTAATTCCCTGCGAGGTGCATTCATACATGGCGACCTTCATAGGGCCACCCTGTGGCTTTTTCCACTGCCACGCAAATCCCCTTGCTTTGAGGCCTGTTTTTCCCTCAATAGCGCCATGCCGCACGCCCGGAAATTGCAGCCTTCATCGCCGCGAGGCATCCTGCCCGCCCATGCCCTGGCGCAGCTTGTCGCCGATGGCAGCATAGTTATGGCAAAGCCGGCTGACGCGGACCAGATTCAGCCCGCCAGCCTTGACCTGAGGCTGGGTGAGTTCGCTTACCGCGTGCGCGCCTCGTTCCTGCCGGGGCCAAGGAACACTGTTCGCGAGCGCCTGAATGACCTGTCGCTGCACCGGATGTCGCTGTCCGAGGGCGCCGTGCTGGAGACAGGCTGCGTCTATATTGTGCCGCTGCTCGAAGGCCTCAATCTGCCGCAAGGCATTTCTGCGGCTGCCAATCCAAAGAGCTCGACCGGAAGGCTTGATATCTTCACCCGCGTCATCGCCGATAATGCCCACGAGTTTGACAAGGTTCCGGAAGGCTATGGCGGCCCGCTTTACGCCGAGATCAGTCCGCGCAGCTTCTCGGTGCTGGTGCGCACCGGGTCAAGGCTGTCGCAGATCAGGTTCCGTTCCGGCCCGGCATTGGCCTCGGACGACATCATCACCACGTTGCATGCCACTGAGAAGCTCATCACCTCGGGCGATGTGAATATCGACAACGGCCTGGCGCTTTCCGTCGATCTTTCAGGCAGCATTGGCGATCAGCCGGTGGGATTTCGCGCCAAGCCGCATTCCGGCCTGGTCGATGTCGACAGGAAGTCGGCACTCGATGTTCTCGATTTCTGGGAACCGATCTGGCAGCGGGGCTCGCTCATTCTCGATCCCGACCAGTTTTATATCCTGGCTTCGCGTGAGGCCGTGCGCGTGCCGCCGACACATGCCGCCGAAATGGTGCCCTTCAATCCGCTGGTGGGTGAGTTCCGCGTGCATTATGCCGGGTTCTTCGATCCGGGTTTCGGCCATCAATCCGGTGGCGGCGAGGGATCGCGCGCCGTTCTAGAAGTGCGTTCCCACGAGGTCCCATTCATTCTCGAGGACGGCCAGATCATTGGCCGCCTCATCTATGAACCGCTGACCGAAGTCCCGGCCCAGGTCTATGGCCAGGGTATTGGCTCGAACTATCAGAAACAGGGTCTCAAGCTGTCAAAACACTTCAGGTCCTTCAGCCCTTGACCCGGCGCTGCCATGGCAGCATCTTGTTGCCCGAGGCGGGCGTAGTTCAGTGGTAGAACGACAGCTTCCCAAGCTGTATGTCGTGGGTCCGATTCCCATCGCCCGCTCCAAATTCTCAAAGTGTGAAGCCTATGCCGGCGGCTGGTAGTCCCGCGTCGACTCCGGATCATCGGTCGTGGCCGGGAGTGCCATGATTTCGCTCCAGGCCTGATCCGGTATGGCGAACTGCGCCCAGTCCAGAGTCTGCTGGATGCGTCCGGGCTTGCTGATGCCGAGAATTGTCGATGTGACCCTTGGATCCCGCATTGAAAATTGCAGGGCCATGGCCCCCAGGGGAACCGAATATTTGGCGCAGATGGCCTCGATCTTCTGCACCTGCCCCCGGATTTCCGGCGAAACATCCTGATAGGCATGGCGTGCCGAAGATGCCGAACCCTGGGCCAGCACGCCGCTGCTGTAAGGCGCCGCGTTGAGCACAGCTATGCCCTTCTTGTGGGCAAAATCGATCATCGCTTCGGCATTGCGATTGAGCAGCGAAAAGCGATTGTGCGTGATGAGCGCGTCGAAGTCATAATTGCGTAACAGCGGCATCATGACGTCGACCTTACCGGCCGCCAGCCCGACCGCATTCGCGATCCCTTCTTCT
The DNA here is from genome assembly GCA_031373255.1 of Hyphomicrobiales bacterium. GTDB lineage: Bacteria > Pseudomonadota > Alphaproteobacteria > Rhizobiales > Aestuariivirgaceae > JANMMJ01. Next base: position 5,042 of record JANMMJ010000202.1, read on the forward strand.
TTCATCTTGAAGAGTTCCTCCATGGCGCCGCCCTTGGCTGTGATCTCGTCGATCGAGGCTGAGTGTTCCGGATCATGCAGATGCAGGATCCCCACGTGATCGACGCCGAGCGCCTTGAGGCTTTCCTCAAGTGATTTGCGCGCCCGGCGGGCGTCGAAGCGGTTGGTATCCGGATCGCGGTCCAGCTTGGTGGAAATGATCAGGTCCTTTGGTGCACCGCCAAGGTCCCGCAGCACCTCGCCGAGCCATTTTTCGGCACGGCCGCCGCCATAATTGCGCGATGTATCGAGAAACTTGACCGGCCCGGTGAGTATGGCGCGGAGCGTGTCCTTTGCCTGTTGTTCCTCGACGGTAAAACCGAACGATTCAGGCATGCTGGAGAGTGGCGCGCAACCAAAACACAGGCGCGGGACGCTCAAAGCGGTTTGGCCTACCTTTACTGACGCTGTGGCTGAAGGCATGCGGAGATTCTCCTTTGCATGGACGCTGGGCTTGTATGCGGTATTTGCGGCTTAACGAACCAGAATTTCTAAGTTAGGCTTCAAGCGATAGAGCGGCGGGTGCAGGGTGCGCAAGTGCATGACCCGTTGACACGTGGCATTTATCATACATAAACTAGCATCGCGCTCCGTCGGAATAAAAAACAGAATACTGACGAGTAATTGCGGGAGGAACAGACGCGCGGATCGCTTTTCTGAAAACCCAAGTCGAAAAACACGAGGCCGTGCGGCTTGTCGCGCTGCCAACAGACCAGGAAAGGTTACCCCATGACCGAAGATTTTGATTTTGAAGGAAAATCGCGCCGCGATGTCCTCAAGGCCCTTGGTGCCTCGGCCCTCGTTGGCACCCTGTTTGCCCAGGCTGGCTTAAATCCCGCCATCGCGCAGGAACTGAAAGCCGCAGGCAAGCCGCTCAAGGCCGCCATGTCGAATGCCGGTCTGCAGGCCAGTTGGTGCGCGCAGGGCAAGCAGGCGGCAGAAGCCTGGGCCAAGCTGATGAACGTTGAACTCACCTGGTTCGATGGCGAACTCTCGGCCACCAAGCAGCGCGCCACGATTGACAACATGGCCTCGCAGAAATGGGATTTCGTGGCGATCCAGACCTTCGGCATCGGCACGCTGAATGACCCGGTGAAGAAGATGATCGATGCCGGTACGCCGGTCATTGCCATGGATACGATGATGGCGCCGGAAGGCGAAATTCCGCTCCACACTTTCATCGCGCCGGACAATATCATGATGGGCTCCATCGTTGCCGATCAGGTTTTGAAGGCAATGGGGGGTGAAGGCCAGATCGCCATGACCCAGGGTGCGCTTGGCCATACTGGTGCACAGGGCCGCGCCAAGGGCTTCATGCAGGTGCTTGCCAACTATCCCAAGGTAGAACTCGTCGACGAGCAGCCAGCCGATTGGGACGTAACCAAGGTTGCCCGCATCTGGGATTCATTGCTCACCAAGTTCCCGAACCTCAAGGCGGGCTTCTTCCATAATGACAACATGGCGCTGGCCGCCAACAACGTCATCAAGGCGAAGAACCGCTCTGGCATCTTCCTCGGCGGCGTCGACGCCATGCCGCCTGCGGTGAACGCCGTGCTCGACGGCACCATGGTTGCGACCGTGCGTAACCCGTCCTGCCGCATCCACGCGTGGTCGATCGCCGCTGGCGTCGCAGCGGTCGCCGGCGAAAAAGACATCGCCAAGAACATCCTGGCCGATGGACCTGGCATCACCAAGGAAACCGCCGCGGGCCACCTCTGGCTCCAGAAGAACTACCTGATCTGATCCAGGCAGTGGCACAAACTGCAACAACACCAGGCGGGGGCGCATCGGCGCCCTCGCTGCATGTGGCGGCTGACCATGCAGCCGCCGAACCTGTTCTTGAGATGATTGGTGTTTCGAAACACTTTGGCGGCGTTCTAGCGCTCCGCGAAGTGGATTTCACCCTGCTGCCGGGGGAGATCCATGGCCTCGTTGGCGAAAATGGCGCCGGCAAGTCGACGATGATGAAGATCATTGCCGGCGTTCATACCGGTTACGATGGCACCATGAAGGTTGCGGGACACCCGGTGCACTTCCGCTCAGCTCGTGATGCACTGGCCGTCGGCATCGGCATGGTCCACCAGGAACTGTCGGTTGTTCCTGATCTGACCGTTGCCGAAAATGTCTTCCTTGGCAACCAGCCGGTGCTCGCCGGAGGCGTTGTCGATTGGGCCCGCATGAACCGCGAGGCGAAACGGCAGATCGCCAGCCTTGGTCTTGAAATTGATCCAACAACCCGCATGGGCAACCTGCCGGTCGGTCTGCAGCAACTGGTCGAACTCTCCCGTGTCCTGTTCTCAGGCGCCCGCATCATCATTCTCGACGAACCAACGTCTGCCCTGTCGCCGCCGGAAGTCGAGAGGCTCTTCGGCGTACTTCGCCGCCTCAAGGCCGAGGGCCGCAGCCTCGTCTTCATCTCGCACTTTCTTGACGATGTGCTGGAGGTATCCGACCGCGTCACGATCTTCCGCAACGGCCGCAAGGTGGCAACCGAGCAGACCTCGGCACTGAACAAGGACAAGGTCATTTCACACATGATCGGCCGTGGTTCTGCCGATCTTCACATGGGCGAACACACCGAGCTTTCCGGCGACGATGCCAAGCCTGTCGTGTTCTCGGTCGACAATATCGGCGATGGCAAGCTGCTGCAGGATATTTCACTGAAGCTGCGCGGCGGTGAAATCACTGGCGTTTATGGATTCATGGGCTGTGGCCAGATCGAGCTTGCCAGGGCGCTCTTCGGCAAGTTGCGCCTCAAGACCGGTGCAATGAAGCTGGAAGGAAAGCCCGTTACATTCTCTTCTACCGCCGCTGCGCGGGGCGCCGGCATCGCCTATGTGCCGGAAAGCCGCCGCATGATGCTGTTTCGCACTGAGCCGGTTTTCAAGAACATCTCGATTGCCATTCTTGATCGCATCAGCCGCATACTCCTTAAGCCCGACGCCGAGCGCAAGATCACCGAGGCCCACGTCAAAGATTTGCAGATTCGCCCGCCGACGACTGACATCGTGCTCGGCAACCTGTCTGGCGGCAACCAGCAGAAAGTGGCGCTCGCCAAATGGCTCACTCATCTGCCAAAGGTGCTCATCCTTTCCGAGCCGACGCGCGGCATGGATGTGGGCGCCAAGGAAGACGTGATCCGCATCGTGAAATCCCTGCGTGATCGTGGCGTGGCGATCCTCGTGCTCTCGACTGAGCCCGAAACCATACTCACCCTTGCAGACCGGATCACGGTGATGAAAAAGGGTACGGCGGCGCGGCAGTTCGACCGTGGTCATATCGAAAAGGCGGACTTGCTTGCGGCAGCGTGAAGGAGATTGGGGTAGGAAATGTCGAATGTAGCAGAACCGGCGGCGGCCAAAGGTGGAATTAGCCGTTTTCTTGCCGAGCAGATGCGCAATATCGCGCCCATCTTCACGCTTCTGGCGCTCATCGTATTTTTCTCGGTTCAGAGCCCGGTGTTCTTCACTGTCGATAATGCGCTCAATATCCTCGCCAATGCGTCGATCACCGGCATCATCGCCGTCGGCCTCACCTTCGTAATCCTCACCGCCGAAATCGATCTTTCGGTGGCAGCCATCGCCAATGCCATTGGCATCACCATGGCCTTTCTCACCATCCAGCCGGACTATGTGAACATTGCCACAATTCCCGTGCCGGGGGCCGTCGCCATCGTTCTCACGCTGCTCACGGCTTTCACGCTGGGCGCCATCAATGCATTTGGCATCACCTGGATTGGGATTCCATCCTTCATCATGACGCTCGCGATGATGCAGATCGCCAATGGCATGTCGGCGCTTCTGGTGCGCGGGCAGATTGCCTACACATTCCCCGATCTGATCACCACCCTGGGAGCCGGAACCATCTTCGGTGTGCGCTGGTCGATCATTGTCTGCATCATCTTCCTGCTCGTCGCGCACCTGGTTCTCACCTACACGCGCTTCGGCCGATATGTGTACATGGTTGGCGGCAATCGCGAGGCGGCGGAATATTCCGGCGTAAACGTCAAGCTCATCATAGCATCGGTGATGGTCATTTGCGCCATGTGTGCCGGCATCGCCGGCATGCTCGGTGTCGCCTACTTCGGTTCTGCCCAGCAGAATGGCTTTGATGACTTCCTTTTGACCGCCATCGCAGCGGTGGTGGTTGGCGGCACCAGCCTGTTCGGCGGGCGCGGCGGCATCGGCAATACGATTATCGGGCTTCTGGTCCTCGGTGTGCTCAACAATGGCCTCGACCTCATCAACATCGACAGCTTCCTCAAGATCCTCATTCGTGGCCTCATTCTGCTCACCGCCCTGATCGTCAATGTCTACGCCCAGAAGCTGCGCGAGAACTAACTAAGGAAAAACCCGGACTGAAACCCATGGATATTCTGGATCATTTCGCGCTCCAGCCGGCAGGCCGGAGAATCGAGGACCTCGAAACCCCGGTTCCCATCATCGATGTCGATATCGTCGAGCGGAACCTGAAGCGCTGGCAGCAGCGCTGCGATGCCGCGAGCTTCGCCAATCGCCCGCATATCAAGACCCACAAGCTTGCTGGATTGGCGAAATACCAGATGGACCTCGGCGCGCGCGGCATCACCGTCCAAAAGCTCGGCGAGGCGGAAGCCATGGCCGATGCCGGCATCGAAGACATGCTGCTCACGTTCAACGTCATTGGCCGCCACAAGCTTGAGCGCCTGGCAGCACTTGCCCGCCGCACTGCGATTGCAGTCGTGGCCGACAACGCCACTGTGGTGGAAGGCCTGGGACAAGCTGGTCAATCGGCGGGGCGAAACATAAGCGTTCTGGTGGAGTGCGATACCGGTGCGGCGCGCAATGGCGTCCAGTCGCCGCAGGCCGCCGCTGACCTCGCGCGCCTGATCACCCAGACTGCTGGCATGACCTATGGCGGGCTGATGACCTATCCAAAGGCAGGAACACGGCAGGAAACCGCAGTCTTCCTCGACGAGGCGCGCGATCTGATTGCGCGGGGCGGCCTCGAAACCAAAGTGGTGACGACTGGCGGAACACCCGACATGTGGAAGGATGATGGCCTGGCGCACGTCACCGAATACCGGGCAGGGACTTACATCTACAATGACCGTTCACTGGTCGGCCGAGGTCTCTGCCAGCCATCCGAATGCGCCGTCCATGTGCTGGTAACGGTCGTCAGCCGCCCCACCGGTGACCGCGCCATCATCGATGCCGGCTCAAAGGCCCTGACCAGTGATCTCCTCGGCCAGACAGGTTACGGTTCAATTCGCGAGGCCGATGATGCGATCGTGCGGGAAGTGAGCGAAGAGCATGGCCATGTCGATCTGGCCGGCATTTCGCGCAAACCCAGCGTGGGCGATGTCGTGCGGGTCCTTCCCAATCATGTCTGCCCGGTCAGCAATCTCTTTGACAGGGTGGTACTCGTGCGTGGTTCGGAAGTATTGGGCGCTGTCAGGGTCGATGCCAGGGGCGCCGTGCAATAGTCAGCTTTGGTGTTGAGGAGGATCGGCAATGAGCGCTGAACAGCGGCTGCGGGACAAGGGTATCATCCTGCCGGACCTGCCATCGCCAAAAGGCAATTACGTGCCAGGTCTCGTGCACAATGGCATTCTCTATCTTTCCGGCCAGGGTCCGCTGCTCGAGAATGGCGAGTTCGCCTGTGGCATCGTCGGCACGGATTTCACGCTGGACGAAGCCTATCAGCATGCGCGACGCACCGGGCTGGTACTTTTGTCCGTAGCTCACCACGTTCTGGGATCCTTGGACAAGGTCGAGCGCGTTCTCAATGTCTATGGCATGGTGAACGCCGCCGCCGATTTCACCGATCACCCCAAGGTCATCAATGGCTGCTCCGATCTGATGGTTGAGATGTTTGGCGATATTGGCCGCCACACCCGCGCCGCGGTCGGCATGGGCTCTCTTCCGATGCGGATTTCGGTTGAAATAACGGCCACCATGGCGGTTCATGGATGAAGATGCGGGCGTGACCTTCTAACCGCTTGCCGTGGCAAGCGACTCCGCGCGCAATGCCGCGATTTCATCAGGCGGCCATCCGAGATGACGCAGAAGCACATCATCCGTATCGGCGCCAAGCACGGGAGGCGCACTGCGGTAGCCAACCGGCGTCGCCGATAGATGCAGGGGGCTCGCCACTGTCGCAACCGTGCCAGCCTGTGGATGATCGAGGTCAATTCTCATGCCGCGATGAATGACCTGTGGATCGCGCCATACCTCGTCGATCCCGTTGATCGGTCCGCACGGAACCCCGGCCAACTCGAGGCTTTCCAGCCACCAGGCGCTCGCGTGCTGTGAAAACAACTGCTCTAGAATCGGTACGAGTTCATTGCGATTGGCGACCCGGCCGCTGTTGCGGTTGAATCGGTCGTCTTCGGCAATTTCCGGATGACCCGCGGCCTTGCACAGATTGCTGAACTGCCGGTCGTTTCCGGCGGCAACAATGATGTGACCGTCAGCTGTCGCGAATGTCTGGTAAGGAACAATGTTCTGGTGCGCATTGCCCATGCGCCCGGGGACCTTGCCCGATACGAAATAGTTCATGTTGAGATTGGCCAGCATGGCCACCTGCGTATCAAGCAGCGACATATCGATATATTGGCCTTCGCCCGTCGCGCGCTGATGCAGGGCCGCCGCCAGAATGCCGACGGTGGCATACATGCCCGTCATGAGATCGGATACGGCAACGCCGACTTTCTGTGGCCCGCCACCGGGAAGATCGTCGCGCTCTCCTGTAATTGACATCAGTCCGCCCAAACCCTGGATCATGAAGTCATAGCCGGGCCGGTCGCGATAGGGCCCGTCCTGTCCAAAGCCAGTGATCGAACAATAGATCAGCCGGGGATTGTCATGTCTGAGTTGGCCTGCGTCGAGCCCGTACTTCGCGAGACCTCCGGCCTTGTAATTCTCGATGAAGATATCGGCTGTAGCGGCCAGTTGCCTGACCGCGCGTTGGCCGTGTGGCTTTGCGATATCGAGTTCAACCGAGCGCTTGTTGCGATTGCAGCCAAGATAATAGGCCGCGTCTCCCTTGCCGCCATCAGCGGCCTCGAGAAAAGGCGGGCCCCAGTCCCGCGTATCGTCGCCGGTGCCTGGCCTTTCGACCTTGATGATCTCGGCGCCCAGATCGCCCAGGATCTGCGTGCACCATGGGCCGGCCAGCACCCGCGTGAGGTCGACTACGACAAAACCTGAAAGCGGCCCGGACATCTGCCCCTCGAAATATAATGGCAATATGTCAGAGTCGCCTGCACAAGACAAACTGGCCATCAAACCCTTGCGCCTGACAATTCTTCTTTCGCAACGGGGCAAATTGGCTATAAACGCGCCGGACCAAGGGTCATACGAGGAGAGAAATCATGGCTGTACGGATAGCAATCAACGGATTTGGGCGGATCGGGCGCAATGTCGTGCGGGCCATCTATGAATCCGGCCGGAAGGACATTGATGTCGTCGCCGTCAACGACCTGGGACCTGTGGAAACCAATGCCCATCTTCTCCGTTATGACAGCGTTCATGGCCGCTTTCCCCATGACGTGAAGGTGGCAGGCGATTCGATCAGCATCGGCACTGACAAGTTCAAGGTCACTGCCATCAAGGACCCCGCACAGCTTCCCTGGAAAGACTTGGGCATCGATATCGCGCTGGAATGCACCGGCATCTTTACGTTCAAGGAAAAAGCCTCCGCTCACCTCACCGCCGGCGCCAAGCGCGTCATTGTGTCGGCTCCCGCCGATGGCGCCGATTTCACCGTGGTCTATGGCGTCAACCACGACAAGCTCACCAAGGACCATATTGTCATCTCCAATGCGTCCTGCACCACCAACTGCCTGGCCCCGGTGGCATTTGTGCTCAACAACGCTGTTGGCATTGACCACGGCTTCATGACCACCATCCACGCCTACACCGGCGACCAGCCAACCCTCGACACCATGCACAAGGATCTCTACCGGGCACGTGCGGCTGCCATGTCGATGATCCCCACGTCGACCGGAGCCGCCAAGGCAATCGGACTCGTTATTCCGGAATTGAAGGGCCGTCTCGATGGCACCTCGATTCGCGTACCCGTGCCGAACGTATCGGTCGTCGACTTCAAGTTCGTGGCCAAGCGCAAGACTTCGGTTGAGGAAATCAACGCCGCCATCAAGACTGCCGCTGAGGGACAGCTCAAGGGTATCTTGGGCTACACCACCGAACCCAACGTCTCGATCGACTTCAACCACAACCC
>JANMMJ010000239.1:0-30444 GCA_031373255.1 Hyphomicrobiales bacterium
CAGCGCATAACGCAACGGGTGAATATGAAAGGCAGCATTGTCGCGAAGGCCCAGAAAATATCTTTCACTCCGCAAAAGGAGCCGCAGTTCCTCGCGGCCGAGGAAATCTAGATTGCGGCCATAGTCCCGCGCCATGGCCTCGGCATGGCGTAGGGTCCCATCACGGTCCGGAACGCGCCGCGCAACGATCGAGCCATCGCCCATTTTAATCGATGGATCGTGCGTCGCGATCTCGCGCCCGATGTAATCGGTACCCAGCGCCGAAAGCCGGAACAGCTCTCGCGCCACGGAAAGCCCATGACGGCTGGCAATCGCTTCGATTCCTTCCGAAAAGCCTGAAGAAACCGACCCGCCATTGCGCCCGGAGGCACCCCAGGCAATGCGCCTGGCTTCGAGGAGAACAACTGAACGCCCGCGCCGCTGCAATTCACGCGTCAGCGTCAGCCCGGCAAGCCCGCCACCGATCACGCAGACATCGGCAGCAACACGCGATCTCAGCGGTGCACGGGGCGCTTGCCGCGCCGCCGTCGCCTCGTACCAGGTTTCCGAAACCTTAACGGCATGTTCCAGATCGGTTTGGGTCATCGTCGCTATGCTTAACGCAAAATTAGCCTGAACGGGTCAATTTGAGCAAAACCTGTCAGTGTTGGATGAAATCATGCGCGCATCAGTAATTATCCTCATCGCAGCTTCAGCGGTAGGCCTCGCCGGTTGCAACACCGGGGGCGGTGGCTCGGGCGGCTCCCAGGCGAGCCTGGATCTTTGCGGCCTGAATTGCCCGCCCGACACAGTCGATGGCGGCGGCAATGACACGACAGGTGGTGGCGACGATACCACCGGCGGCGGCGACACGATCGCCGGCGGCAACGACACGGGACTGAGTTCCGGTGACAAGACGATTGCCTTCGAGAATGGCGAAGTCGTGTCTCCGGCGTCGGGAGCGCTTTCAAAGCTCACGGTTGGCAAAGGCCAAGCCCGCTACGAGATCGATACAAAATCGGCCACCAACGAAGACTGGCCTCAAACCCGCACCCTTGCCGAAAACAAGAACGGCTCAAATGCGCCGGGCTTTTTCCCGCTACCCGTCAACCTCGGCGCTTCATCCTACAAGGAATATGCAGATACTGACCTGCAATTGCAGGTTTGGAACTTCAACAACAGCCATGCGGTCCAGTATCGCACCATCACCGCGGGATTGGGCACGAAGCAGGCCTTTTCCTTTGGCGGAACCCCCACTGCCAACATGCCGACGACCGGTTCGGCGACCTACAATGGAAGCTACGGGTCCACCGCGCAGGCTGATAATTTTGTCCAGCCCGATACGACGTCACCCATCGAGGCAATCGATCCGAACGGTGTCTTTTCATCCAATGGCAGCGCCCAGGTCACGGCGAACTTCGGCAGCGGCAAGGTGACCGGCACCCTGACCCCTGAACACTGGCGCTGGAAGGACAGCAGCAGCGCCTGGAACCACTACGACAACGCGACCGGCAACTGGTCCAAGCCTGACGGCACGACAGTGGCTGGCAACAATGTCATTGCTCCATTTTATTTTGACAACAATATCAGGCTCAAGGGAACCATCAACGGCAACACCTACAAAGGTGGCGCTACTATCGACGGTTTCCTTGCTTCGCAGGCAGGAAGCCAGCTCGAAGGTGGATTCTTTGGGCAAAATGGTGGAGGCCCACGCGAAACCACCGGCGCCTTTACCGTCAAAACCAGCGTCTATGACCCCGAGGGCGGCGAGTTCCCGGCGGCCGATAACGGCAAGGCCACGCTACAACATTCGGGGGTCTTCAACGCACAATGACCGCCGAGGAGATTTGACAAATATTGCAGGGACAAAAAGACGGCGATGCGGGCGCTCCTTGTGGAGCGCTCCTTTGCTTGTTGCCGGGCTTATTCTGGCCAATCCGGCGCTTGCTGCAGTCGAACTCACAGCGCAGCAGATAACCGAATACGAAAGCTACGACGAGAATATCCGCATCCAGTTGCTCATCCGCCTGGCAAAGTCCGGGCAGCATGAAGAGGCGGATGTGCTCCTGCAGCGCTATCCGCTGCAGGGCAAATTCGCGGCAAATCGCACGATCTTCATCCAGGGCCTGATTGCCCGCGGCCGTGGCGAACTGCGCGAGGCTGCCACCTTGTTTCGCAAGGCCCTGGCCAACGACCCTTCGTTGACGCTGGTGCGCGCCGAACTTGCCGACACGCTCTATCTTCTTGAGGACGACGATTCCGCCAAGCATCATCTGCAATTGCTGATGAGCGCTGCCCCCACACCACAGGAGGCACAAGGGGTAAAATCCTTCATCGATACGATCGATGCAAGGCGGCCTTACACGATCTCGGCCTTTGTCTCCATCGCGCCCAGCTCGAATGTCAATAACGGTTCCGCCAACGACACAATTTATTACAATGGCATTCCGTTCAAGATTGATCCCGGCTCGCGCATGCAGAGCGGCATCGGCCTTTCCGCCGGTGTCAACGCGGCTTATACTTGGCGGTTGTCGCAGGACTACGCAGCGGTTTTGGGCGCCGGTGTGAATGGCCGCCTCTACAAGGAAAGCGATTTCAACCAGTTCAGTCTGAGCCAAAGTGCGGAAATCCGCTATCTGCACGATTTCGGCCATCTGGGATTGGGCCTGGTGGCCAGCCAGTCACTCTCAGGCGACGCCGCCGACCTCGCCTATTATGGCTTCGGTCCACGAATCAGCAAGTCGCAGCGCCTGACAAAGCAGGACCGGATCGATGCCAGTGCCACGCTTGAGTTCCGCACCTACCCGGACTACGACAACCAGAATGGTATTGCTTACCTGTCCCAGGGCTCATGGACCCACGTCTTCGATCCCACCCTCGCCATATCGACCGGCCTGACTGCATCGCGCATCGATGCCGATGATGATTTCCAGGATTATTGGACCTATTCGGCCAGCATCACCGCCTACAAGGAACTGCAGGCCGGCATCACCGCAAACATCGGCGGCGAAGTGCGCCTGACCGAATATGACAGGATTGTCGGCGATCCACGCTCCGACAACCGGTGGACCGGAACCATCGCTCTTACCAAACGCGACTTTGATATCATGGGGTATGCGCCCGTCATTGAATACAGCTATACGCGCAACAATTCCAATATCAGCCTTTATGAGTACGACAGCCACACCGTCGATTTCAGGTTGACCAAGGATTTCTGACTTGCCGTTGCCCGCTGCGCAAGGCTGGGCTAGGAACCCTGATCATGCGTTTCTCGACCAGCAAGGACTTTCGTGATTGGCCGCACAAGGCCGTGACCATCTTCGGCATGTCCGGGGTTGGCAAGACCACCCTTGCCCATCTGCTGCAGCGCCGCCACTGGTTTCACTACTCGGTCGATTACCGGATCGGGACGCGTTACATGGGCGAGCATATCGTCGACAACTTCAAGCGCGAAGCCATGAAGGTGCCGTTTCTGCGCGGATTGCTGCTGTCCGATTCGATCTATATTTCCTCCAATATAACGTTCGAGAACCTGAGCCCGCTCTCGACCTATCTCGGCAAGCCGGGCAATCCGGCCAAAGGTGGCATTCCCTTTGCCGAATACAAGCGCCGCCAGAACCAGCACCGCGAGGCCGAGATGTCGGCGTTGCTTGATGTGCCGCAGTTTGTCGGCAAGGCGCGGGAGATTTACGATTACGAGCACTTCGTCTGCGATTCCGGCGGAAGCCTGTGTGAAGTGGTGGATGTAGCCGATGACGCTGACCGCGTGCTGAATACTCTCTCCGAGCACACCTTGCTGCTCTACATTGAGGGAACGCCGGAACACGCGCGTACCCTGGTTGAGCGTTTCCGCCACTATCCGAAGCCAATGTACTACCAGCCGCAATTCCTTGAGGAATCTTGGGCCCGCTACAAGCAGGAGCAAGGCATCAGGCGTGACGACGATGTCGATCCGGATGGCTTCGCGGTCTGGGGGTTCGAGCAACTGCTGCACCACCGCATACCTCTCTATGAAGCGATCGCCAGGCGCTTCGGCTACACGGTCCGAATGCGAGACATTCCAGCCGTCGCCACCGAAGAAGATTTCCTTGCGCTCGTATCGCGCGCCATAGACACAAAGTAACCGCCATGCCCCTGAGAATTCCCAACGATTTGCCCGCCCGTACTGTGCTTGAATGTGAAGGCGTGATGCTGATGACGGAAGCAACCGCGGCGCGCCAGGATATCCGCCCCCTGCGCATTGCCCTGCTCAACCTCATGCCCAACAAGATCAAGACCGAGACCCAGTTTGCCAGGCTGTGCGGCGCCACGCCCCTGCAGATTGAACTTACGCTCGTCAAGATGACCCACCACACGCCGAAGAACACGCCGGCCGATCACATGCTCGCCTTCTACAATGATTGGCAAAGCATCCGTCACGAGAAGTTCGATGGCTTCATAGTCACTGGTGCTCCTGTCGAGTTGCTCGACTTTGAAGATGTCACCTACTGGCAGGAACTCACGCAGATTTTCGAATGGACACAGACCCACATCCATTCGACCATGACCATCTGCTGGGGAGCGCAGGCGGCACTGCATCATTTCCATGGCGTACCCAAGCACGCGCTTTCCCAAAAGGCCTTTGGCGTCTACCGCCACAAGAACCTCAATGCCGCTTCGCCCTATCTGCGTGGCTTTTCCGACGATTTCTCGATCCCCGTTTCCCGCTGGACGGAAAATCACCGGGGCGACTTGCCCGGCGGCCGGGGCCTCGAAGTCCTCATGGAGTCTGACGAAGCTGGGCTGTGCATGATCAGCGATCCCGGCCGCCGCGCACTCTACATGTTCAACCACATCGAGTACGACACCAATTCGCTGGGCGACGAGTATTGGCGCGACCGATCGGCCGGTAAGCCGATAGAGCTGCCGCGCAACTATTTTCCCCACGACGATCCAAACCAGCAGCCGGAGAACCGCTGGCGCAGTCATGCCCATCTGCTGTTTGGCAACTGGATCAATGAGATGTATCAGACCACGCCCTACGAGCTTGACCGTATCGGCCATCCGTCATGATGCCGTAATATTGAGGACCCATCGCTGGCGGAAAATTAGGGAGTGCCCATGCCCCTTCGCCTGATGCTGCTGCGCCATGCCAAATCGAGTTGGACCGATCCCGGTATGGACGACAGGGATCGTCCGCTCAGTTCCAGAGGCGTGAAGGCCGCGGGCGCCGTGGGCCGGCACATGCGGAAGGAAGCCTTCATCCCGGATCTCGTGCTGTGTTCACCGGCCCGCCGCGCCCGCGACACGTGGCGGCTCGTTGCCAACGAATTGCACGCCTCTCCGCGAATTGTCGTCGATGATGCGATTTACGATTTCGGCAACGGCGGCCGCATCGTTGATGCCGTGAGACGCATTGCGGTGCAGGAATCCGCCGTGCTTGTCGCGGGCCATAACCCGTCGCTCGAGCGTCTGGCGCTGCGCCTGTCGACGGACGCCGATGACAAATCACGCCACCGCATGGAGCAGAAATTCCCCACCGGAGCTTTGGCGGTCATCGATTTCGAAATGCAGACCTGGCGCGATCTCGGCAAAAAGGCCGGAGTGCTGGTCAGCTTCGTCCGGCCAAAAGACCTGGGCGCTGTCGACTAGGCAATAGTGCCCTGATTGAAGCAAAATAACGGAACTTCATACTGACTGAATAATAAATCAAATAGCCTGGGATTTAATCAAAGCAATTGACCTTTAAAACAAAGATATAATCACGTTTCTGCAAAACGAAATCCAGTTTTGAGACAGTAAAAATCAGGATTACATTTAGGTAATTTACAATGTTTACATTATGGCACAATTATGGTAAATATAGCCCGTCTGCATATCCTCTAATGTGCCGAAAGGAGGACCAATGGGCTTGGACCCTTGTATGAAATTCGCAATCCATGCTGGCGAACGATGCTTCGTTTGTCCCACATAGGAATAATCCAGCGAAATCAGCATTTCCTGATCATTTGACGTGGCGATGAACCTTCCGGCGGCGGTTGGCAGTTCAGGCTCGTAATACCGGGAACTTACCCGGCGCTTTTCCACGAGGCCTCGGATCAATGTTTCAACACTTCAACAGGAGTGAACAATGGCGCTCGTCCTCACCGCATCTGTGACCCTCGATGAATCATCAGGCCTGCAAACCGGTCTCCCTGCCACGGCAACAGAAGACAACAATGACAACGATATTTCGCTGGCCTCGCTGAATTCTACGTTCAGCGCCAGAATTCTCGCGCTGCATACAGATCCTGACACGGTTATCGGCGTTGCCACCAATACCGTTGGAACGCTGACCGCCGGAAGCACCTTGACAGGCTTCGTCGCCGACGGCGGCGGTGCATTGCCGGCCTATGCCGGAGCGGCCACCTCCCACACGGTGACGGCAAGCTTCACCGCCATCGACGGCAGCCCTATCTACCTATGCATCGATACGACCGGAGGCAGCGGCCTCGGAGACGACGTTCTGCTTGGCGTCAAGGCCGACGGCACCATCGTGTTCGCTGCCCATGCCACGGTTTCTGGCGCAAATGTCAACATTTCGATGATCCAGTTCGAAGCGCTCGACAATCCAAATTCAAGCAATCCGGACGATGCCGTCGATCTCACCGGCCTCGTCGACCTGGCCGTCAGCTCGCCGGTGGAATTCGACTTGAGTACGCTTCCCTCTGGCCAGAACCTGTTCGGAGCCGTTGGATCTACGAGTGCGGCCATAGTGGTTATCGGTGAAACCATCGTCCTCAAAGCCGACAACACTTATGACAATGGCAGCAATACCATCAACACGTCGCAAGGCGGCGGACCCACGACTATTGGCGTCAATAACCAGGCGTTCGATCCCGGCGATGGCGCCTATTTTACCTATGTGACGGGTACCCCTTCGGGTCTCGTCGGGACCAGCCTCAGCCAGGGTGAGGCCGACGATCTCGACAATGCTCAGTTCACCGGCACCATCAGCAATGTCACCAGCGCCTTCCTGAACATTTCGCAGAACGTGGGAAATACCACGGCGACTCTTTCGCTGCGGGCATTCGATATCGACGGCACCAAGGATGGCGATGACTTCGAAGCCGCCCGCGGACAGAACCCCGTCGATATCATTCAGATCAAGGTAACACAGAACGGCGTTACCAGCACGTTCAACGCCGACGGCACCCTGAACGGAATTACGATCACCAATTTGACGGGTGTTCACACCGGTACTGCTGACGCGGTCACAATCGCCGGTCTTGGCGCCGGCGCCAAGGTCGAGTGGACCACCTCCGTGCCGCATGACCAGATTCTGGTGAAGGGCATTGCCGGCAAGTTTGACATTGGCGGCTTCGGTCTGACCCAAGGCCAGACCGATCATCTTGATGTAGGCGACAAGATCCGCTTCGAGGACGACGGGCCAACAATAGCGGCCGGCAATGCTCCCACGGCGCTGACCGTCGATGAAACCAACCTTGGCACGGATACCAGCGGCGACTTTAGCGGGCTTTTCTTGCCGGCTTTTGGCACCGACGGCGAAGCCAGTTCAGATTCGCTGACTTACGCCCTCGGCATCACCAGCACCGTGAGCGGGCTGACCGACACGGCGACCGGCAATGCGGTTGTCCTTGGCATCGACAGTGGCGACGTGGTCGGCACCGTCGTCGCAAATGGTTTGACCGTCGAAGTCTTCAGAATATCGGTCGATTTGAACGGTACGGTGTCGCTCGACCAGAAGCGCGCCATCGTGCATCCCGACACCGGCAACCCAGATGACGTTAAGTCGATGGCGGCGGGCCTCATTACGCTCTCGGCCACGGCGACGGATGGCGATGGCGATCAAACGACGCGGCCTGCCGGCATCGGCGACCGCTTCCAGTTCCGGGACGATGGCCCGTCGATTGACAATAGCGCAACTCCCGCCCCCGAAATCCTGGTCGATGACTCGAACCTGAATTCGCCGAGCGATCCGGTCGATTTCGGCACGCTTTTCACCTTTGGTTTCGGCGCCGACGGACCCAGGGACGTCAATCACGATGGCGTGGCTGACGCTGCCGCGGTTGTCTACGCGCTGGAGGTCCAGGCCCCCGATGCCGACAGCGGTTTGTTTGATACCCTGTCCGGCCAGAAAATCCTCCTTTCACTTAATGGCACGGGCGAAGTCGAGGGCCGCACCGAGACATCGGATTTGCTTGTCTTTACAGTCACCGTCAATGGCACGACCGGCGCCGCGACGTTGACGCAGGACCGCGCTGTCAAGCACAACGACGCAGATGACCCGGACGAAGCGGCCACACCCGCCAAGTTGATCTTGAATGACCTCATCAAAGTCACCGGCACGGTTACTGACGGCGATGGCGATACGGATCAGGCGGTATCCAGTGTCGGCCTGACGCTCATCTTCAAGGACGATGGTCCGACCATCGGCGGTATACTCGACGACAGCGTGGCGGGAACCGATGGCAGTTCGGTGACCAACCCGCTCGGCGCACACACCGGAAACGATGGCGGCGACGTAGGCATTACCGGCTTCGATCCAACCATCGACTTTGGCACATTCGTCTTGAACAGCGATCTATCTGTCGACGCCAAGACTCTCATCTACTTCCTGGACGCGGACAGTAGCGGGGACTTCACTTCGGGCGAAGAAGTCTACACGCTGGAACTCAACACTGGCGGGGCCGATTCGACCTGGAGCTACACGCTTACCGTCAACCAGACGCTGGGCGGAAAGAGCGTAGACTTCGACTTCAGCGAACTGCCTTCCGGGCAAAACCTCTTCGGCACGATTGGCACGGCGGACGGCGCGCTGGTCGTCATCGGCCAACATCCGATAGTCGATGGGACTGGCAAATACACCAACACGAGCAATACGATCAACACCTCGAAAGGTGGTGGCGGTGTCACGATCGGCGTCACCAACCAGATGTTCGATCCCAATGAAGGCGCCTATTTCACCTATGTAACGGGCACCGATCCCAGCCTAATCAGCACCACACTGAGCTCAACTGAAGCCGACATCGACAGCAACATCGACTTCAGCGGCACGCTGGATGTCCATTCTGCTTCGCTGAAGGTTGTTCAGGTGCAGGGAAGCAAGAGCGCTCCCGTTTCCATGGAGCTTCATGCCTTCTCGGACGATTCGATTGACGGAGCCGGCTTCGTCAGTGGCCTGGCCAGCGAAACAGTTGGCGCCGGCAACGAGGTGGAAATCACCGAAGTCCACGTCTTTAGTGCCACTGGCGCCGAAGTATTTGACGGTCAAAACGGTCTCGATATCGACCTGTCGCCGGCAAAGGGCGCTATCGTTACCGGCTTCAAAGCCAACTATACCATCAAATGGGTTACCGCCGACGAGCACAACCAGGTGCTGGTGCTCGACAAATCCGGCAAATGGGATATTGGCGACTTCAGCATCGACGAGGCCCAGAACCTGCCCGACCAGCTGCTCGACTTCACCGTCGGCATCATCGACGGTGACGGCGATGGAAGTGGCGCGACAAAAATCGATGACAGCTTCTCGATTGGGATCGACGTCAATCTCGACGGGCAGATTCTAATCGTTTAACCGTCAGCCCTGTCCCCGCCGGCCGATGGACCGTCCCCATGGCCGGCGGTTTTTTTCAGGCAATCTGCAGCACAGCCTCTAGGTCTCTCAGGGCCGCTTTCTCATCGAAGCGTTGCGGCTTGCGCGCCGTTTTGAGCGCCGATTTGGCGCGCCGCAGTGCCTTGCCCTTGAGCGCGCCAGCAGCAGCCGCAACCTCTTCCATTTCTTCTAGCTTGCCATTGCAGTGAAGCACGATATCGCACCCGGCATTGAGCGCGCCTGTCACTTTCTCGGGCAAACTGCCGGACAGCGCTTTCATCGAAAGGTCATCGCTCATCAGCAGTCCCTGGAAGCCGATCTCCTTGCGGATGATCTTGCTGATGATCTTCCTCGAAAGCGTCGCGGTGTTCTCCTTGTCCAGGGCGCTGTAAACGACATGCGCGGTCATGGCCATGGGCAGGTCTGCCAGCGCTGCAAATGGCTGGAAATCAAACGCGCGAAGCTGTGCCAGCGATGCGCCGACCACCGGAAGTGCCAGATGGCTATCCGTCATGGCCCGCCCGTGTCCCGGAATATGCTTCATCACCGGCAGCACGCCGCCATCGAGAAATCCCGCCACATGGGCGCGCGCCAGCATGATGATACGTTCGAGCTGCATCGAATATGCGCGGTCGCCTATGATGTCATGGGCTCCCGCTTGTGGAAGATCGAGCACCGGTAGACAGTCAGCTGTAATGCCGCAGGCAACGAGATCCTGCGCCATCAGGCGGCCCACATGCCGCGCCGCACGCAGCGCCGCCACGGGATCGCGCCCGTAAAGCCCGTCATATTTTCGCGCGGCCGGATATTTCCGCCAGGAATTCGACGGCGGTCCAAGCCGCTGCACCCGCCCGCCCTCCTGGTCGATGAACACGGGCGCATCGCGCCGCCCAACCGCCTTGCGGAATTCAGAGGAAAGCGCCCGAAGCTGGTCCGGCGTTTCGCAATTGCGCTTGAAGACTATCAGGCCCCATGGCTGTGTCGCCGTAAAGAAAGCAGTTTCCTGGGCTGACAAGGAAGCGCCGGCGCAGCCTGAGATGAAGGCCCCGATCATGTCATGGTTTTCCTGAACAAGCCTGTAGCGGAATGAGGCTTCACGGCATCAGCCGCAGGCCCGCCGCCGCTGCGATGGCAGGATGTGATCAGGATGTGTCTTCGTGTAGCGCGTCCCTCGCCAACCCATGGCACTCGCGCAGCACAAAGTCGATTTCCTCTATGGCCTCCTTGCGATGGCCGGGCGGAGGACCGGGGCGGAACGGCGACCAGAAGGCGGGTTTTTGCATCCGGTGGCGCCGGGCTTTCCAGCGCACCAGACGCCGGGCCTGCCGCGGCAGGTTGTCGAGCGCCATCCTGACCGCGGCGAGACGACGGCCGAGGCGCGTCGCATCGACGGCGCCATCCGGCTCCAAGATGGGGCTTTCGATCAGCCGCCGGGGCTGGAACAACGGGATGAGCGGACTGTCGGCAAAGACGTGAATGCGGGGATTTGCAGCGGAACGCCTTTGGCTGTTGCGGCTGAACCGCTGGCGCGTGTCGAACAGCTGAAACGCGATCTGTCCGCCGCCCTTTGCGGCGAGAACAAGCCCCTTGGGCATCGGACGGATGAGAGCGGGTTTCACCTTGAGCCCGCGCGCCGCAATGGCAATCAGGCGGCGCACCGCCGATTCCGTTGGGAGCAACATGCGCGACACTCCACGGTAGAGAGACGGCGGAAGCAGTAACGCCATGGTGCCTGTTCCCATTTCCACCATGGCAATGAGCATCGCGACGATGCGGATGAGCGCTGCCTGATTGCGCTCGATGACTCTGTCCCAGTCCATGTGCCGGCAAAATTCCTCCTCCGGCCTCGCTAGAACAAAAAGGGAACATTGTCAAGGACCACTACAGGTTTGCGGCTTCGCCATCGCCGCGAGGCTGCTCGAACTCAGGACCACCCGCGGGGTGCCGCGGGACTTGCCGGGTTCGTCAAAACACATTCCGGACTAGAGGCGCTTTGCCAGGCAGTCGCGTTCGCCTGCTGCAATGAGTTTGTCGCAGACACTGTCGGCGGACGCCTTGTCGCCCATTGGTCCGACACCCAGGCGATAGCGCGTGATGCCGCCCGCCGATCCCTTCGACACCCGCGATGACATGCTACCCAGAACCGATGGATGCTTGGCTCTCAGCCGGTCGAATTCGGCGAGCGCTTCGGCCTCGCTGCGGAATGAAGCAAGCTGGGCCACATAGCCCCCGCCGCTGGTTGCCGCCGTGGATGGTGCGGGTTCAGGAGCGGGCGCGGGTGCTGCTTCTGGTTCCGGGAAACTTTGCGGCTCCAGCGCGGCAAGCTGGCCCGATCCGTCGTCCGGTACACTCGAAGCTGCGCTCGCCGCAGTTGACGTGCCGTTCTTGTCCTTGATGCGCTTCAGGGCGTTGTTGCCCGGGCTGCCACCCAGCTTGAAGAACGATCCGGAACCGGAGGTCTCGGCGGCCGGCTGCTCGGGTGCCAATGACGCCGTATTGGTCGTAGGACTTGCCGGCGGTACCAGCACCACCGGTTCTGCGCCAAGGGCCGTGCTTTCCGTTGCCGGCTTCGCCTTCTTTGTCGTTGCCTTCTTCTCGGCAACCTTCTTTTTCGGCACTTCGACTGCTATCGCCGGAGCGGGTTCCGCGGGCGCTTCGGTCACGGCGGGTTCAGGCGTTGGCGGCGGTGTGACCTGGGGAACGGTTGCAGCACCGGAGTTGGCAAGGCCATCGCCTGGAACCGGCGCGGGTGCCGGCATTTCAGGAACGTCGGGCTCCGGAATAGCTGCTGCCACGACAGCGGGCGCCACCGCGGCTGGCTTTGGCGGCTCGGGAATGATGCTTTGCGCCGCAGCGACGGTCTGGCTGCTGTTCTGCGATGGCAATGCGCCTTGCGTGTCATCACCCGGAGGCGGCGGCAAAGGAAGCGGCAGGGGTTCAACAGAATTGCCATCCGCCGGCTGTGTGCCGAGGGCCGGAGCGGCCTCCGTTGGCGTCGGCACAGGCTCTGCACCCGTACTCCCCGCAGCAGGGGCTGGCGCGGGCATGGGCGCAGGCGCAGGTTCTGGCACCGGCACAATTGTTGGCGACGGCGCGGCCGCAGCGGGCGCCTCGGCTGGCGCTTCCGGCTGCAACGGTTGTTCGACTGTCGGCACCACGTCGCTGCCCTGAATCTCCTGGTCTCCTACGATGCGGTCGTAGATCTGTTTCTTCTTGTCGGCCTGGGTGGGCGCCAGCGGCTCGGTCTGCTGACCGGCGGTATCCTCGGGAAAGACCTTTGCTGGCTGCTCGGGCGCCGGCACCACCGGAACCTGCTGCTCCGTCGCAGCGCCGTTTTGGAGCGTAGTCGGGGCTTTCTTGGAGCTTTGGTAGAACCAAACACCGCCGGCAGTCACGATTGCCGCGATCAGAAGCAGGCCAAGCAACAGCCACGGGCCGCTGGAACGGCGATTGTCTTCCTCGGCGTAATCTTCTTCGAACTCGCGATAGGCCTGGTTGTATTCCTGAACGCTTGCCCGGCGCCGGGGCGGCGGTGGCGGCGCGCCCTCCTCGAACACTTCGGAAAGTTCGTAATCAAGTGCTGGAGGCTGCAAACGCGGCGGCTCGGGCCTCGCCCGGCGCGGCGTTTCCTCGAACAGGGCTTCATCTTCCTCGACCGGCGGCGGCGGTGGCAGGCCTCGTCTGTAGGCCTCATAGGCCTCGCGTTGCGCGCCGAGGCGCGGATCGCCCGCCGGCCGCTCAGGATAGCGCTGCGGGAGCCCCTGCGGCGGGGCATAACTCCGCGGCGGCGGACCGGCTGGCCGCTTGAGGCCCGGCGGATCGAGCGGGCGATAGGCCTGCGGCTGCGGGGGCGGAGAAAATTGCGGCTGGTAGCCGCTCGTTGCCGGGCGATTGCGCGGATCGGCAAAACCACCGGCCGGACGCTCACCACCCAGCGGCTGGCGCGGCGGCGGTAGTGGCGAGGGACCCGCCTGTGTGCCGGTTTGCCGCGGTTGCTGGAACACGGGCGTGTATTCGCGCGCCACCGGCCCTGGAATCGGCGAATTTGGCGCCGGAGGAACAGTCTCGCGCTTGGCTTGCACCAGTTCCTCTTCGGCAAATGAAAACTTGGGTTTCTCCTGAGGCGGAACCGGCCGCGGCGCGGGTGCGACAACGGTTGTCTCGGATACAGCCTCCGGCTCGACAGCCCGGTCACGCGCCTGCATGACGCGCTGCTCGGCGGCAAGCTCTGCTGCCTGCCGCTGGGCCCGCAGCTTCTCGGCCAGCGGGTTCTCGCCTGCCGGAGCCTTGGTCACGATACGCTGTGCTGGCGCTGCAGCGGGAGCACGCGCGGGCGCGCGCGGCGCCATCGGCGCTGGCCGCGGCACAGGCTGGGCAGATCGCACCGGCGTGCCCGCTTCAGGCGCTGAAACAGGCTTCATGGCGAGCTTTGGCTCGGCTGGCACCGTTGTCTTCGCTTGCGGCCGGGTCTGATTGATCTCTTGCGAGACCTTTGGCATCTCCTTGACATTGGTGCCGATGCCGAGCTTCTCACGCCAGTTCGATTTACCCGAACCGTTGGAAGAATTCTGATCCATCAATCTGTCCCGCTTCTACATCTCTTCGACGGGCCTTACGCCAAGGATCCGAAGGCCATTCCCCAGAACATAACGAATCGCCCGCAACAACGCGAGCCGCGCAAGGCTAACATGCATGTTGTTTGTCAAAATAAACCTTAATTGCGGCGACTCTTTGCCCTTGTTCCAAAGTGCGTGAAAATCGCCTGCCAAATCATTGAGATAAAAGGCAATACGATGCGGTTCATGCGCTATTGCAGCCGCTTCCAGCAAGCGCGGATATTCAGAAATTCTGCGAATTATTACGAGCTCCGCCTCATCTGTCAGCAATGACAGGTCGGCAGGCGTGCCGTTTTGAGACGCCGACAGCGCGTCGCCGAGTTCTTGGGCGGCATTGCGGAAAACCGAACTGATCCGCGCATAGGCATATTGAACGTAGAATACAGGATTATCCTTGGACTGTTCGGTGACCTTGGCGAAGTCAAACTCGAGGGGCGCCTCGTTCTTGCGGAACAGCATGATGAAACGCACCACGTCCGATCCGACCTCGTCCACGACGTCCCGGAGCGTCACGAATTCTCCGGCGCGCTTCGACATCCGCACTGGCTCGCCGTTGCGGTAGAGTTTGACCAGTTGGCACAACCGGACACTGACCTTGACCGCGCCGGGGCCAGCCAGCGCCGCGGCTACGGCTTCGAGCCGCCTGACATAGCCGCCATGATCGGCACCCAGCACGTAGATCAGTTCCTTGAAGCCACGCGAAATCTTGTTGCGGCTGTAGGCGACATCGGACGCGAAATAGGTATAGGACCCGTCGGACTTGACCAGCGGCCTGTCGACGTCATCGCCGAAGGCCGTCGACCTGAACAGGGTTTGCTCACGGTCTTCCCAGTCCTCCTGCACTTCCCCCTTGGGCGGCGCAAGACGGCCCATGAACACGTGCCCGCCCTTGCGGAGATCGGCGATGGTATCGCCCACCTCCCCTGAATCGTGCAGGGATTTCTCCGAGACAAACTTCTCCTGGCGAATGTTGAGCGCCGCAAGATCGTCGCGGATCAGATCCATCATCATGGCAATGGCCTTGGTCCGCACCAGTGGCAGCCATTGCGACTCTTCGAGATTGAGCAGGCGATCGCCATGCTCGGCCTTGAGCGCTTCGCCCACCGGTATCAGATAATCGCCGGGATAAAGTCCTGCCGGAATTTCAGCAATCGCTTCGCCCAGCGCCTCGCGGTAGCGCAGGTAAACCGAGCGCGCCAGCACGTCGACCTGCGCACCGGCATCGTTGATGTAATACTCCTTGGTCACGTCATAGGACGCTTCCTTGAGGAGCTGCGCCAATGCATCGCCGAACACCGCACCCCGGCAATGACCGACATGCAATGGACCGGTCGGATTGGCCGAGACATATTCGACATTGGCCTTGATCCCTGCCCCAACATCGGACTGGCCGTATTTCTCGCCAAGTTGCAGCACGGCCTCGACCACGCGCGGCCAGAATGCGGGCTTGAGGCGCATGTTGATGAAACCGGGACCAGCAACATCGGTTAACTGAAGTTCGGAATTTGCAGCCAGACGCGATGCCAGCTTTTCGGCAAGCACCCGTGGGCTCTGCCCGGCCGCCTTGGCCAGCACCATCGCCGCATTAGTGGCCAGATCGCCATGCGCGAGGTCGCGCGGCGGCTCGACGGTGACACGGCTCAGGTCAAGCCCCTGTGCCAATTCCCCGCTGGCCTGAAGGGCCGCGAGTTCCTGCAGCACAACCTTCTGAAAATGCGCAAAAATGTTCATGAGAATCCGGATCGGTCGAATGTTTCAGGCGTGCCTACCGGAAGCGGTGGCAGCGGTCAAACATTGCTGGACCGGTGGTTCAGGCGCTCCGGGCAAGGTGCGGGCGGGCGAGCCGTCGCCGCTCGACCTCAAGAAAGCTGCAAATCTCTTTGGCAGGCATGGGACGTCCCGCATAATAGCCTTGCATCAAATCGCATTGGAGATCCGAAACGATGCGGACCTGTTCGGCGGTCTCCACGCCCTCGACAACGCTGGTGAGGTTGAGGTTCCGGCAGAGGTCGACCACGGTTCTGATCACGTTGACCGACTTGGGATCGGCTTCAATCCCGGCGATAAAGCCCCGGTCGATCTTGATCTTGTCGAATTGCAGCCGGTGCACATAGCTGAGACTGGAATAGCCGGTGCCAAAATCATCGAGGGAGATCTTGACCCCAAGATTTCGCAGCGCCTGAAGTTTTTGCACGGCGTTTTCGAAATCTGCCATGAGCACGCTTTCGGTGATTTCGAGATCGATCCGCGATGCATCGATGCCGCTCTCGTTGATGATCGCAATCAGGCGCAGCATGGTTTCATCGGTGGCAATGTTGCGTGCTGAAAGATTAAAGGAAATGCCCAGAGGCTGGGGCCAGGTGCGTGCCTCGCGCAGTGCCCGCCTGAAGAGTAATTCGGTGATCCGGTTCACCATTTCGGAGCGCTCGGCCGCTCTTATGAAAATATCGGGCGGTATCGATCCGGCTGTCGGACTGGTCCACCGCGCCAGCGCCTCAAATCCTGTCGTAGCACCATAGCGCAGATCGACAATCGGTTGGTAGGCGAGCCAGAGTTCGCTTTCGAGATCCGCCAGCCGCAGGCGTTGATCGACCAGCGTCAACGTATGCATTTCGGTTACGTCCCGGTGCGAGAAAATCACCGGCGCGCCGCGCTGGACGCTCTTGGCGTGGTAAAGCGCATAGTCGGCATGCTCCATCAGCATTTCAACCGTTTGTCCGCCTTCCGGGTAGATCACAAAACCGGCCGAAGCCGAAACTTCGGTTGCAATCTTCGAGATGTCGTAAGGCACGCTAAGCCCGTTACACAACGTTCGCCCGAAGTCCATCAGCGCCTCGGACGTCAGTTCATCTTTGACGATGATGCCGAACTCATCGCCGCCGAGGCGCGCCACGATCACCGTATCGTTGGCGTTTTCCCGAAGCCGGGCACTGGCTTCGATGAGCAGCCGATCCCCGATCGCATGTCCGTAGAGATCGTTGACGGCCTTGAATCCATCAAGGTCGATGAGGCCTACGGCAAATGGTTTGTGCGAATGCCTTGAGTTTTCCAGCACGATGTTGAGCGCGCCAAAGAAACTCCGGCGGTTTGGCAATCCGGTCAGGCTGTCAACATTGGCGAGCCGGAAATTCTCGTCGCTCAGTCTCTGGCTTTCGCTTTGCCGCGCCAGCAATTGCTTCTGGGTCTCGATCAGGCTGGAAAAATCCCGGTCGTGGGCTAGGAGCACATAGATCATGGCCGCTGCAACAAGCAGCATGTTCATGGCGATGGCGATGAGCACATGATTGCCGGTCATCACGAAGAATATCGTGTAGGGCACCAGGACGACCGTGGTCAGCGCAAGGGCCGCGGCCCTCAGATGGATCAGGCAGAATATGCAGCCGACGACCGTCAGCGCCATATAGAACGCCACGTGCCCCTGCTCGAATGGGCCGCCATAGGGATAGAGGCTGAGACTCCAGATGGTGCATCCGGCGCCCATGCCGAAAGCCAGCCACACCGTGGAGCGCAGCCGTTGAATGACATCATCGCCATCATGCGCGGAGACGCGTTCATGACGCCAATGTATGGTGCGCACGATGCACGCAATATACAGGATGAACGGCAGCTTCACGGTAAGCATGAAGGGCGCGATCCCATAATGCGTTATCGAAATGGCGACCGTGTTGGCGATCAGGATGAAATAAAGCAGCGGAATCTGTTTCGAGAGCGCCGCAAGCTGCGAGCGCGCCAGTTCAGGATTGTCTGCCGGGACGGCAAACAGGTTTCTGAACGTCCGCAACCACCGCATCTTCTGTTTCCCCAACGACCGCTTGGGGCTTACCAATACCAGTGGTTGCTTAAACCTTGGTTGCACAATTGCCTGAAAACTTCCAGTTCTCGTTGTGTTAACAACTGCTTAACCGGTAATCAGCGCAACAGGGGATCGAGGTCGAAAAGCGCCTTGTGCTGTTCGATTGCGTAGCGGTCGGTCATTCCCGCAATGAAATCACAGACTTGCCGGGAATAGCGGCTTTTGTCCTGCTGTTCGGTGTTCTGCCGCCACTCCTTGGTGAGCAACGCCGGATCGTTCATGTAGGCCTCGAAAAGATCACGGATGACACGCTGCGCTCGCCCCATGATTTCCACCACGCGCTCGTGCTGATACATCCAGCGCGTCAGAAAATGCTGCAAGACCCGGTTTTTCTCGCGCATCTGCGTGCTGAACCCGGCAATTGGCTCACCCAGTTCGCGCACCGCCTGGGCCGAACCAGGTCTATGCCTTGCCGTCCTGCGCTCCGTTTCGGTAATGACATCCTGTACCATCGCCGAGATCACCCTGCGCACCGTTTCATGCACCAGGCGTGGCCGCTCCAGCCGGGGATGGGCCTTCAGGACCTCGCCCAGGGCCTCGCCCGCCAGGGGAATGTCACCCAGGTCGATGATGTCGAACAGGCCGGCGCGCAAACCATCGTCGATATCATGCGCATTATAGGCAATATCATCGGATATGGCGGCAATCTGGGCCTCGGCCGAGGCGTATGTGGCAAGCTCAAGGTCGTGCGCCTCGGAATACTCCACAATGGCTTCGGGAAGGCCGCTTTCGCGCCAGGGCCCCACCGGATTGCCCTCGTTCGAGATCAGTGGACCGTTGTGCTTGACCAAGCCCTCCAGCGTTTCCCAGGTAAGATTAAGGCCGTCAAACGCAGCGTAGTGGCGCTCCAGGCGCGTCACGATCCTCAGCGACTGTGCGTTGTGATCGAACCCGCCATAGGGCATCATCAGACGGTTCAGTTCCCGCTCGCCGGCGTGCCCGAACGGTGTATGGCCAAGGTCATGCGCCAGTGCCAGGGCCTCGGTCAGATCCTCATCGAGCCCCAGTGCCCGCGCGATGGAACGCGCCACCTGAGCCACCTCGATGGAATGTGTCAGTCTGGTGCGATAGTGATCGCCCTCGTGATAAACGAAAACCTGCGTCTTGTGCTTGAGGCGCCGGAAGGCCGACGAATGTATGATCCGGTCGCGGTCGCGGGCAAATGGCGACCGGTTCGCCGCCGCCTCTTCGAACACCAGGCGGCCGCGGCTGGTTTCCGGCAGAACTGCATAATTCGCCATGTCACGCCGCACGGGTTGACATCCTGGCAGGCCGGGACAACATACCGGCAATGAATGTCTCTGTCACGCCATCGGCTGCTGCCCGGATCAGGGATATCCTGTCAGGAGAGCCCGGCAAAAATGCGCTCCGCGTCGCCGTGAATGGCGGTGGCTGCTCGGGTTTCCAGTATGAATTCGTGCTTGAATCGGATCGCAACGACGATGATCTCGCGGTTGAACGGGATGGCGCCACTGTTCTGATCGATTCCATCTCCCTCGTCTATATGGATGGGTCCGAGATCGATTTTGTCGATGACCTCATTGGGCAGTCCTTCAAGGTGAAAAACCCGCAGGCGAAAGCATCCTGCGGCTGCGGCACCTCATTTACGATTTAGGCCGGCTTTGCGCATCGCCACCTGGAATATCAATTCAATCAAGGCGCGCACCGAAACCGCGTTGGCCTGGTTCAAGGAAGCCGAACCCGATGTGGTCTGCCTGCAGGAGCTCAAATGCGAAGATCATGCTTTCCCGCGCGAAGCCTTCGAGGCACTTGGCTACAATCTCGCGATCCACGGCCAGAAAACCTACAACGGCGTGGCGATACTTTCGAAGATCCCGTTTGATGAGGTAAGGCCGCAGCTTCCCGGCGGTCCGGACGATGTGCAGGCGCGCTACATCGAAGCTGTCATTTCAGGCATTCGCATTGCCTCGATCTACCTGCCCAACGGCAATCCTCCGGATACGGACAAATACACCTACAAGCTTGCCTGGATGGATCGCCTGCATCTTCATGCCCGGGGCCTGCTGGCACGGGAAGAGGCCACCGTCCTGCTGGGCGACTATAACATCATCCCTGCGGCAATCGATGCTGCGGTGCCGGAGGCCTGGGTCAACGATGCACTGTTTCTTCCCCAGTCATGCTCGAGATTTCACGCTCTGATAAATCTGGGCTTCACTGAAGCCGTCAGGGCGATGACGGCCAAGCCCGGAATCTACACTTTCTGGGACTATCAGGCTGGCGCCTGGCAGAAGAACAATGGCATCCGCATTGACCACGCCCTGCTCTCTCCGCAGGCCGCCGACCGGCTGGTCTCGGCCCGGATCGACTCACATGTCCGCGGCTGGGAAAAGCCCTCTGACCATGTTCCGGTCGTCATAGAACTGACTGCGTAAGGTAACCGCCGGTTATTCGGGGACGTTCTGGCTGGCACGCTTGGCCGGATACTGGTCGGCCCACACAGTTGCCCGTGCTTCCGCCTCCAGCCGCTCACCATCGCTTGCTTCTGCCAGCATATCGTCCAGTCTGTCGAAAATGACCGGATTCTCTTCCGGCTTGGCCGTTTCCTTGGCAAGGATATACCACATCAGCGCCCGGGTGCGGTCCGATCTCACGAAATTCCCCGTCCAGTAGAGTTCGCCCAGTTCGGCCTCGGCCGGCGCATAGCGCTTCCGCGCTGAGGTGAACAACCATTTCAGCCCTTGCTTCGGGCTTGGCTCGATGCCCTGCCCGCGCAAATGCATCAGGCCGAGCGCGTATTGCGCCGCCGGATGCCCGTATGTTGCGGTCAATTTGTAGATCCGCATGGCACGGGGAAAGTCCTGCTGGATGCCGGCGGCCGTGTTTCCCGCCCGGTAATAGTCGGCCACCTGAACCAGGGCATCAACGGTTATGCGAAGGCGCTTGGCGTCGGTTTCATCGTCGCTGAAGGCATCGGCAACCCGGCTGTAGTAGGAAAAAGCCGCCGCATCGTCCCGCAGTCCGCCGCGGCCAAGCCGCGACATGTGACCGAGATACCAATCGGCAACGATGTTGCCTTCATCCGAGGCCTTCTCAAAATACTTGCGCGCCCGCCCGTAATCTCCTGAACGATATGCTCTTTTTGCTTTCTTCAGGTCACCGGTCCAGAACCCTTCGATGGCGATGTCGGGAATCTTCAGGTCGGGTGCGGCGGGAAGGTAAGAGAAGAACTCTTCGGCAAACCCGGCTTCTTCCGCATGGGCGCGGGTTGGTACTCCGGCCACCATCGCCAAAAAACCTGCCAGGACAGCAAGGAGGCTCATGCGCCACGGCGCATGGCTGACCAACCCTGACCCGCACAGATGCAACACGATCACTATCCCAACCTTCCATGCGGCAGGCCCGGACGGCAACGCGGTGATGTTTTGGTTGAGATATGGCGGACGGCGAGGTCCATCTTGTTCCTGATGTCAGCTTGTATTCAGCTTCAATTCACTAGTTTGGCGGCTACCCATGAAAAAGGTTTCCGGAGGGAAATCCTTTTCGTGGCAATCAGGCTTGGCAAAGCCGGATTTTTCCGCGCCGATTGCTGGTGAATATGCGCAGATTTTGGCGGATGAATGGTTGATCTTGGGGCAGCATTTTGACCGAACTATAAAAACAGCTCATGTTGCATTCGGGCAACATGGTTACAATTAACCCGGTTTCGCTTCGTGCTGGACAGCCCGCCTCTGCGTAAGCAACATTGTCCGGCCAATGTCTATTCCCGCCCCCTTGCAGCAAAGCCCCGGTCCAACTCAACCGGGCGCCTCATCTCTCCGTTTCGAATATGTGCCACGTGGGGGCCTTCTCGGACTGACTCTGGTCAATTCCCTGCTCAACGTGCTGACCCTCGGCATTTACCGCTTCTGGGCAAAAACCGCTGTCAGAAAGCACATCTGGAGCTGCGTTCACATCAATGGCGAGCCGCTCGAATACACTGGACGCGGCATCGAGCTGTTCAAGGGCGCCGTAATCGTCTTCTGCCTGTTCGTGCTGCCCTTCATTGCCGCGGTAACGTCAATTCAGATCGCCTATGGCCCCGACCATCCCGCCGTGGTCATTCTTCAGGTGGTGATCTTCGTCATCGTTTTCGTGCTGTGGGGCATGGCTGTGTACCGGGCCCGCCGCTACCAGCTCTCCCGCACCCTGTGGCGCGGCATACGGGGCGCCTTGGTCGGCTCCCCGGTGAGCTACACCGTACTCAATGTCGGCGCCCAGCTCCTCAAATTCATAACACTGGGCTGGTCGACACCAGTCATGAACCTCAACCTGCAGCAGCGCATGATCGGTGACATGCGCTTTGGCGAAACACCATTCCGTTTCAGCGGCAGGGCCGGACGGCTTTATCCCACCTACGCCGTGTGCTGGTTCCTGACCGTGCTTTTGGCAGCCGCCGTTTTCGCGCTGATCGGATATGAGATTTATCAATGGTTCGGTGATGGCATCGAAAAATCGCTGGACGATCTGATAGGTTCCGGAAACGGACCGCCGCCGCTCTGGCTAATCCTTTCGATAGTGGCCGCTGTGATCGTGTTCTACGCGTTGCTCGGCCTCATCTATACCATCGTGTGGGCCATCTACACCGCCAAGGAAATGTCGGTCTTTGCCAATTTCACCACCATCGACCAGGCCCGGTTCCGCCTCATCGCCACGCCCGGCAGCCTGGTGGCATTGGCGCTCGGCAATCTTCTCATCGTCGTGTTTACCCTGGGCATGGGCAATCCCTTCGTCCAGCAGCGCAATGTCCGCTATGTGATGGATCGGATCCGCGCCGAAGGCACGGTAGATGTCTCGCGCATCATGCAGTCGCGCCAGCAGATGGACAGTTACGGTGAGGGTCTGGCAGACGCGTTCGACGTGGGCGGCCTCTGATGCCTGCGGTTCCCGCCAGATATTTCGACGGTGAGTTTGCCGTCGAGCGTGAAGTCATGGTCGAGCTGGCCCATGACGGCCTGATTCTCGTCCTCCCCGGCGGCGAACGCAAGTCGTGGTCCTTCCGTGGTCTTCGCGCCGTCGATCCGCCGGTGCCTGGCCATTCTCTCCGTCTTGCGCACGATAGCGCCACCGGCGCCAGGCTTGGCATCAGAAGTGACGCATTCAATGCCGACCTGCTGCGTTGCGCTCCGCACCTGAGGGGCGGCATCAATCCCAATCGGCTGATGCGGACTGGTGGAATAATCGCCGCAAGCGTCGTGGCCGTGGCGGGGATTATCTATCTGTTGTTCTCGTTTGCCCCACAGAAATTGGCATTCGTCATGCCTGATAGCTGGCGGACCCGGCTTGGCGAGTCAGTGGAGAAATCCTTCGTTGCGGAGGCCAAGACCTGCACCAACGCACCGGGACAAACAGCACTGGACCGCCTGGCGGCGAGAATGCGTGAGGGAAATCCCGGCCTGCCGCCATTCTCACTGCGCGTCTACGACATACCCGTGCTCAACGCATTTGCCCTTCCGGGCGGCCGCATCGTCATCTTCCGTGAACTGATCAATCGTGCAAATACTGCTGACGAAGTGGCCGGTGTATTGGCACACGAATTGGGCCACATCTCGATGCGCCACGTGGAAGCGCAATTGATCAGGACAGTTGGCCTGCAACTTCTCCTCAGCATGGCATCCGGGGGTGGTACAGGCGGGGACAATCTTGGGAGCTTCGCCGGGCTTCTCGCCATCCTCAGCTATTCGCGGGGTGCGGAGACCGACGCCGATGCATTCGGCCAGCAAACGCTTTCCAATGCGGAGATCGATCCGCTCGGGCTGAAACGCTTCTTCGAAACGGTCGCCAAGGAACAGGGCGAGCCGCTTAAAGGTGTCTTCGGCAAGATCGGCAACATGATGAGCACCCATCCTGTAACCAATGAGCGCATTGAGGCGATCAAGCCGTTGCCGGGGCCTTCGAGACCGGTGCTGAGCGATGCCGACTGGAAGGCTCTGAAGGAAATCTGCGGTTAAACCGCCATCCCGGCCTTGAGCCCTTCGTAGACGGCTTCTTCAGCGGTGCGCGGTGAGAGGCAATCCCCGATCAGATGCAGTTCCAGACCAAACGCGTGGACGTCGGCCGCCAGTTCGTCAACTGGCGCATTGGGACAGGCAAGCACCAGCGTATCGACATTCTCCAGGACAACCGGCTGCCGGGCCGCCGTATGGATGAAATAGGCGGTTCCACCGTCGGCACCATAAAGCCGCATCCAGGGCAACACCTCCACACCCAGCTTGAACAGCCGCGCGTTGGTTTCGTCGCGGATGTAGTTCTGGATATTGATGGCGGCACACACGCCATTGACCGCCAGACGCACGTGGGCCCCCTCGCTGGCCAGTTTCTCGGCGATCCCTGCGCCGATCCAGTCGGCCAGCCAGTCGTAGATAACCACGCGCGCACCTGTGGCGGCACCCTGCAGGATATCCTGCGCATGCAAGACCTGCGTTGCCTCCCCCTCTATGACCGGCCGGTGCGTCCGGCTTCCTGTCGCCAGGATTACCACGTCGGGCTTGCTGTCCATCAGCGTGCGTCGTGTCACCTCGCTTCGCCGCAGGATGCGTGCGCCATGGCGCTCCGCTTCCCGTGTCAGATTGGTGACGATCCCGCCAAATTCAGCGCGATGCGGCAAAAGCTGGGCCAGCCGCGCCTGCCCACCTGTCTGTCCCTCGCGCTCATGCAACTCGACATCATGACCACGCTCCGCTGCCACCGCTGCGGCCTTCAGCCCGCCGGGTCCGCCGCCGACCACCAACACGCGCCGCCGCTTTGCCGCTCGCGGCTTGCTGGCGAAGGTCAACTCGCGGCCAGTCTCTGGATGCTGAATGCAGGAAATCGAAAGCCCTAGCTGGAAGTGACCGATACAGGCCTGATTGCAGGCGATGCAGGCCCTGATCTCGTCGCTCTGCCCCATCCGCGCCTTGTTGGCCATCTCGGGATCGCAAATCATCGCGCGTGTCATGCCGCACATGTCCGCCGCACCCGAAGCGATGATGCGCTCTGCGTCCTGTGGCTGATTGATCCGCCCTGCCACAAAGATTGCGGGACCCGTCGACTGCTTCACCTTTCGCGCAAAGGGCGCGACATAACCGTGCGCATTCGCCATTGACGGGGCAATATGCACCGCCCCCGATGCAGATGCGGAGGTCCCGGCGATCACGCTAAGGTAATCGAGATCACTCGCGAGGCTTCGGGCAATTGCCACCGACTCGTCTTCTGCCAATCCTGCGTCGTCGTGCTCCTCGCCCGACATCCGCATGCCGACGATGAATGCGGATGGAACCTCGCCGCGGATAGCTGCAATGGCTTCGCGCGTAAAGCGCAGCCGATTGTCCAGATTGCCGCCATACTGGTCGTCGCGGCGATTGACCTGCGGGTTCATGAACTGTGCCGGCAAGTAACCGTGGCTGGCAACGATCTCCACGCCATCGGCACCTGCCTCGGCCATCCGTCTGGCCGTGGCGCCATAGCCTGAAACGATCTCGGAAATCATTTCGTGATCGAGCGGACGCGGCGTGACGCGAAATCGTTCTGAAGGAGAAAGCGAAGGCGCATAAGCCGTCTGCACCACGCCCTCCGGCCGCCCCAGCAGTTCACGTCCCGGATGAAAAAGCTGGACGAAAGCCTTTGCCCCTTCCGCATGGATCGCCCCGATTAGATGGCGGAAGGACGGAATGCAATCATCCGACGTTCCCATCAGGAGCGCATCGGTATATTGCGCCGTCTCGTGAACACCGACGACCTGGATGACGATCAGGCCGGCGCCGCCTTTCGCGCGCGCCCGTTGATACGCAATCAGCGCATCGGACGGCCTGCCGCCCTCGGGCAAATAGGTGTCATGCCCGGTCGATAGGATGCGATTGCGGATTTCCGTCGACTTGAGCTGGAACGGCGAAAACAGGTGAGGAAACTGCATGGGATCACTGAATGCTGCATACGTATGAATTCGGCAATCACTATAGCCGCTTCTTCATCCGTTTCATCAATCGCGGCGGATTTCCCCGGCATCGTCGTCGCCATATGAAGGTCCATAGTTGGCACGCTGCCCCTGGTCATCCCGCCATGTGGACGAGTAAGTCGAAGGACCGCGATACTGGCCAGGTGCGATCTGCCCCCGCGCCACGGGCCTCACTGTCCACAGCCGCTGCCCTTGCGCGCCGCGTGACGTGGTGGGGGAAAACCTTCCGCCAGATATGGACAGTGCATAAGCGCCGTTTCGCCAGACGTCGAACCGATCGATCCGAAGCCGGGCAGTCCGGCACGCTCCTCGCAATGGAAAGCTCGCAATCACGATTTCAGCGTCACCACAGGCATCCGCACTGGCACCTTCCTTGAGCCAGGCCACTGGTATGCCAGCGACAATCGCACGGCACATCGCCGCCTCGCATTGCCACAACGGGCGTTTGGCAGCGGACGCAGGCGTATCCCCATCACCTTCCGCTTGCAGCCACTTCTCGACGGCAAAACGGCCTTTGCGCGGATCGGCGGGAACCAGATCACCATTGCTGTTGCGCGCAGCGACATTGGCCGCAGTCGGTTCAACCAGGATGTCTGGAACCTGGCGGACGGGCGAGATGGCAGCCCCGATGGCAAAGACAAGAATCCCGGCGAACCGCAACGGTCCGCGCCACAGGCACAGCCACACCATGCCCGCCGTCATCACGACCGTCGCCGGTTCTGTCAGCAGCGGAACTGTAAGACGCGATGTCGAAAGCCCTGCCACCCAGTCCGAGATCAGCATGACGGCATCGAGTCCTCGCCCCATGATCCAGATCGGCAGCCCCTCCAAGCCAAGCGGCATCAAAAGCACGCCAACGGTGGCGGCCGGCATGACAACGAAGCTGATGACGGGCAGCGCCAGGACATTGGTCAGAAGGCTGAGTGGCGTCAGCCGTCCGAAGTGATAGGCGGCGGGGATCGAAGACAAGGTACCGGCCACCAGTGTTGTAGCGGCCATGGCAAAAAGACCCAGCGATGCCGTGCGTATCACGCGGCTCAGAGGCCCCGTCTGCCGGCGCTCGTCCCGCTGCGCCCTCCACACCCCATACGCTTCATAAAACGCAGCGAGTCCCATCACCGCCATGAACGACATGTGAAAACTCGCTGACAGGGCTGAGGATGGCTGGATCACCAGCACAATCAGTGCGGCGAGGGCCAGGTTGCGCATCGAAATCGCCGGCCGGTCGACTATCACGGCCACGAACACGACGGCCAGCATGATGTAGGAGCGCTGGGTGGCAACATCTGCACCCGCCAGCAGCATGTAGCCAAGTCCCGCCAC
The DNA here is from genome assembly GCA_031373255.1 of Hyphomicrobiales bacterium. Classification (GTDB taxonomy): domain Bacteria; phylum Pseudomonadota; class Alphaproteobacteria; order Rhizobiales; family Aestuariivirgaceae; genus JANMMJ01. Next base: position 27,276 of record JANMMJ010000239.1, read on the forward strand.
AAGTGCTCCAGCCGCCGCCCATTTCTTGATTGGCCGGCGCAGCGCCACTGCGGGAGACAGGGCAAGCAGCGCCCGTATCAGCCAGAACACCCCGCCGGCCACCAGCGACATATGCAATCCCGAAATTGAAAGCACATGCCCCAGGCCTGAAATCTGCAGACTTTCCGTGATGTGCTTTGGAATGGCGCCGCGCTCACCGGTGATAAGTGCCTCGGCAAAACTTGCCTGCTCGGGCGGCAGCACCGCGGCAATGCGAGCGCCTATTGCCTGCCGCGTCGTATAGATCCTGCCGCGCAGCCAATATCGCCAAGGGCCCTCCTGGTGATCGACGCTGATTTCACCGGTGAAACGTCCCGTAGCACCCACCCCTTCGAGATAAAGTTGCCGGCCGTAGTCAAAGCCGCCCGGAATGACAGGAACCGGCAAGGGCCGCAGATACGCCTGACCTTCGATTTCAACACCGGGCACAATACCGGCGGGCGGCCTGAGCAACGTCATCCTCAACCGCTGCGGCCGCACCGCCGGATCGATTTGTTCCAGCCTTGTTACAAGCAGCACAAGGGTTGCACGGCTGCGCCCGCGCATGTTGATCGTCTCAACCACACCTGCAACGGCCATCTTGTCGGTGGTTGCAGGTAACACCGGTGCCGCAACACGCCACACCTGAAAGTTGGCGAGCAGAAACCCTGCAACAGTAATCGCCATCGCCGCAGTGGAAAATCCACCCCTTCCAAAATACGCAGCCGTTAACAGCGCACCAAAGAGCAGCGCTGCAATGACCACGACCGGCAAAGCCGGTTCGATGGGAAGCGAGAAATAGCCCCAGATGCCGAGAATGAGCAGCACCGGTGACCAGGTGAACAAAACATCGCGTTGCAAGGCCCGCTGTCGCGCCAGCCAGCCGGGACCAGCCTCTTCAGTCCAGACATGCGCCGCCGCTGTCACCCCGCCCCCTTAACACTGGCCATGACCCCATGCTATGCCGCGCCTCTGCCGCAATGGCCCTGCCCCAAGATCATTCTGTCGGAGATTGCGATTGATGTCATCGCCCGTGATTACCCGTTTTGCGCCATCGCCAACCGGTTACCTGCATATCGGTGGCGCCAGGACGGCGCTGTTCAACTGGGCCTATGCGCGCCACGCTGGCGGCACCATGCTGCTGCGGATCGAGGACACTGACCGCGAACGGTCCACGGCAGCGGCAATCGATGCCATTCTGGAAGGCATGACCTGGCTCGGCCTTGACTGGGCCGGCGAAGCCACCTCGCAATTTGGCCGCGCCGTCAGGCATCGCGAAGTGGCCGAGCAACTGATCGCCCAGGGCAAGGCATACCGCTGCTACTGCTCACCCGAGGATCTTGAGGAAATGCGGGCAAGGGCCGAGGCAGAGAAGCGCCCCATCCGTTATGATGGCACGTGGCGTGACCGAGACCCTTCGGAGGCGCCGGCGGGCGTCAAGCCGGCCATCCGCTTCCGCGCGCCACAGGAAGGCGAAACCGCTATCGACGATCAGGTGCAGGGCCGCGTCGTCATTCCCAACAAGGACCTCGACGATCTCATCATCCTGCGTTCCGATGGCAATCCGACCTACAATCTGTCGGTCGTGGTCGACGACCATGACATGGGTGTCACCCATATCATCCGGGGCGTCGATCATCTGACCAATGCCGCGCGGCAGATGCAGATTTATCTCGCCATGGGCTGGCGGGTGCCGGTGATGTCGCACATTCCGCTGATCCACGGTCCCGATGGCGCCAAACTTTCCAAGCGCCATGGCGCGCTGGGTGTCGAGGCCTATCGCGCCATGGGTTATCTGCCGGAAGCCATGCGCAACTATCTGGCCCGCCTCGGCTGGAGTCACGGTGACGACGAGATTTTTTCGACCGGTCAGCTGGTCGAGTGGTTCGGCCTCGGGGCCATCGGAAAGTCCCCGGCCCGCTTTGATTTCGCCAAGTTGGAGAATCTCAACGGCCACTACATCCGTCACACGGGCGACACACAGCTGTTTGAGCATTTCCTCAATTTTCTCCCGCATGTGGAGGGTGGCAGGGAAATGCTGGCCAGCATCGATGACACCATGCGCTCCCGGCTTCTGAAGGCCATGCCGGGCCTCAAGGACCGCGCCAGGACCCTTGTGGAACTGATGGCAGGCGCCCGGTTCCTGTTCCTCACCCGGCCCTTCCCTCTCGATGACAAGGCGCGCCAGATCATGGCGGATGGCGGGACAGAGGCTCTCGCTGGACTGCTACCGGTCCTGGGGTCGGTGGACAACTGGGTCGCACCCGACATCGAGGCGGCTGTAAAGGCCCATGCCGAGGCAAGCGGACTGAAACTTGGCAAGCTGGCCCAGCCGCTCCGCGCAGCTTTGACCGGAACCACAGTGTCCCCTGGCATATTTGATGTCCTGGAAGTCCTCGGGCGCGAGGAAGCCGTAATGCGCATCTCAGATCAGGTCAGGTAGTTTGACCTATTGATTGTGCAATGCAATAATGCCGGTTAACGGTGTAAGGAGATCCACATGGCTGATACAAACACCAAGGCATCGCTGACGATCGACGGAAAATCCGTCGATCTGCCCATGAAGAAGGGCACACTTGGCCCCGATGTCGTTGATATCACAAAGCTTTACGCACAAACGAATACCTTCACCTACGATCCAGGATTCACCTCGACCGCCGCCTGCGATTCAAAGATCACCTACATTGATGGCGATGAGGGCGTCCTGCTCTACCGCGGCTACCCCATCGAGCAGCTTGCCGAATACGGCGACTTTATCGAAACTTGCTACCTGCTCTATTACGGCGAGCTCCCGAACATGGCCCAGCGCAGGGAGTTCGAGAACGCCATTACCATGCACACCATGATCCACGAGCAGATGAGCCGGTTCTATTCCGGCTTCCGCCGTGACGCGCATCCCATGGCGGTTCTGGTCGGCGTCGTCGGCGCAATGTCGGCCTTCTATCATGACTCGACGGACATCAATGATCCCAAGCAGCGCGAAATCGCCTCGCGCCGCATGATCGCCAAGCTGCCGACGATTGCCGCCATGGCCTTCAAGTATCACATCGGCCAGCCCTTCGTTTATCCGAAGAACGATCTGTCCTATGCCGCAAATTTTCTGCGCATGTGCTTTGCCGTTCCCTGCGAGGAGTATCAGGTGAACCCGGTT